>CAZPHK010000103.1:0-16485 GCA_964586015.1 uncultured Acidobacteriota bacterium | reverse complement strand
GGCAGCTTTCTGGTAATAGGGACGGTTTTGCTGTGGCCGTCCTGGTATGCGCTGGGATGGGCGGTGCTGTATGGAGTTGTGGGACATTTGATGGTGATGACGGAGGAAGAGCACTTGCGGGAGGTATATAGCGAGGAGTACGAGCGTTACTGTGGGCAAGTTCCACGTTATATCGGGTTTTGACAGGGCGATAAGGCTGCTGCCCGTCACACGCTGCAGATGACCGCGCTTTCGGCGCGCCGTTGGACCGGCAGCCAGATTACGCCGTATTTCGTTAAAGGACCCGGATGATTGGAAGTCATTATGGCCGCCGCTCATTGCCGACTATAGGCGGCTGTTTCGTGATGCGGGAAAGGAGCGGTCAGTATGACCATCATTAACTCCCCTTTGGTGTATATGCAAGCATTTGACAAGATTCCCAGGGTGTTATTGCCGACCAACCAGGCCGGTGCAGCGGACTGACTAAGCCCGATTTTCGTTGTGGCACGTGTTGCCTGATGCTATGTCTCAAATTGGGGCAAGACAGTGCCTGAACAAGTCATTTATATCGGTGGGGTGTTTTGTGTAGTACCTTGTTATATGGCATAGGTCGTTCGCGCAGCCGCTGATGCCGAGCGTTGCGAGGAGAGAAAGGAGAGACAGGCTTGTCCGGCAAGGAGCGAGTATTAAGTCAAACGGCTGCACAGGCTTACTACGACCGTTTCGGAGAGAAACAGGATAGCCAGGGCTTCTATGAAAATGCTGCGTTTGATGACCTGATAGCCCACACCGACTTTCAAAACATGCAGAGCGTATTTGAATTTGGCTGCGGGACTGGAAAGCTTGCCGCTCGTCTTCTTGAGAATCACCTGTCTTCCCCGGCAAAATATCTCGGTTGCGATATCAGTCCGGTCATGATCGACCTTGCTAAACAACGACTCGCGGCATATGGTGAGCGCGCACAGGTGACGTTATCCGATGGGGCTATCCGGTTTCCGTGCTCCGATCATTCAGTCGATTGCGTCGTGTCCACCTACGTACTGGATCTCCTCTCAGCGCCAGACATCCAGCACTGTTTCTCGGAGGCGCGTCGCGTGCTTGTTCCGGACGGGAAACTCTGCCTTGCGAGCCTGACAAGCGGCGTCAACCTTCTGTCGCGGATCATATCGTCTCTTTGGAAGTGCACATTCCGTCTGAAGCCGGCTATCGTTGGTGGGTGCCGCCCCATCCGCCTTGATTCGTTCACAGATTCCCAGGAGTGGCTGGTAGCCCACAAAAGGGTTGTAACTCCGTTCGGCCTGCCGTCGGAAGTGTTGATTTTGATATCGAGAAGCACACCTGAATAAGTTCAGCGGATGCAAGTATTCGCACCGCTGATTTCAGTGTCGGATGGGTCTAAATGAAGGATATATCAATTGTGCTGTTGCCCGGGCTGGATGGCACAGGAACACTTTTCAAACCAATGATGCGGTTTCTTCCCGCCTGGATTAAACCTGTGGTTGTCTCGTATCCGGTGGATAAGCCTTACGGATATGAAGATCTAATGGAAATAGTGCGTAACGCTATTCCCAGGGACAATGAGTTCATTATCCTTGGAGAGTCATTTTCAGGTCCCCTTGCCATCATGACGGCCGCTGAAAAGCCTGATGGCTTATTGGGCGTCATACTCTGTGCCACGTTTGCAAAAAATCCTTTCAAATTTATCCCATCCTGGGTTAGCCCCCTGTCCGTAAGCCCGATTTATGCTCTATGGCCGGCGACGATTAAATTGAGAGCGATTTGTGTCGATGGGAGATTCAAGGACTTTGTCAATATGGCTCTCGATGCTGTTAAAACGGTCCACCCACGTGTTATATCTGCAAGGGTGAAGGCCATTTTGAAAGTCAATGTCCGGCCATTATTCGAAAAAATCGATGTTCCTGTTCTATACATGGCCAGCCGGAAAGACCATCTGATAAAAAAGCATAATGTGATTGATCTAAAAACTGCAAAGCCGGAATTAGAGGTGATCGAGCTAAATACGAAACATTTCCTGCTCCAGCTCGAACCGGAAAGATCCGCTGAAATAATTACGGACTTTATAAAGAAAATAAGGGAACCACCTTACTATTAGCTCCAGCAGTCGGCGCAAAAGACGCACCGCCGATAATCCGCGGAGTGTGTTAGAGAGCGATGGGAAACTGACAAGCCCGGTCATTATCAGCGACCACCTTGGTGGTGACAGGGAAGCTTGATGGCAAAGGCAATATAAAACGCGTAATAAAGACGGATTCTGTGTCTGCGGGAGGTCACACTATGGACTGTCGAATTGTTCAGAAGCCGGCGTTTGATGTTGTAGGAAAGTCCAGGAAATTCGCCGAAGCCGGCGGGGAAAGCCTCGCAGAAATCCCGCGGTTCTGGGATGAATTCATGAAGGACAGGAAAAGTCTCAGAGCTGTTGTCGGCCTGATCGGAAATGAATCCTCCCGCACGGTCACAGGTTCTCAGTCTTTGGGAGTATCGATGTGCAGGGCAGGAGCCGAAGAGTTTACCTATGCTGTCGGAGTGGAGGCAGCGGTAAGAGAAGTCCCGAAAGACTTTGAAGTCATCCATGTTCCTGCGGCCAGATGGGCAATCTTCGATTCTATCGGGCCGATGCCCGGCGCGATTCAGGACCTCACCAAGCGAATTATCAACGAGTGGTTCCCGGGTACCGGTTACGCACACCCCGAGTATGAGCTTGAGGTCTATCTTCCGGGAAATCCGGGCAGTAATGACTATCACTGCCAGGTGTGGATACATGTCAATGAGAAACTGTAAAAGCAACGCGATTCATTTCTCATTCTTGTTAACTGTAATTGAACTGACAAGAGAAGACGGCTTTGCCGAACCGCAGAATACACGGGACGCCAAACGGCCGGATCTTATGACTTTCGTGTTATCAATCAGTCCATGACATATTGAGCAGAGGAGTTAAACGTGAACATGGAAAAACGCCTCAAATTGAGACCTGTCATAGTAAGCTGCAAATCAATCGCTTTACTGTCATTATGTTTATTCTTGGGTTCATGTACAAATCCCGACACCAATTCAGGCGGTAATGAGGCAAATTATCCATTTGTCGGGAACTGGCAAGGTGATGGGACAGACTCCGAAGGGAACCCGTTTACCTTTGTCGCCAAGGTCAGTCATTCAGGTGATAACAAGTATCGGATTCTGATCCTGGACAAATTGGATACATTGAATGAACCGATACACATTATGGATGGAGTACTGGAAAACAACGAATTTTCCTATACTGCTGATGAGGGCATCTATGAAGGCGGCGGTACGCTCGGCAAGGATCTGTTCGAGGGATACTACAAGGGACCGGTTGACGGCACATTTAAGATGTGGCGGACAGATAGTGAAATGGAGGTTATGAAATAATAGCACGCGAATGCAGGGGATTTCCTCATAGGTCGGCTCCCGGCTCGCGGTGTTCCGTGTAATAAGACAAGGAAAAAGAATGTTTGAAGAATTGGAGAGGATCAACGAACGGCCGGAACCGTTCCGGTTCTACACCGCAGGCAATCTATGGACGGATGAACATACCTCAAGGCAGATGCTCTCGTTCCACCTCAACGGGGCCATCGACGTTTATTCGCGAAACGCGGAATTCATCAATCGATCTGTGGAATGGATCGCATCTGAGAGGTGTACAACTGGCTGCAATATTTTGCACCCGAGGATCTGGAAAGGGAGTTTATAGGGGCCGGTTTTTCCATTAAGGGACTTTATTCCGACGTCGCGGGAACCCTGTACGATCCGGAATCGAGCGAATTTGCAGTTATTGCCGAGAGGGATTAAAAATCCATAATTTTTCAATAAACGAGGCCGGCTTAAAAATCGCCGGCTGGTCATCCGTCGTTATGCAGCAGACCTGATGGATCTAAAAGCTGTGGAGGTTTCAATAAGTATGATGCGGATATTTGTCGTTCTGATGTTTGCATTGTCCACCCTATCCTTCGCTGAAGAGCCTGGGGCGCCCATGGCGGATTTCGGAGTGCATACCGTCGTTACCCTGGGACCTGCGGTCTATGAAGGAGATAAGATAAGAGCGATACTTGCCTATGGCGAGGTGGGAAACCCAACCATTTTTATTGAAGCGATCAAGGTCGAAGAAGGGTATCCGGTTCAAAGCAGGGTTTTGTGGAGGGAAAAGATCGATGTCTTTGGCGGAATAGGCGATGTGTGCCCTGTGGCCGAATACTGGTGCGGCTCCATCCGGGAATTACGGTTTGTAAATAATACCCTGCAGTATGAAATAAAAACCGGTTCCCAAGCCTATTCTTGCAATGTAAACCAAATCGGCAAAGGGACGTCAAAATCTTCCTGCCGGAAAAAGTAAATGTTGCATGTTTATACAAAATAGCAATGCTCTCCAGCGGAGCGATTACGCAGGCGTGGCTGAGCTTCAGCGTGAGGAGTGAATAGTCCCATGTCGAACACCGGCTTCAGGCTTATGATTCTCATGTTCAAGATCCGTGATTTCCTTCGGCCTCGTTCGGATGTGTTGAAGGAAGCCGGTATAAAACCCGGATTCTCCGTGCTCGATTTCGGATGCGGCCCCGGTGGCTACATCATGCCGCTAGTCGAACTGGTGGGCTCTTCCGGCAGGATTCATGCACTCGACGTCCATCCACTTGCCATCCGAAGGGTTAAAAAGACAGCGGCAAGCAAAGGGATTGAAAACATCGAGGTCATCGAGTCCGATTGCAGCACGCATCTCCCCGACAATGCTGTGGATACCGTTCTTTTGTATGATGTGTTCCACGATCTTGCCCGCCCCGATGCTGTTCTGCGGGAGCTTCACAGGGTACTGAAACCCGGAGGCACATTGTCCTTCAGCGACCACCACATGGAAGAGAAGGAAGTAATCGCGCGAATCACGGGGGCCGGCATATTCAAATTTGTTAAAAGGGGCAGGAAAACCTACAGTTTCGCCAAGGGTTGATTGACGGACAAAGATAGAAATATTGCCGAAGAGATACTCGCCGACAATTTCGCATTCCTCGTCCAACTGGAATGCAACGTGCCCTCACCCTCGATAATCAGGAAGATGCAGGAAATACTCAAGCAGAGTAGAGTTGCCGATCAGGGAAATGCACCAGAAAATAAACAGTCGAGTCATTTTTGGGCGGATGATTTTCGACGTTGGATTAACATCGCCATTTAAACATCATAGTATCCGTTCAATTAAAATTTGGGGGGCTTAACATGTTAAGCAAGCAGGCGAAAAAAATATTTTCGGATTTAGAACTTCCTTACGCGGCAGTTGCAGTAAAGTTCTGCCGGAACAGGCCGGACAGCATGCAACGGGCGGAAAACGTTGACCCGTTCTGCAGCTTCCTGAAGAAGGCTCAGGATGAGAACAGGGCGTTTTTCACAACAGTGGAAAATGACAAATGCATGGGCAAAGTTGTGCTGGGTATGACGGACCTTGAAACGAATCACGGTTCAGGGCAGGTCGGCTATGAAATGGGCCTGTTCAAAACAGCGGCCGCAAACGCGCGTCTGTATCACGAAGCAACGATGTTGAAGCGTGGTGTCTGTAATTTTGTTGTATTCTGCCCTGTTTCTCTATGTGAATTCGATCCCGATCTTGTAATATGCATCGCTCCTACGGAAAAAGCTCAACTTCTCCTGCGCGCGACAAGTTACATATCCGGCGATTTGTGGGAATCAAAATGCTCCTATGTTATGAGTTGTGCGTGGACGTATGTGTACCCGTATATATCCGGCAAGGTAAACCATTTATTTACCGGCATGCACCTCGGCCTGCAGATCAGGCAGTCGTATCCGCCGGATCTGCATATTATAACGATACCCTACCAGAAACTGGACGAAGTCGTCGCTGCCCTGAATGAAATGGAGCGTGTGCCGCTGGATCTGCTTACGGATGAAGAGAGCAGGATAGAATGCGGGAAGCTGCACGATCGCCTGGATGCATTGGCCGCGGATATCAATGTGGCCAATAAGCTATAAGCATTGATAGGAAGTTCGGGGAGAATTTCTCAGAACGGGGGTTATTTTTCCTGCGTGTACATTATGATTTTTTGATTTTTGCCGCTAGAGCCTGGTATCTCGCTGAGGAGATAAAGTCCTGTATCCACGGGAGATCATATAGTCCCAGTAGTCTTAAAAATGCCGGTATAAGATAATCTCTAGCCTCAATTGACTTTTCCAGTTGTAGGAGAGCTTCTTCCTGCTTGTTCAGCCCTAGGTATATAACGGTTTTCAGGTAAGCGGGGCAGTACTTCTTTTTAAATGTACGAAAATGCCTTAATCCCGGTTTTATATAAAGCAGCAATTTCATTGGAAGGGGCAGGAACCTTTCTTTCTCGATCCGCTCTAACCTGGCCAGGCATCTCAATGCCTCTTCATTTCGTCCGGCCATGGAATGGGCTAATAACACCTATGTGTCTCCATCTGCTTTTGCATGGATGTATTGTTGCTTGGGAGAAATTGAAAAAGGCATAGAATGGTGTGAAAAGGCGATCGCCCAACATGACTGGCTTATTGTCTTAAGCTATCTGTTTCCCATTTACGATCCTCTCCGCTCCCACCCCCGCTACAAAGCCCTCCTCAGGAAAATGAACTTGGAGCCTTGATCTTCACAAATCAATCAAGCTGTTTTTTAGGCAAAATCAATTTCACATGCCTGAAATACAGCCATTCCGGAAAGGTGGCCCGATTTCTTTGCCTCCACACGCCAAGAATTTTTCTTTCGACAGCCGCTTTATCTCCCTATAATAGCCTCATATTTAAGCAAATAGCATGACAGCCAGATGTAACCGGAGGCATCAATGCCCATGATCGGCAAAAACCAAAATGTTCTCGACCGATTCGGCAATGCCGTGGGCGGCCTCCGCAGTCCATATCTGGACGTGCCAATTGCAACTTACCATATGGGAAAAACCAGCGGCTCCTTTACCTGTTCGTTGCTCGGCTACAAGACGCCGTTTAACAGGAACCTGCTGAAGAAGCTCTACAAAGACCACGATGACTATGTGAGCAAGGTAAAGCAATCCACCGAAAGACTCGTCAAAGAGCGATTTTTGCAGGCAGAAGATGCGGCAAAAATCGTTAACGAGGCGGAAAAAGCCGATGTTTCCTAATCTTGATTCATAGAGCTGAATGCGGGGTGGAATCCCCCTTCTGCACCGTAAAGGGCGGAAAGGAGAGAATGCAATGGTTGTCTTGAAGAAGAGAACGGACATGATATTGCCGGCGCTTATCTGCGTCATGCTGGTTTTTGGGGCGCCGAGTGCTTCGCGGGGGGCTCAGAATCCCGGCGCCGCCAAGAGGCAGATGCGTCCGGGAGGGCCCGAGGTGCTTGACGACGGCCGCGTGACCTTCAGGCTGCACGCTCCGGAGGCCACCGAGGTGATGCTGAACATGCAGACTGATGTCGGCCCCTCGCCGGCGGCGAAGCCGGTTGAAATGACGAAGGACGCCGCGGGCGTTTGGTCGGCAACCCTCGGCCCCCTCAAACCGAATTTTTACGGGTATGGCTTTATCATCGACGGCGCGTCCGTTCCCGATCCGGCGAACCGCAATATCTGGTCCGGAACAAACTCCGCCTGGAGCTCCGTGTTCGTACCCGGTCCCGAAGCGGATTTCATGGCTGAAGCTTCGGTTCCACATGGCTGCTGGGCGACGCTTCGCTACATATCAAAAGTGACCGGGACGCACCGGCAGATGCAGGTTTACACGCCGCCCGGTTACGGACGCAGCGGCCAATCCTATCCGGTCCTCTACCTTTCACACGGAGGGGGCGGCAACGACACCGATTGGATTGCATGCATGCGCGCCAATTACATCATGGATAACCTCATCGCCCAAGGCAAAGCAAAGCCAATGATCATCGTAATGCCGGACGGCAACGTGGGATCGATCCCGCAAGCCGGCGCGGATGACATATATCCGGAGGAGTTGCTGGGCAGCGTCATTCCGGCGGCCGAGGCAAATTTCCGCATTGCTCCCGGCCCAAAGAACCGAGCCCTGGCAGGCCTGTCTCTGGGCGGCCTATGGACGCTGAACACCATGCTCCAAAGGCCCGGCTCCTTTGCCTATTACGGCATCTTCAGCTCGGGCTGGTTCGACTCGATTCGTGAAGATCTTCAGAAGAATCACAGTGACAGGCTCGCCAATCCGACTATCAACAAAGAGACAAGACTGATCTGGATTACGTGCGGCGGACCGGAGGATGTTGCATATAAAAATAACCTGGCCATGGTGGAAGTATTCAAGAAGTATCAAATCAACCATACATTCATCCAGGGTACCGGCGGACATGTCTGGGACATCTGGCGCAAGAACCTGCGCGATTTTGCACCGCTGCTCTTCCGCTGATTGCACAAACAAAGCGCCGGGGATTGGGCGGATTATCACAGATCCGGTCCGTGAAATCTTCGGGATCCCACAGCATATCGGGCCCCAGGAATATTGAATCACCGGCAAGGGCTTTCGGGTATGATGATACAATGCGCAGCATCCGACAGCAGACCCGGCGATCATAGTGGAATTCGAGCCGGTGCCGTTTCCGGATTGATGGAAAATGGAAAGAACATATCTGAAAAGCGAAAATCACACTCCTGGCGATACCACTAAGGAATGAGGCTACTATGCATGGACCACTATTCGGCGAATTTATGGGGACGATGGTATTGATTCTGTTCGGTGACGGAGTCGTGGCCAATGTTCTGTTGAAAAGATCCAAGGGCGAGGGGTCGGGCTGGATTGTCATTGCAACGGGGTGGGGACTCGGAGTCACTGCGGGCATCTTTACCGCCATTGCCTGCGGAAGCCCCGGGGCGCATATCAATCCCGCAGTTACTTTGGCGGTCGCAATCACATCGCATAACTGGGCGAACGTCCTTCCGTTCTGGACGGCACAAACACTGGGCGGCTTCGCCGGCGGCGTGCTGGTCTGGCTTGCTTACTTGCCCCACTGGAAGGAAACCCCGGATCAGGCCGCAAAGCTTGGAATATTCTGCACCGCCCCTGCCATTCGGAGCGTTCCGGCCAACGCCCTGACAGAAATCATCGCGACGACCACTCTTATCGGAGTGGGATTCGCATTTACCGCCTCATCGGTTGCTCCGAACGGGCTTCCGCCCGGGTTCGCCCCAACTCTTTGGGGCATTCTGGTCTGGGCGCTCGGATTGTCGCTTGGCGGACCCACGGGATATGCGATGAATCCTGCGCGCGATTTCGGTCCGCGCCTGGCGCACTTCTTTTTGCCGATTGCCGGGAAGGGCAAGTCGGACTGGGCCTATGCCCTTATTCCAATTATTGCTCCGCTGGTTGGAGGGGCCTTCGGTGCCGCCAGCGCCATGATATTCCGTTATTGACGAATCCGAGTGCCGGGAACGGCGGCTCCGGCATCTTGATTACCGCTGCCGGCGCCGAAAGCGACTTGCACGCCATGCCCCCCGGAAACAGGTTCCTTGTCAAGCCTCAGTACCGGTCGGTTCGGCCCGCAGGCCTTGGGAGAATCTAATGAAGAATCGAGTCTCGGCGCTAAACAATATCGAAAAAAGCAGCTTTGATCTGTGTGTGATTGGCGGGGGGGCAACAGGAGCGGGATGTGCCCTGGACGGTCAGCTGCGGGGGCTCAGAACCGTTCTGGTCGAGGCCGGCGACTTCGCCTGCGCAACTTCCAGCAGTTCAACCAAACTTGTTCATGGCGGTGTTCGCTACCTGGAACAGGCGATATCCGAATGCGACCTGCGCCAATATCACCTGGTAAAGCGAGCCCTGTACGAGAGAAAAATAATGCTCGACAATGCTCCTTTCCTGGCAAAACCATTGGAGCTCATGGTGCCCTGCTTCAGCCGGCGCGACATCTGCTACTTTCGTCTCGGGATGAAGCTGTATGACTGGATTTCCGGCCGTAATATGCTGTTTCGGAGCCGTTATCTTTCAAAAGAAGAGTCCCTCCGCCGAATGCCGATGCTGAAAGCGGACAATCTCATAGGAGCCGTTGCGTACGCCGACGGACAATTCGATGACGCCAGGTATAATCTCGCACTCCTCAAAACCTTCACCCAATCGGGCGGCGAAACCCTCAACTATGCGAAAGTGGTTGGCTTCAAGAAGAGCGATAGAGGGCAATTGGTTCAGGCCCAGGTACATGACGGCCTCTCCGGTCACTTCCTCGACGTACGGGCCAAGGCATTTATAAATGCGGCAGGTCCGTTCGCGGATGGCATTCGCGAGCTTGCAAAACCCGGCATTAGAAAGTGTTTAAGACTGAGCAAAGGAAGTCACATTCTCCTGCCTGTTGATGCGACAGCCGAAAATGACGCTTTGCTGGTGCCTAAGACCGATGATGGACGCGTGATTTTTGCCATCCCCTGGCTGGGACGGATGTTGGTGGGCACAACCGACGAGGAAGCAAACCTGCAGGATGAAATGGCAGTCAAGGAGGAGGAAGCCGAGTACCTGCTCAAACACCTGAACCGCTATCTTGTCCGTCCACTGAACAAAAATCAGATAGTCAGCGGCTTTGCCGGAGTGCGCCCGCTTGTAGCGTCGAGCTCCCGCGGAACCAAGGAACTGATTCGCGACCATGAAGTGGAGGTAGAATCCTCCAGCGGCCTCATCAGCGTTCTTGGAGGAAAGTGGACAACTTACAGAGCGATGGCTGAAGATGTCGTGAATACGGTCATGCAGCGTCTGGCAATGCCGGTTGTGCCCTGTACTACGAGCCGCCACCGACTTGCCGGATTTGAGGGATGGGAGCCCGATTTCTGGAAAGAACTGGTCCGGGAATATGAAGTTTCGCGAGAAACTGCCCGGCATCTGTCGCACAAGTTCGGCACTGCTGCCAAGGAGGTTCTTAACCTGACAAAAGACAATCCCGGGCTCAAGGAATCCATTGTTGCAGGCTCAGCCCCGGTTCTGGCGGAAGTTGTTTACGGTATTGGGGAAGAAATGGCAACCTCAATTGAAGATATTCTCGCGCGGCGCACGGGCCTGCAGCTTTTCTCCTGGGAGCAGTCAAGGGCGGCGGCCCCGGCCGTGGGGGCCGTTATGGCCCGCGAGTTGGGCTGGTCGCCGGGTCAGCAGAAAGATGCAGTGGAGGACTATGTATACAAAATCAGCCGGCTGATGCGGTTGATCGGCCTTGAGCCCCGCGAGGTCGCGGCAGTCGGCGCTTGAACATAATTTAGCCCATTAGCCGCAAGCGGTTAATGCAGCGCGAGGGGAAACATAAACTTGCATCGGCATCACGCCATGCGCTGGATATTTCCGAGGGGATTCTATGACCAGGTACATCGGAGCAATCGATCAGGGAACCACGAGCACCCGCTTCATTCTATTTGACGATCTCGGCCGGATTATAAGCGTCGCTCAGAAGGAACACGAACAGATATATCCTCAACCCGGATGGGTCGAGCACAACCCGGAAGAAATTTGGCAACGGACAGTGGATGTAATCGGTCAAGCCATGCATCAAGCCAACCTCTCGGCCGCCGACCTGGCCGGAATCGGGATCACCAACCAGCGCGAGACCACGGTTGTCTGGGATCGCAAAACCGGCAAAGCCGTTTACAACGCCATTGTCTGGCAGGATACGCGAACGTCCGAGTATGTCTCGGAGTTCTCGAAAGATGGCGGTCAGGACCGTTTTCGCGCTCAGACCGGTCTCCCTCTCGCCACCTATTTCAGCGGCTTGAAGATTCGCTGGATTCTCGACCATGTCCCCGGAGCAAGGGAATCGGCCGAGAGTGGAGACTTGCGGTTCGGCAACATGGACAGCTTTCTTATATGGAATCTGACGGGTGGAGCGCAGTCCGACATTCACGTGACCGACGTCACAAACGCCAGCCGTACCCAACTAATGAATCTTCAAACGCTCGATTGGGATGAACAGATATTGAATACGCTCGGTATTCCGCGGGCTATGCTGCCCCGCATCCGATCGAGCAGCGAGATATACGGCCGCGCCTGCGTCGCCGGTATACGCGATGTTCCTATTGCCGGCGATCTGGGCGATCAGCAGGCCGCGCTCGTGGGACAAACCTGCTTTAAACCCGGACAGGCGAAAAACACTTACGGGACCGGTTGTTTTCTGCTCCTGAACACCGGCCCTCATGCAGTACAGTCCCGGCATGGGCTGGTCACCACGGTCGCATACCGGTTGGGAAATCAAACGGCGCATTATGCTCTTGAAGGCAGTGTCGCGATCGCCGGCGCGCTGGTGCAATGGCTGCGGGATAATCTGGGCATGATCCGCACCAGTTCAGAGGTGGAGGCGCTGGCGAAGACAGTGGATGATAACGGCGGCGTATACTTCGTGCCGGCCTTCTCCGGCCTTTTTGCCCCCTATTGGAAGGCGGATGCGCGCGGGATAATCGCGGGACTTACAAGGTATGCGACCAAGGGACATCTCGCCCGCGCGGTTCTGGAGGCAACCGCGTTTCAAACTCGAGAAATAGTGGAGGCCATGGAGAAAGATTCCGGGATCACGCTGGATGTGCTGCGCACGGACGGCGGGATGATAGAGAATGAGCTGCTGATGCAGTTTCAGGCAGACATACTGAATAAGCCTGTTGTCCGACCCTCCGTCAAGGAAACCACCGCACTGGGAGCGGCATATGCTGCCGGATTGGGTATTGGCCTGTTCAAGAATGCTGATGAGCTCTGTTCCAATTGGTCTGTCAACAAAACCTGGACTCCGGAGATGGATGACCGGAAGCGCGAGTCGATGTACCGGTCATGGAAAAAAGCCGTGAGCCGCACCTTCGACTGGATGGATGAACCATCGACCATAGCGTAATCATTTCGAGGAGGCAGATGTGAGATCACATTCCAGCACGGATTCCAAAAGATCCTGCAGAAAGAGAAATGCAGCTACGGTGACTGCGTTGATGATTTTGTCTGGCTTCATCCGGCTGAATGCAGCCACGCCCCTGCCGGTTGTGCGCGGACCGCTTCCGGTTACAGCCGATTCCTACCCATTCGGCGCCGCCGATCATACGCGTATGCCAACGGACCTAAAAAAGATGGGCTATGTCGAAGAGGAGTTTCTAGCCGACGGAAAAGCAAATGTTTATGAATGGCCTGTACGGGGCTCGGCAGTTGTGCGAACTGCGAACGTGCCATACACAACACGGGTCCTGGTGCGGCGGCCCACCGGCAAATCTAAATTCAGCGGCAACGTAATTGTCGAGATGCTGAACCCGTCGAATAATTTTGACCTGAACATCGGATGGGCGATTTCGCACGATCAAATTACGCGCAATGGAGATGCTTGGGTTGGCATCACCGCCAAGCCCGTCTCCATCGTGGCGCTGAAGAATTTCAACCCAAAAAGATATGCCGATCTGTCATTTGCCAACCCTCTTCCGCTCGATGACCCGAAAAACTGCTCCGGGGTAGCCCGCGACAGCGACAGGACGACAGAAAACGGCTTGGTTTGGGATATATTCACCCAGGTTGGGGCCTGGCTCAGGAGCCGGGAGCCTTCCAATCCGCTGAAATATGGCGTCGGCCAAAACGGCAAGCATCCTGTTCAATATCTATATGGCTGGGGGTATTCCCAGACGGGCATGTTCTTGTACACCTATATCAATGCCATCCACCCGCTGGTTTTGCAGAGCGACGGCAAACCGCCCTATGACGGCTACCTGATTGGCGTAGCAAGCGGCCCTGGCCAGCTCAATCAATGCTCTGCGCAGATTCCGCGGGAAGATCCTCGCCAGCAGATTAAAAATGCAGGCGTGCCGGTGATTCGTGTGATGAGTCAGTCGGATTATCTCAGCGGCATCGCGGCGCGGAGGCCGGATAGCGATGTCGCTCCTGACTTGTTCAGAAACTACGAAATTGCCGGCTCGGCCCACGCCACGCCGGACGAACTCAACTTTTCGGCATCTCCGGAAGACATCGTCCGAGCGGGCAGAACCGTTCCGGCGATGCAGTGTACAGAAGGACCGCGCAGCCGTTTTCCAAACAGCGTTGCCTTCAATGCCATCCTTCAGAACCTGGAACTCTGGGTAAGCAAGCACATCCCGCCGCCACGCGCAGAGCCGATCAGGGTCGATAACGGCAAGTCCGTGTTAGATAGATTTGGCAATGTAGTTGGCGGTGTCCGTTCGCCATATGTTGATGTTCCCACGAGTGCCTGGTTCGGCAGCTCTACGGGAGAATCGTTTTGCTTTATCGCCGGACATGAGGCGCCGTTCGATCGGGCACAACTGAAGAAGCTTTATACCAATCACAAAACCTATGTGGATGCCGTTGCCAAAAATTTGTCGTCACTGGTTTCTCAGCGCTTCGTAACCAAGGCGGATGCCAAGAAGCTGCTGGAGGAGGCGCAGAAAGCAAAAATCCCATGAAGTGCTACGACACCGGCCAAAGGAAGATCCATGTAGAATTACTAACAACTGATAAAAAAGGGTATTCCTGATTTCCAAGAACCTGGGCGGGTCGGGGAAACCTATCCGGGCAGCCAGGGAAATCAATTGAACTACAACAATCTCTGCTTCCCCGAAACAGAAGACGGGTTGCCTGCAGGCAATGATGGCAGCCATCAGAGAATACGGCGTTTACGGATAAATCGGTTTCCAGTTCAGAGTTCCCAGTTGCGGATAGGTCGAATAAAAGCCCTTTTTTAGAAATGCCTTTTTATCCGCAATTCTCCGGATTTCCGATAAGGTCCTCATTATCATAACTCTAGAAGGAGAGCGCTCATATGACTTTCAAAACAAGTTCATTTAAGAATTCGTCTTTATGTAACCCCATAGTGCGAGGATTACTCTGCGCTATTCTTGCAGCTGCTCTTCCTATTGGATCAGCATTCGGGGAAGATATAAAAGCTAATACATCTGCCTGCAAAGCGATTGCAAAGCTTGCTACATCAAGTTTTGTGATCGAAAAAGCTGAGATTGTTCCTGCCGGGCCTGCACCTATGCCGGATGGCAGTGGCACGGTGAATGAGAAAGGCGAACTTCTTCCTGAGCATTGTCTGGTTCAGGGTATGCTAAACCCCCGCATTGGTGCGGGTGGCCGCAAATTCGGTCTGGGTTTTGATCTGCGGATGCCAACAAACTGGAATGGTCGATTTGCTTTCCATGGTGGAGGTGGAATGGACGGCAGGCTCGCCCCCGCCTTAGGTGATATTTTTGGTTCAGTCAGGCCATCGGCCCTGGCGCGTGGTTTTGCAGTTGTTTCCACTGATGGTGGACATCGCGGCGATTGGCTCGATGGATCCTTTGGACTCGACCAGCAGGCCCGTATTGATTACGCCTATAACGCCCTGGGAACAGTAACACTCAAGGCAAAGGAACTGGTGACCGGATATTATGGTACTGCACCAACTTACTCATATTTATTGGGATGCTCCAACGGAGGACGTCAGGGATTGATGGCCTCTCAGCGCTTCCCGCTTTATTTTGACGGAATAGTTTCCGGCGATCCGTCTATTAAATTCTCCAGGGTAGCTACAGACGAAATGTGGAATCTCCAGGTGGTTGCCCGTATTTCTCCAAAGGATGAAAAAGGGCGGCCTGTCATTTCTAAAGCCTTTTCGGATGGTGATTTACGCCTGGTGGCTGACGGTGTTCTTAAACATTGTGACGCACTGGACGGCCTTGCTGACGGCATTATCAACGACTGGCAAAGCTGTGACTTTGATCCAGGTATTCTGACCTGCAAAGCTGAAAAAAGAGATACCTGTCTCTCAAAGGCGCAGGTAGATGCATTGCATGATATATACGCCGGTCCTCGAACTAGTGAGGGGAAAACCCTTTACGGCGCTTTTAACTATGACACTGGCATTGCCGAACCAATCTGGCGGGCCATGCATCTTGGTTCATCCGGCACTGGAGAATGGGATGCTGCCGATGCTGGACTTGGTTTGAGTAATATGCGCTATTATCAACTGACACCACCGGACCCGGACATGGATCCCCTGAAGTTTGATTTTGACCGTGATGTGCAACGTACCCGCAACACCGAAATGTTAAGTGATGCTGATTCCACTTTTTTGCAAACTTTCGCAGGTCATGGGAAAATGATTGTTTATAACGGTCTCTCCGATCAGGGCATGGCCTCCAGTGTACTTGCTGATTGGTATGATCAGGTCGTCAGGGACAACGGCGAGTCTATCCGTGAATCTGTTCGGCTATTTCTTATTCCCGGTATGTGTCACTGTGACGGCGGTAATGCCACAGACCAATTCGATATGCTTGAAGCAATCATGGCCTGGGTGGAAGAAGGACGCGCTCCGGATCGAATCAAAGCAACGGGCGTATCTTTTCCGGGCGTATCGAGACCGCTTTGTCCATATCCTTTCGTGGCTCGTTACAAAGGCGGCGACGTGAACAACGCCGACAGCTTTGTGTGCGCCGAGTAGGGCGCGATTGGCGCTATTTAGGCTGGGATGATAGGCGGATAGGTCGAATAAAAGCCCTTTTTTGGAAATGCCTTTTTATCCGCAATTCTCCGGATTTCCGATAAGGTCCTCTTATGTAA
>CAZPHK010000102.1:0-16674 GCA_964586015.1 uncultured Acidobacteriota bacterium | reverse complement strand
CCGAATCCCTCAGGCGATAAAGTCCAGTAGCCGGCCCTATGTATTATTTTTGAAATGGATCGGGCTTCCTGCTTGAAGTGATCGCTTTGCTTCACGCTGGAATCGGGCTACACGGTCCGCATCTCTGGCAAAATCTTCCGGCGGGACTTTGATGGCCACATCCCGTCCGAGCTTTGTGTGCTTGGCCTGGTAGACTTCTCCCATTTCATCTTTACCGATCTGGGATGTGATTTCGTAGTGAGATAGTTTAGTACCGTTTGAAAGGGTCATTTTTTCAATTCTGTTTGCCAATTTACCGACACAGCGACGGGTAATACAGTTTCCTCTCCCGTTCGATTAGCGACGAGAAACCTCTTGCCATCGCTGCTCACTGCATAACTGTGCTTTCCTGCTACCAACGGTATAGGCATTAGTGGTTTCGGTCGGCCATAATCAAACATCGGGCTGAGTTTGATCTGAACAGACATCAAATATCGATCGGCCGAGACATAAAACAATTCTGTGCCGTTTCGACTCCAATATGGTTCAGAACCCCCACTGTTTGAAATACGAAATTTAGAGTCGGAACGTGGAAAGGATTGCACATAGATTTCATTGCGACCTGTCTCATTGGAAACATATGCAATCCACTTGCTGTCGGGCGAAAACGTACCGTCCTGTTCATCGTAATTTTCATTTAAATACGGATATGGCTCCTGGGGGTCGGATTGTGGAGCAATCCATAGATCCTGACCCGTATCATCGCCAGGAATCTGGTACATAATAAAATTTCCGTCTTTCGACCAATCTGTTCCCCAGCCAGTAGGCGTTCCCAATTCGACTAAAAGTTCCGCCTGCCCCGTGCCTGATGCAGCTTTAAGGTACAAGTTGAAAATTCCGTCCCGCCAGGATGGAAATAAAACCCGGAGACGATCGAAGGACCAGATTGGTAGATTGTCGGTATTGGGATCGAATGTTACCCTGGCGGATACACCTCGGGCCAGGTCTCTAACCCAAATATCCGGATCGGGTCCAGGATTATCTGAATCGAAGACTATCTTTTCATCATCCATAGAGAGACGAAAATTATTGTATTGTCCAGGTGGAGCGGCTGATTCCAGCCTCCTACCTTCTCTATCCATCCAGACCAGCTCCTCGCTGGCTATCGCTCCCATCGTGCTTCGTTCTGTACTGTATGCCAGAATGCCTACATATGAAGCAGAAAACGAATCAACTTGTTCCGCTATCAGCAATGGCTCTCCAACCGGCTTCAACCGTTTTTCATCAAAAGCCTGAGCCATAAGATTTTGCCCGTTAAGATAGATCAGCTGCCCTGGATTAGAATCCTGAGAGGGTATGTATTCAAATGTCGAACTGATCGCCAGTAGTCGCTCTGTAGCCTGTTCCTCAGGTCTGGAGTCCATGGATCCCATATACACCCCTTCGATTTCAGATGCACTTGACTCGCAAAAATAAAGGAAATGCCTTTCGTCGCTAAGAAAAGCCGGGGCTGCATGTGCAACTTCCTGTCGCTTGGGATCAAGTTTAGTCAAAGGTAAGGCGTTGCCCCCGCCGTCAGGTACTTGCATTATTCCATTACCGTTGCTGGCGCTAAAGATAATCATCCCATCACTGTTCCACGCACCATGTTGTAAATACAAACCTGAGATATCACATATTGTTACCGGCTGCTTCCCTGCAACGCTTATTTTTCTGAGCTTTCCTTCTTCAGAATATGCAATAAAGTGATTATCCGGAGACCAGAACAACGAAGTAATCCAGACAGCTTCAGAACCTGAAACAGGATCGGATTCCAAAGAATCCAGCGATCGAACGTATATTTGGAAATCTCCTCCTGGGGCTCTGTTAATAAGAGCCAGGTGGCGACCATCGGGTGATAGCCGGAAAGTTCGAATTGGACTATAGGGTAGAGCAATCCGTATCTTTACGGATTCTGCCGGAACTGGCGGTTTCTGGTAAATGAGGAAAATAGAAAGCGCGAGAAATGCCAAGATAAACGTTCCTGCAATGCTCTTCCATAACCAGGAATGTTGCTGCTTTACAAAGGTGCTTATTTCGCTTATTTCTCTTACTTCCTCGATCTCTATCCGCACGTCGGCAGCATCCCTGAGTCTTCTTCTCTTTTCCTTTTCCAGACACCGGCGAAGCACAAAACATATATTTCCTGGAGTCGAAGCCGGCAATTTATTCCAGGCAGGCTCTTCTTTTATAACGGCCGCGAGTGCCTCTGTAA
Source organism: uncultured Acidobacteriota bacterium (assembly GCA_964586015.1). Taxonomy (GTDB): domain Bacteria; phylum Acidobacteriota; class UBA6911; order UBA6911; family UBA6911; genus UBA6911. Next base: position 14,441 of record CAZPHK010000102.1, on the reverse strand, counting down.
CCGTCTCGCCTTCAAAAGCCTTCTTCCCGGCCAAACACTCGTAGAGGATGCAGCCGAAAGCCCAGATGTCGGCTCGCTTGTCAACGGATTTGCCCTTGGCCTGTTCCGGACTCATGTAGGCGGCAGTTCCCAGGATCACTCCCGGTCGGGTCATCGCTTCTGTAAGAGTGGGGGATTGCGACGAGTCTATACTCCGGGTTTCATCTGCCAGAACTTTAGCCAATCCAAAGTCCAGGATCGTGGCCTTCTCTTCAGCCGTGATCATCACGTTGGCCGGTTTGAGATCGCGGTGGATGACTCCCTTCTCGTGCGCTGCCTCCAACCCTTCCGCTATCTGACGGCACAGTAAGAGCGCATCCTCAAGCGGCAATGCTCCCTTGCTTAACCTTGCCTGAAGCGTTTCGCCCTCCACATACTCCAGAACCAGGAAGCGGTTGCCGTCCTCCTGTTCCAGTCCGTATATTCCGGCGATATTGGGGTGGTTCAAGGACGCCAGAAGCTTTGCCTCCCTCTCAAACCTTGCCATCCTTTCGGGATCACTTGTAAACATCTCGGGAAGAAACTTCAGGGCAACTTTTCGGTCCAGGGTCGTGTCGTCGGCGAGGTAGACCTCTCCCATGCCGCCCTGGCCGATCTTCTCCATAATCCTGTAGTGCGAAATCGTCTGACCGACTTCGGGCATGCGATCCTCCAGTTTGAGGTCGGTTGCGTACTGCTTCCGTAAATCTTGGTGGAACTTGGGCTAATTATATGCGGATGGGGTGGAGATGGGGAAGGGAAAACCCTGGCTTGCCGGCTCCTCTGTACACCTCCGGACGGCTTTCAGGGTCACTCCGGCAAACAGTCTTTGCTTTCCATCCCGGACCTCATATAATCGTTCCCGTTTTATAATTTCCAGGTAAATGCGATTTTTCAGTGCCCGAAGTGCTTGGTGGAGAATTACTCTGATAACTTGTGGATTTGTATCGACTACATACTTTCCTGAGGAATGACCCCGGTGGTGAAATTAAAAATCGGCAAATGGTTCGCTGTACCTCTCATAATCGGCATGACGCTCGTATGCTGGACTTCGGGGTGTGTAAACAAAAGCACTTCCAGCGACAAGAGCCTTGTCTTCGATCCCGATACGTACACCGAAAAGGTTCTGACCCTGGACGGCAAACAGATCCCTTACCGAGCCTACGAAGGGATCGCCTATGTCTCCAATCCCGTCGACCGCCAGTATCAGAATATGAATTTCTATGTTCCCTCGGAGTACTTCGAGAGCCAATCCGCAGCCGCCTACACTTTGGACACAGCGCCCATTTTTTTCCCTAACACTGTCGGCGGCTACATGCCCGGTGCTGCGGGAAGCCCCGGGCCGGGTCGGGACAATCGTCCGAACTCCATCGCCTGGGCTCTTGCCAGAGGCTATATCGTGGCTGCCCCCGGCGCTCGCGGGCGCACGTTGAAAAATGAAAAGGGTCTTTATACCGGCAAGGCCCCGGCCTGCATAGTTGATCTGAAGGCGGCCGTTCGTTACCTGCGATATAACGACTCCGTCATGCCCGGCGACGCCGAAAAGATAATCTCCAACGGCACAAGCGCCGGCGGCGCCCTCTCATCCCTCCTTGGCGCAACCGGCAACAGTGCGGATTACGAGCCCTATCTTCAGGCGATCGGTGCCGCCGACACGCGCGACGATATCTTTGCCGCATCCTGCTACTGTCCCATCACGAACCTGGAAAATGCGGATATCGCCTACGAGTGGCTATTTAACGGCTTAAACAACTACAGCGCCTGGGGAAGAACGGGCACCCTGACCGCCGGCCAGGTTGAGATTTCCGACAGGCTGAAAGCCATGTTCCCGCAATACCTGAACGGCCTGGGGCTTCAAAAGCCGGACGGAACCGCGTTGACTTTGGACGCAAACGGGGAGGGTACATTCCGCGACTACGTAAAATCTTTTGTAATCATGTCGGCGCAGAAGGCCCTGGACCGAGGCACGGATCTTGACAAATTGACCTGGATCACGGTTAAGAATAAGAGCATCACGGACATCGACTTCGGCAAATTCATCGCATACGCGACCAGAATGAAATCGGTGCCGGCTTTCGACGCCCTGGATTTGAGCTCTCCGGAAAACAACCTGTTCGGCAACGAAACAGTCGACAATCAGCACTTCACGCAATTGGGCATGCAAACGGGCACCGACCATTCCATGGCCGATGCGACCGTTGTGAAAATGATGAATCCCATGCCCTATATTGGTATTAAAGGAACCACAACAGCCCGGTACTGGCGGATCCGCCACGGCGCCGTCGACCGGGATACATCGCTTGCCATCCCGGTCATCCTGGCAACCAGGCTGCAGAACAACGGCTGCAGCGTCGACTTCACCCTGCCCTGGGGGCAGGGACACGGCGGGGATTACGACCTGGACGAACTGTTTGCCTGGATAGAAAAAGTGTGCCGCTAGTGTCTGGAGCACTGTGGTTGATCGAACGGAGCAGATGACGCCTTGGATTCCTTCCTTCGCATAATGCTATCCTTTACCGGGAATTCCAGGTTGTCCAGCGCGGATGCTTTCATAGCCCGGAACAATGGTCCGAAACAATGGAGAAGAAGGATACCGATGCAGTGAGGATGGACGCCATCCGGTCGGTTAGCAAATCGGTTTGAGAACTGAACTTACTATATCGATTCGGAGGTCTCTTTCAGTTTCTTTTCCAGTGCCGGCCACTTCGCGAATGCAACGAAAAGCGGCAGTATGATATCTCCGAATGGAACAAGCATCAAAAGCCCCAGGGGCCCGGCAAATCCAACCCTGGAGCAGATCTTCCAGAAGGCAATCACCTTAAGGGCTGCTACCAGTAGGACGAAAGGGATAACTATAAAGAAAATTAAGATCAGCGGTGCTAATTCCGGATGGTTCATAATGGAAATGTCCTCCCGTTGAATTTAAAAATCCTTCAAAATATGCAAGCTATAACAATAAACCAATGGCAGCGAAATATATTCATCAATTTTGAATAATAATAGTACCTGCTCCTCCACTGTGTGCTTTTTACCGCGAGCGCGGACTCCTGCGCAACAGCCTGCTTCCTCGCAGATACAGGAGAAATATGGCTGCAAAAGACCGTCTGCCTGCAGAGCGCAGCTTTACGGCTCCAGGTTCAGCTTCCGCAGTAGAGCTTTATAGCGGGGATGGGAGCGGAGCGAATCGTAATTAGGATGAAGATGGAAGTGGAGCATCAGGGGATCGTGCTCTTCGGCCGCCTTCTCGAATCGGGCGAAGGCTTTGTCCATCTCTCCGAGACCTGTATAAATAACCGCGAAACTCCAGGAAGAAATGTATTCCTTTTGATCGCGTTCCTTCAGTTCAACGAGGAGCTTCGTATCTTTGGCCTGATATACTTCTTCCATGCCGCCCTGGCCGATCTTTTCCACAATCCTGTAATGAGAAATCGTTCGGCCGATTTCGGGCACGAATGCCTCCGGGTAGATGTCGGTTACGTGATAGGTCTTGCTTCGTTAAATCTTGTGGGGACTCGGGCCTATTATATGTGGATGAGGCTGAGATGGAGAAGCAAAACCTTGACACTATGGATGTCTGAAAATAGGGTAGCTGTATATTCCTTGAAGCAATACGTGGGTTCTCTGTTGTCGTTCCGGATGCGCCCATGTGCCCGGGATCAAATCCGGCAGTCTTTAACATCATGGGTGCATTGCAGCGCTGGGTCGAAGAAGGCACTGCCCCGGATCAGGTAACCATGTCCTATTCCGACCGAGGCCGGGTTTATAAAACCCACCCGGTGTGTGTCTATCCGGATGTAGCCGTCTACAAGGGCGAAGGAGATATTAACGACGCCTCCAGTTTCACCTGCGGCACCCCTGCCTGGTAGCAAAAAAAGCCGAAGTGGATGCCCGCTTTTGATCTTCCCGGGTCGAAAGTGGGTATCCCGATATCCTGAATTATGTTTTTACGCGTACAATCCTGCGTGTCCCACGGTGTAATGGAAAACAGGTTTTCTGACATTCCTTACCGTCAACGGCCCATGCTCCACCCCCTCGGGAATAATGGCGGCGAAGCTTCTGTTTATTTTATACTGCTTTCCCTCCACCCATAATTCGACTTCACCGTGCAGGTTGTGTATGTCGTCGAAATCGGTCCCGAAAAAAGCGATTATTTCCGGGAAAGGATGTGTATGCGTGTCGACGAAGGTCACATCCCGTTCTTTAAGCCCGGATCGCTCTTCCGGCCAGATCCATGCCGTTTCGGCATGAAAGCTCGATCCCGGCACAACCGTGCTGTCGATATGCGCAACACGGTGAATAAATTCATTCGGGACTTTCCTCCTGAACGCCGGGATTGTCCGGCCGGCTTTGTCGCCGAAAACAAAGTATTTGCGTATGTCCTTTTCTCCGCCGTACTTTCCGCTCCCGTCGCCGACAACGGTATGCTCGTATGAGGATGTGCAGCCCATGCTGAAATGGAATATCGGTCCGTCCATCCGCTTTGTATTCAAAGGACAGTGCTTCATGCCGGCGGGAATGTGAACGATGCAGCTTTTGTTGAAAGTCACAGGCTGGTCTTCGAGCCAGAATTCCACTTCGGCCCCAAGATCGGAAGGATCGTCAAAATTGCTGCCGAAGAAGGTAAAAAGCTCGTCAAAAGGGTGTATGTGCGGCTTCGGCCCGAGCGTGACGCCCGGTAGGAGATTCCTCATCTTTTCGGCCGCCCTTTCCGCGGCTTTCGGGCTGACCCTGTCCTGCGGGAAAAACCAGAGGGACTCGGAATAAAACGTTCCGGGTCCGACCTCGCCGTCAATGTACAGCACATGCTCCATCGGGCGGTTTTCGCCGGGGACGTATTCATCAAGAGGCGTGCCCGGCAGTCCCCAGGCAAGCACCACGTTCCTTTTCATTTCCGTAATGATGTATTCCGGTTTGAATTCCGCCATGTTTCCTCCAGCGGCTCAGCTTCCGTGCCGAGCGGAAAATAAGAAATCCATCGGCCGGCAGGCAACCCTGAATGCATTAAATTCCTGCACGGTAATTTTATCACCATAAAATCTTCCCATACCGGCGACATTCAACGTGCTGTATATTTACATTATCGATTCTTACAACACGTCTCAAGGGGGATTCCTGGCTTCCCGCACTTCGCCTATGCCGCCGGAGCAGATGGATGAGGGGAAGGGAAATTCCGGAAAGCGGCTTTACATAAATGTAACGAGGTAGAGATATAAATAAACAGGCCGAATATGTCGCTGCGATGCTGCTTCCAGATCCCACCCCCGGTCGACAACGCTATTCCTTTTCGTAAACCATTTTCTGGCTGCTCAGAAAATTCAGCGATTGCGAGGACACTTCAACCGCCAGCGTTCTGCCGTCCTCGGAAAGCGAAAAAGTCCTTGTCGTTCTGAGCTTTCCCCCCTGAGGACTAAGGGTTACAACCTCGATAGTTATTTTGTTCTTTTTCAGGGATGCCTTGATCTCCCTTGTAAGCTCCGAACCTGATTTGGCCTGAATCGTAACGTCATGTTTCTTTCCGTCGAGCGTATATGTTTCGGTATTCGGAACGTTTTTGTCGTTCACTCTGAGGGCATTCACAATACGCATCTGCTTTCCGGACCGGGTAATAACCAGGGGGACGTCGTCTGCTATGGGAGTGGTGCCGTCAAAGGTGGCTCCGCCTGATAAGGAACCGATTCTGTTGCCGCTCTTAACGCCCGTGGCGGTTGCCTGTTTTTTAGCAAGAGGCGGAAGATTTACCGGATTGTTGATCCCGGGTTGAAGTTTTCGCTGCGTTTTCGGCCCGATCGGGGGACCGGTACGCGTTTTCGAGCTGGGGGGCGTCCGTCCGATCGGAGTCACGCGAGGCGCGGAATCGCTCTTTTCCTTGTTAAGTATCCACTTGCCGGAAAAATCTCCCGTCTGACCTGAGACCGGCACACTCAGTCCCAGACTTAAGCACATGATACCAATGAATGCTGCGAGTCGTTTCATAATGAGCCTCATTCCTTGAAGGATTTCCGATTGACGGGCATCCGCCAATTTTCCCTCAATTATTGGAAGTAATTTTACTACCGTATAGGATGGATTTGGGAAAATATTATAAATTGGAACTGATATGCATCCAGTAAATTTATCGTTTCCCTTCCGTTTGCCTGTCTGTTATGCGATGTACGCAAAGCGCCGGGAAAAAGTCGCAGGAAACAGGCGGAAGACCGGATCCTTATCCCGGGCGCAGGCTTGACTTTCGACGGGAGGGAGGTCAGACTGGCCATAAGACCCTGACAGATCACGAAAGGAGAAGGACGATGGCGGAAAATGAACCGACTCTACCCGAACAGGAACCATCCGGCGGGGGAATGACGCAAGACGAACGAAATATGTGTATCCTTACCCACATCCTGGCGATTTTCACGCATTTCCTTGGGCCGCTGGTTATCTGGCTTCTGAAAAAGGATCAATCGCGGGAGGTCGGAAGGCATGCCGTTGAGGTTCTCAACTTCTGCATTACGATTGCCATAGCCGGATTCGTGTGCTTCCTGCTGGTTTTTGTGTTTATAGGCGTGATTTTACTTCCTCTTCTTTTCCTGTACGCGCTCATCAATCTGATACTGGGAGCGGTCGCAGCCAGCAAGAGCCAATTCCGTCCTTATCCATTGACTATCAGGCTGCTCAAGTAACAGCCTGCGCCGGCCGGAGTCCTCAAACTGAATACTTCAGGGCCGAAAGGAACTTCTGCTGGCCGCTGAGGGAAGATCAGCGGGTTTTCAAAGGGAAATGGAAATCCGGCAAAAATCCGGGAGATCACCCGGCACGCTCCGATGGACAGGGAAGGCGGAGAGGAAAGGAACTTTGATTCTTATTTAATTTCTTTTGAATGAATCAACACCCCTCAATAGCGATCAGCGATCCGACAGCTGCGCCTTTTCTGAGTTCCTTTACCTTCCTGTATTCTTCCGAATGATACCACTCCTTCGCTTTCTCCAATGAAGGAAATTCGATAATCACCAGCCTTCTGTTGCCGGCATCGCCTTCGAAAACGATCGTTTCGCCGGCTCGGGCCAGGTATTTTCCTCCATATCTGGATATAGTGCCCGGCGATTCGGCAAGGTACTTTTTAAATCTTTCTATATCGATGATTTCCGCCTGAACGATTACGTATCCGGCCATCGGAACACTCCTTCCCGTAGTGGATGCAATTCCGCCTTTTCCCGATGTTAATGTAAGGCATTTAACAGGAGTTATGCTATCTTATTTTTTAATAAGGATTGGAAAGGGCAAACTTTGGCCGTTTCAGTCAAGACCCTCAAACCCGTGATCCCGTGCAATTCATAATTAAGAATTCTTCTGTGAAATGCGGGCCGGAATCTTGATTCCGGAGAACATTCCTTCTTTATCAACGTGAAAATTATATTTGAACGCAACGCGAGGATCCTTTTTGATCTTCTGCTCTTATTCTTCAGTAAAGAAGCCTGCTGCTGGCTACTTCATTTGGAATTTGTAGAATTTCGTGAAAACCGTCATATTTCTTTTTCTTATCCTGTAGTAAAATCACTGCGCAATTTCGCGATAATCGATATGGTTTTACGGAGAGGGACCGATGTGACAGGTTTAGTGAATTAAAAATTCTAATTCCTGTAGAAGATCGGGTTCTGTCGTTTTGCACATGATGCAAATCCCATGCTTTCCCAGAATTCTTAAGATTGTTGCAACCGGCCGATCGCTGTTATTACAGTTCAACCCTTATGTATACCGGGCTGTTCCGATAGCGGCGTTAATCTGTTTCCTGGCGTGGTGCGTCACAACAATTCGTTCCGATTTTGACAGGGATGACGCCAATCCGGAAATTCTCAATACAGCCTGGTGTCTGGCAAACGGCCGCAGTATTTACCACAATATCGAATCCCCGCCGTATTCTTTCGCGGCCTATCCGCCGGTTTACTATGCAGCCATCGCACTGTTGATGAAATGGACGGGGCTGAGTTATCTGCCGGCTAAGCTGATAACCCTCATTTTCACCCTGTCTGTCGGATTTGCTTTTATATATCTGGGGCGCCTGTGGCACAGGAGGCCGCGCGATGGGATATGGATGGCTTTCCTGTGCCTTCTTATCCCGGCCATCCTCTACAACGTTACCCGCAGCCATCCTCAAATGATGGCTGTGGCTTTGTCCGTCTGGTCCCTGGTATTTTTCTCGAAGAATCGATGGTTCCCGACCCTGGTTGTAAGCCCGCTGCTTGCTGTGTTGGCGTTTTATACCAAGCAGTCCCAGATAGCGCTGCCGCTGGCAATGGTTTTATACCTTGCCTTGAGGAACCGCCGATGGCTGCTTCCCTATATTGTCGTTGGCGGTGTAGGCGGTCTGATACCTCTGCTCTGTCTTCAATATGAAACCGGCGGCTATTTTCTTTTTAACGTGCTGAATCTGGCCGATCTTCCCTACAGCGTGGATAAGATTTACGATGTTTTGCTTCAATGGGTGGCGCCGATAACCCTGTTCATGGTCATAGCGACCATCGCCATGTGGCGCCGGTTTCAGAAAAGACTGTGGGAACCCATTGATTTCTATCTGGCTTTACTGTTCCCGATGACGATAATCTCCCTGGGCCGTGCGGGATCCCACTCCCAGTATGTGGCGGAGTTGATAATTGTCGCACTGCTGTATCTGTTGCGTAATGCGGAACTGCCTGATTTCCAGGGCAGGAGCGTGTTGAAAATGCTGCAGCTTGTGGCATTGATGTGCTATACGTTCGTTTTTGTTTTTGTCGATTCGGTTCCACGGAACCTGGCTTCAATAAAAGCGTCCGAGAAAATATTCACGACAATCAAGGGGACATCGGGACCCATTATATCGCAGCAGGGAAGTTTCGCTCTTTTCGGCAACGGCGGTATATATATTCAGCTTTTTCATTTTGTCGGCTTGTGGCGGGTCGGACTTTGGGATCATGGCCCTTTGTTGGCGGATATAGGTAATCATAAATTTCCCTGGGTGATTACGGAGTTTCCTATTGAAGATTCCAGGGCCTTTTACAGGGATCTTGAAAGATACAATTCCAAAATGATTCTGACGCTGCGCGATAACTATACGCTGTATCGGGCAATTCATCCCTATTATCTTTACGTCCCGAGAAAATCTCCCGATGATTTCCTGACTAAAGCCGGCTTCTGAAATTGTGAGTCTCCACGGCAATGTGTAAACAGTCGTGATGCGATCGTTTTGTCTGAAGTACGATGCGCGGCCTACGTATTTTAGCGGCAAACTCGGAGGGTGTTATTTTGCGATGGAACCGTGGAAGCGATAAGGATTCTTACGCCTCCGTGAAGCGATTCGTTGCCTGGAGCCGGCTCACCCGGCTGGAGTGGATCCTGCTGTTTCTGTGCATTCTTATTCCGGCTGCCCTGCCATGGGCCGCGGAGTATTGGCCCAGCCAGGACGGACCCAATCATATGGCTGCCGCACACATTCTCGAAAATTACAACAGTCCCGGGACAGGATTCAACGACTACCTGACGCTTGAATCATCCGTAACCGCATCGGGGTATTCGTTTACTCCGTCCAACCTCCAGTATGCACTTTTATTGGCACTCCACAACATAGTCAGTTTGCCGGTCGCAATGAAGGTGCTGGCAAGCTTCACTGTAATTGCCCTCGCTATTTCCATTACGCTGCTTGTTCTCAGAACCGTGCCCGAACGTATCCGAAGCATATTCCTTTTGATTCCGCTTTTATCCGGCTGGGCATTGGGCATGGGATTTGTGCGATATCTCCTTGCCTGTGCTTTCGGTTTGCTGGCAATAGCGGCGGCATCGGGTGAGAGGGGCGGCCGACGCTCGGCCGGCTGGACGCCCTCTTTAAAACGTCTGCTTTTGGCCGGTGCCTTTTTCTTCCTCTCCGCCTGGTCTCATCCCTTTATTCCCCTGCTGATCGGATTGACCCAAATCATTCTGGAAGCAAACGCCCTGCGCAGACCTGAAGCATGGCGCAACCTTGCTATTGTTTTCGGCCCCGGAATCCTGCTTGTGATCCTCTATGCATTGCCGGGCCTTGCACAGGCGCATACAGGAAGCGGCGAGGTTTTGTGGGCAGGCCCCGGTCCTGCTATCAGCGGATTGCTTTCTTACCATACAGGCTACTCCACGATCGAATGGCTGCCTTTTGGAGTCTCCCTTGCCGCGATGTATGCTTTTTTTATTTACGGATTTATAGAGAAAAACCGGTGGGACGGTTCTTTTGGAAAAGGATTCCGATACAGCGTACTTTTGCTGCATCTTCTCTATTTTGTCCTCCCGGTTGTACTTTTTGACTGGTGGTTCTGCTCGGCTCGCGCTCTGATCCTGGGTGTTTATCTCCTGCCCTGTGCCGTTGTTCTCCCGAAGAAGCTGGACAGACCGATGGGAACCGCGCTTGCCGGTTTGGTTCTCGTCGTAACCGTTTTCACTGCACAGTACCGGCAAGTGTCCGAATTCAGCCGTGAGATTGAGAATATTGTACGTGCAGGAGAGTCTGTGCCGGCCGGCAGCAGGGTATTGCCGATCTGCGGCTACAGCGCGGAGTTTGCCAATCCCCTGCATCATGCCTGGGCATATCTGGTCCTGGATCGCAATATCGTCAGTCCCTATCTATCGGCGGCAGGCAAGCCGAAGACCGGCGGAGGCCCTTTTCGTGCGCTGCGATATCGGCCTCAAGTTCTCGAGGAATCCGGCAGTCTTCCATGGATCGATGAATCCGAGTTCCGCAGAGAATGTTCAATTTCGGATGCACGCTGCAGCCGAACGGTAGAGAAACTTATGCCGCTGGTCCGGAGATACGACTGTCTTCTGCTGGTTCGACCGTCTGAACGCCTGCTGGAAAATATTCGATCCGGTTTATCACTGCAACGGCAGGAAGAGAACATATACCTTTTCGGCATACCCTAGCAGGCAGTCGACTCCGGAGACAAGCCGGACTGTAATGGAAACCGTTTCAATTTGCGTCAATTCTGCGGGAAAACGATATCAAGCTTGTAATCCAGGTTTTCTACATCCAGATCGACAACCTGCGTCTCCTTTCCTTCCGCGGAAACAACTGCCTGATATGGTCCGTTAGGCAGTATAACGGGATCGGAAAATGCCGGACTCTGTCCGGATATCGTATTTGCGACACTGAACGAAGCAACTTCAATAAGGCCGCAATCAACATGGTCCTGTCTGATGCTGAACAGAGCCGAAGCGTTCTCATCCGCAAGCCCCTGGACCGAGGCGGACAACGTTCCCGTTTCTTCTTCGGTTAACGGCGTTAAGGCGAAATCGGCCGTATAGGCTTTGGTTTCATTGGAAGGAAGCTGCTGACAGGCGGCTGCATACCCGGGCATAGTCGCGACAATGTTGTAGGGATCGTCGGTTGGGGAGAGAAGGGGCAGGTACATGAAGTAGTCCCCCTCGGAATCGCTTTCGGTTCCGGCCGCTGCGAAAACACGGTCCGCTTCATCGGGAATAACAGGTTGGCTGTCATTTTCCTGGGCGCTGATCATGGCTCCCTCAAGCGCCAGGCTTTCCACCTCATCGATAACTTTCCCGGATACGATGTTGGTTACGGTTTCGACAACCTTGATTGTCGGTTTCAGCAGCCATTTTCCGCTTTTGCCCGCCTGTACGACCGATCTGAGCGCGTCAAAGTCAAGTACCAGTTCCGTGGAGCCCTGAACCTCGATATCAAAGCCGTTTACGAGTTTGATTCCGGTGTTGCCTCCGCTGGGAACCTTGAGAAGAATTTCGTTGTCGTCGGCATCGATCAGGTAGTTGAAATACGGGTGTGGATTGCCCAGAATGTTCAGATCCGCGGATTGAGGGGTATCCTCGCTGTCTTCGAGAATGAGCCGCATCTGGGAATAATGGCCCGTAGCCAGTTCGGTCGAACCCAGGTAGGCCATCGTCCCGTTGACCAGATCCAGCAGGTTTATGGTTTGCGGCAAATTCAGGTCAAGATTGGAAAGAGTTATCCAGCCGTCGATATCGTGATGCACCCTGACTTCGTTAATGGTGACATATATGGCTTTATAAGGAGTTGGATCGTCAATCAGGTTGAGGGCCAGCGTGCCCGTGGATGCGGTGCTCGTGGTGCCGCCACCGCTGCTGCAGGATACAAGCGTTATTGTTATCAAAATAATGGTGCATAAAAATGCCGTACTTTTCCCCTGTCGTATCATTTTTTCAAACCTCCCTTGATACGGTTATTCGAGAAGCATTTATAGGATTAAAAACCCTTGAGGCGGTTCATCTTGAAAGGACAATTTGCGCCTCAAATTTCCCGATCGGGTTAAAGCAAATGGCGTACCATCGGCATGCCGCCCTGTTTTCTCTATATATTTTATACCACACGGCAGCTGCATGGGTAGCTCCGGGGAATTTTTCCCCGGTAAATTCTTCTTGAAACAGAGATTTTCTTTGGGTGAGAAATGGACATTCCCCGATTTTTATTTATAATTACACGGTTGGCTGAGGCAGATTTTGCTATGTTTTGATTGAAATTTGGAGATTGGCTTCTTTCAAAGTTATTGTGAGACGACCCGGGAAGTTATCGGGCTGAAAAGCTGTATCATAATAAAAACAATATAGATAAAAGGTTACTGGAACTTACGGAGGATGGTATATGGCTACGCTTGATCCAACTAAACTGGCGGATTGGCAAATTGCTGAAGAAGGCGAAAAAAACATGAAGACCGTCAAGCAACTTGCTGATGAGCTGGGAATTAAAGACGAGGAACTGATTCCTCACGGGCATTATTACGGCAAAGTAGATTTTGAAGCTGTTCTTGAAAGACTGAAGGGGCAACCTGACGGCAAGTATATCGACGTTACCGCTATCACCCCGACTCCCCTGGGCGAGGGTAAAAGCACCACCACCATGGGTCTGGTTCAGGGCATGGGAAAAAGAGGGAAAAAAGTAACCGCGGCGATCCGGCAGCCTTCGGGCGGTCCGACCATGAACATCAAGGGAAGCGCTGCGGGCGGCGGCCTGTCCCAGTGCATTCCTCTCACACCTTTCTCACTCGGATTGACCGGGGACATCAACGATATCATCAACGCCCATAACCTCTGCATGGTGGCCCTGACAGCCCGGATGCAGCACGAATACAACTACGACGATTCCATTCTTGCTTCCAAGAAATTGAAGCGGCTGGACATCAATCACCGGGCCGTCGAAATGAAATGGATTATCGATTTTTGCGCCCAGGCCCTGCGGAACATCACCATCGGCATCGGCGGCAAAATGGACGGATTCATGATGTCGTCCGGCTTTGCTATTGCGGTCAGCTCCGAGCTCATGGCTATCCTGGCGGTGGCCTCCAACCTTAAAGATATGCGTGAAAGAATCGGTAAAATCGTCGTTGCCTACAACAAAAAAGGCGATCCCGTCACCACGGCCGATCTTGAAGTGGACGGTGCGATGACGGCATGGATGCTCAATACGATCAACCCGAATTTGATGCAAAGTCTTGAAGGCCAGCCGGTGTTCGTGCACGCAGGACCGTTTGCCAATATCGCAATCGGCCAGTCCTCCATCGTAGCCGATAAACTGGCCCTGAAGCTGGCGGATTATCATATTACGGAGAGCGGATTCGGCGCAGATATCGGATTCGAGAAATTCTGGAATCTGAAATGCCGCTACAGTGGATTGAAGCCGCATTGCGCCGTTGTCGTTGCCACGGTGCGCGCGCTGAAGAGCCATGGCGGCGGCCCTCCCGTTCCTCCGGGCAAGCCGCTGGATCCCGTCTACAAAGAAGAGCATGTGGATCTGGTTGAAAAGGGATGCGAAAACCTGATGAAGCATATTGAAAACGTGAAGAAGGCCGGGATTAATCCAGTGGTCTGCATCAACTCTTTCTACACGGACACCAAGGCTGAAATCGAAGCCATCAAAAAGAATTGCGAGACGGCCGGCGCACGGGTTGCCGTATCCGAACACTGGCTCAAGGGCGGCGAGGGAGCTCTCGAATTCACCGACGCCGTTATCGACGCCTGCAACGAGCCGAACGATTTCAAATTCCTGTACGAGCTGGATATGCCGCTCAGTCAGAGAATTGAGAAGATTGCGAAAGAGGTTTACGGTGCGGACGGCGTCAGCTACGCGCCCGAGGCGCAGTCGGCTCTTAAGAGGATGGAAGCGGACCCCGACATCTCCAAGCTCGGCACCTGCATGGTCAAGACGCATCTGAGTCTTTCCCATGACCCCAACATCAAGGGCGCTCCCAAGGGCTGGATATTGCCGGTTCGCGACATCCTGACCTACAAGGGCGCGGGATTTGTAGTACCGGTCGCCGGCGCCATCAGCCTCATGCCGGGCACGGCATCCGACCCCGCATACAGAAGAATCGATGTGGACGTCGAAAAGAGGAAGGTTACCGGCTTATTCTAATCTCCACGGGAGATCCCCCGGCTTTGCCGGGGAGGCAGTAAAAGTTTGA
>CAZPHK010000101.1:0-16903 GCA_964586015.1 uncultured Acidobacteriota bacterium | reverse complement strand
GCGCGGGGTTATGGAAAAGTGCACGTTCTGCATTCAGCGCATCGAAAACGCCAAACAGAAGGCAAAGGTCGAGGGACGGAGCATCAGGGATGGGGATATCGTTCCCGCCTGTGCGGCCGCCTGTCCGGCCGGAGCGATAGTGTTCGGCGACGTCAACGACAAGGGCAGCCGCGTGGCGAAACTCTCGAAGTCGGAGCGGGCATATCACATGCTGGAGGAACTTGGAATCAAGCCTTCCGTAACGTACCTTGCGGATATATCGAACCCGGCAGCTAAAGAGGAAAAGGCATGAAATCGGAAGCGGTCCTGCAAAAGCTGAAACCGGCTCCCGTGATTATAGGACGCGTGAGTCCCGGAGACCTGGACGATCAGGTGCTTGCGCCCATTACCCGCAAGCCGCCCCGGGCCTGGTTTGTCGCATTCGGTTTGACGTCCCTTGCCTTCGTCGTGGGGCTGGCATGCATCGGGTACACTTTTTACACGGGCATCGGCGCGTGGGGGAACAATATTCCCGTGGCCTGGGGCTTCGGCATTATCAATTTTGTATTCTGGGTCGGGATCGGCCATGCGGGAACGCTGATTTCGGCAATCCTGCTTCTGTTCCGGGCCCGCTGGCGCAATGCGATTTCGCGTTTTGCCGAAGCCATGACCATATTCGCCGTGATTTGCGCGACTATTTTTCCCCTTATCCATGTGGGAAGACCCTGGGTTGCGTTCTGGCTGGCGCCGTATCCCAACCAGCGCGGCATATGGCCGAATTTCAGGTCCCCGCTGCTGTGGGACGTGTTCGCCGTCAATACCTATTTCCTGGTGTCGCTGCTCTTCTGGTATATCGGGCTGGTCCCGGATTTTGCTTCCATGCGGGACCGTGCAAAGAAAGGGATCCGGAAGTTTGTCTACTCCCTGTTCAGTTTCGGATGGCGCGGGGCATCCCGGCACTGGCAGCATTATGAAAAAGCGTATCTCATCATCGCCGGTCTTGCAACGGGCCTGGTTTTATCCGTGCACAGCGTCGTTTCCTTTGACTTCGCCGTATCTCTTGTTCCGGGCTGGCACATGACGATCTTCCCGCCCTATTTCGTGACCGGGGCGGTGTTTGCGGGTTTCGCAATGGTGGTGATGGCGATGATCGTCGTGCGGGAGACGATGAACCTGAAGCATCTGATCACGGATTACCACCTGGACGTTATGAACAAGGTGGTACTGACCTGCTCCTGCCTGATGGGGTACGCCTACGCGATGGAAGGATTCGTCGCATGGTACAGCATGAATCCCTCCATTCATCACACTTTCTGGGAATACATCGCAGGCACGTACTGGAAGGCTGGCTGGATTACCATCAGCTGCAATATATTCATCCCGCAGCTGCTGTGGTTCCCCCGGATCCGGCGCAGCTACGCCGGGATGATTATTGTCGCTGTCTGTGTAACAATAGGGATGTGGTTCGAACGTTTCGTAATCATCGTCAGCTCCCTGCACCAGGATTTCCTGCCTTCCAGCTGGCACGTTTTCATTCCGACGCTTACCGACTTAGGAATTCTTATGGGATCTTTCGGGCTTTTCTTTACTCTGGTGCTGCTTTTCGCCAGGGTTCTGCCCGTCATTGCAACCACGGAAATGAAAGCGACCCTGCCAGGGGCACAGCCCCATCGAAAGGAGGCGGCGCATGACAGCTAGGCATTTCTCCGTCCTGGGGCTGTTTGACACCTCCCGGAAACTGGTGGATGCAATACCTGCAGTGAAGGCGGCGGGACAATGGCGCATCGAGGCATATACACCCTATCCGATTCATGGCATCGAAAAGATCCTGGGTCTGAAGAAGTCCCCGATTGCGGGTATGGTCCTGGTCATGGGTGCAATAGGCGCGGCTTCAGCCCTGGGCCTGCAGTTCTGGACCAGTGGGGTGGATTATCCGCTCATGACCATGGGGAAGCCCTATTTTTCCTGGGAAGCGTTTATCCCCATCATGTTTGAGCTTACGGTCCTGTTCGCCGCTTTCACGGCAGGTCTGGGCATGCTGCTGCTTCTGAACCGCCTTCCCTTTCTGAGGCATCCCATGCTGCGTGCGGAATCCATGCCGCATATTACGCGGGACAGGTTTGCGCTTTCCGTCGAATCGGATGGGAGCGATCTCGATGTGGAGCGGATATCGGCCCTGCTGCGGGAAGCCGGGGCGAGGGAAGTCGAAGTGATCGAAGCGCCGTTGCCGCATGGGCCCCTGTCGCCCGATTTTTTACTGGGTGTCGCATTCGCGATCGGCATCGCCTGCGTTGTATCCGGATATGCCACTTACTGGGGGTTCAAGCTTTTCCCGAAGACCGTTCCCATGGTGCATATGCTGGATCAGCCGCGGCTGGATGCGCAGCGTGACGCTCCCTTTTTCAAGAACGGTTCCGGCATGCGCATGCCGGTCGAAGGGACCGTTACCCGCATTTCGCTCCCCTTTGCGGTGAAAGGGCAGGACGCTGCCGCAGCCCTGGGGAATCCCCTGCCGCGAACCGAAACAGTGCTTCGACACGGGCGCAGTCTTTTCAACGATCACTGTTCCGTCTGTCACGGCATTCTAGGAGATGGCCGCCCTACCCTCACGGCGGCGTATGGAGCGCAGCCGGCCAACCTGCAGGCGAAGAACATAGCGGATCTGACGGACGGAGAGATGTACTACGTCGTCATGAAGGGAAGGAATGCGATGCCGTCCTATGCGGCGGATATGGATCAGGATGAACGGTGGGCGGTGCTGCACTACGTCCGCGCGCTTGAAAGGGCTCAAAATGCCAGGGATGAGGATGTTGCTTCCGCGGAACGCTGACGGGACATCGGTGCGGGTGGAAACAAAAGAACCGGACGCACAAATCCGTCCGAACTCTTTGGTCGTGACAGGAACGGGGGAGACTCCAACGTGGCGCTGCAAATAAAGGGGATTGAAAAGATTCTTTGGGCCGGATTTCTCCTGGGTCTTGCGGGGATTGTCGTGACATACGTCGCTTCCGGACCGGAGCGATTCTGGGTGAACTGGATTCTGTGGTTCCTGTTCATTCTCACCGCGGGCCTGGGGTGCCTGTTCATCGTGGCTCTGGAGCACGTAGTCGGAGCGAAGTGGAGCATTCCCCTGCGAAGAGTGCCCGAGAGACTTTCAAGCCTGACCCTGCTGATGATTCCGGCCGTTTTGGCCGCTCTGGCGTCCCTGCCTGTTCTTTATTCCTGGACGCGCCCGCAAGGTCTTGAGGACCCGATTATAGCGGGGAAAGCAGGCTGGTTGAACGTACCGTTCTTCTCGCTCCGGGTTCTTGTATGCGTGGCGCTCTGGATCCTTTCCTACCGGGTATTTGTGACCGGCTCGGTTCGCCAGGACCGGGACCGGGATCCCCGGTTCAACCTTAGGGCGCGCAGGTTCGCTCCTCTTTTCATGGCCATTTTCGGCGTCACCCTGACATTGGTCGCTTTCGACTGGATATCGAGCCTGGACCCGGCCTGGTACAGTGACATATTCGGAGTGTACCTGTTTGCCGGGACGTTTCTGGCCGGACTCGCGGTTACGACTCTGGCGGTGCTGCATTTGCGGTCTCGTGGAAAGCTCCGGGGAATACGCCCGGATCATATGTACAATCTGGGCGGATTTCTTTTCGCCTTTATCGTGTTCTGGTCCTATATCGGCTTTGCGCAGTATCTCCTGATGTGGTACGCCAATATGCCTGAAGAAGTGTTCTGGTACAAAGCGCGCCTGTCCGGAGGCTATGGCGCTATCCTGCTGGCGCTGGCCGCATTGCATTTCGTGGTTCCGTTTTTTGTTCTGTTGACGCGCGATTCAAAGAGCGACCCGAGGTTTCTCTTCGGCGCATCGGCGCTGATACTTTTTTGCCATTTCCTGGATCTATACTGGATGATTTTTCCGACGGTTGCGAAAGGCCCGGTATTCGGGTGGCAGGAACTGTCTTTCGCCTTCCTGTTTCTTTCAGCCGCCCTGATCTGGATCCGCCGCTCCATGGCTCGCGGCGCGGACATGCCCGTCGGGGATCCCATGCTGAATGAGGGATTGGAATTCCGCCTATGATCGAAAAGTACGTGGATGCGCAGGAACTCAAACGGCTGATGTCAACCCTGGTAGCGATCCTGGGCTGTCTGATCATTGCGGCCCTGTTCGGCATTCTCGTCGTTCCGGGACTCCGAAACGCCAATAAGCCGGCGACGCCTCCGCCCGTTTCCTCCGTCACGGGAGAAACAGGGTGGCTGGACCCTACGGAATACCCGGTTGAGAAAAGCAGGCTGATCCCTCCTGTCGATCCCGCGACTCTGATTGCGCCGTCTCCCGAATTGATGGCTTTGGGCAAGGAGCTTTTCGAAAAGGATTGTACGAATTGCCACGGGGAGAAAGGGCTGGGAAACGGCCCGGCGGCCGGTACTATGAATCCTCGCCCCCGGGATTATACCGCCACTGATGGGTGGGTCAACGGCCGAAACATGCCGGCCATCTACAAAACTCTGAGCGAGGGTATTCCGGGCTCTTCCATGGCGTCCTTCGACTACTTGACCAAAAAAGAACGGATGGCGCTGGTTCATTACGTGGAATCCCTCGGCGGTTTTGCCGGCGAGGCGGAAAATTCCGATGCGATGCAGGCTTTGTCCAAAGAGTTGGCTTCCGCGGGCGAAAAGACGAACAATAAAATTCCCGTGAGCATGGCTATGGCCAAGCTTGAAAGCGAATATGCGCCGCCGCCTCCCCTGTTGATTGCACGGGGGGGCCGGGACCCGGGGACGGAAATCCTGCGTAGAGCGGTGACGAATGAGGAAAGGGCCGCACGGGTACTGTACGCGTCCGGTTTATGGCGCGCGGGCCCGGATGCGCTTGCAGGAAGCGTTCTTCCCGATGTGCCGGCCAACGGATTTTCCGCCGGTCTGGCAACGTGGACTCCCTCCGAATGGCAGGCGTTATACGATGAACTCTTAAAGCGGATCGATGCGAAATAGAGGAGGCATTATGAAAGCGCGGGTACTGATGGCGGCGTTTATTGTCGCGATGCTTGCTGTTGCCGGTCGTGTCCGGAGTCAATCAGGATCCGAAGTCGATGTCGACGAAAAGCTGGGGCAAACCGTTGCGTTGGATGTTCCGCTTGTCGACGAAAACGGCGGCGATATTACACTCGGCGCGTTGGTTGACAAGCCTACAATATTAATATTCAACTATTTCCGTTGCCCCGGGATCTGCCCGATTCTGCTCAGCAGTATGGTGAATGTAGTAAATGAAATGGATCTCGAACCCGGCGTGGACTATCGCCTTGTAGCCGTCAGCTTCGATCCGACCGATACCCCGGAAATGGCCCGTCAGAAGAAGGCCAATTACCTGAATATGATGCGAAGGCCTTTCCCGCCCGATGCCTGGCGATTTCTCACGGGAACCGCCGGGAACACCCGGGCGGTTGCGGATTCCACCGGGTACAAGTACCGCAAGCAGGGTGAAGACATGTTTATGCACCCGGGCGTCATCATGGTGCTGACGTCCAAGGGGATTCTGAGCCGCTATATATACGGCACCAGCTATCTGCCGGCTGAAGTCGCCATGGCGATCCAGGAGGCTGCCGCGGGCGAGGTGCGCCCGACAATTTCCAAAGTTCTTTCGTTCTGCTACAGCTATGACCCCGAAGGCCGAAGGTATGTGTTCAGCATTACCCGGTTTTTCGGGGCCGCAATCCTGGTTCTGGTTGCGCTGTTCCTGGTATTCGTGATTTTCAGAAAAAAGAAAAAAGAGGTGCAATAGCAGTTCAGAAATGTTTGACGAAAGATTGCTGATGGCATCAGGGGTTTTCCTATGAGTTACTTGGAAGAGAGTGGGCGTAAAGGGATCCGGGGCTGGATTTTTTCAACGGATCATAAAAGAATCGGGATCCTGTATCTCGTTTCCATGTTTTCTCTTTTTTTTATTGCGGTTTTCTTCGGTGTGCTCATGCGGATAGAGCAGATGAGGGTTGATCCGCCGATTTTTCCTCCTCAGATGTACAATGCCCTTTTTACGCTTCACGGCGTCATCATGATTTTCATGTTCGTGCTGCCCGGTCTTTCGGCCATTTTCGGCAATTTCTTTCTGCCGATTATGATCGGTGCCAAAGACGTGGCGTTTCCCCGTTTGAATCTCATGTCGTGGTATTTCTTTATCGCGGGGGCGCTGATCGTCCTGTCGTCTCTGTTTACCGGAAGCGGTCCGCCGGATACGGGGTGGACCTTTTATGCGCCTTTCAGCCTGAGAAGCGGTACGAATATTACGCTGGGTGTTTTCGGGGCGTTCGTTTTGGGATTTTCGTCCATTTTGACCGGACTGAACTTTATCACGACAGTCCACAGAATGCGCGCACCGGGTATGGGATGGCACCGTATGCCTCTCTTTATCTGGTCCCTGTACGGAACAGCGTGGGTGCAAATCCTGGCGACTCCCATCATCGGGATCACCTTCCTGCTGATAATTGCCGAACGGTTTTTCGGAGTAGGAGTCTTCGATCCCGCAAAGGGAGGAGATCCTATTTTATACCAGCATCTTTTCTGGACCTATTCCCACCCGGCGGTCTACATTATGATACTGCCCGCAATGGGAGCGATTACGGAGATCATCCCTACATTCGCCCGGCGCACGGTTTTCGGCTACAAGGCCATTGCTTACTCCTCGCTTGGGATCGCGTTCCTGGGCTCCCTCGTATGGGGACACCATATGTTTACGAGCGGCATGTCGGAGGTGGCGAATTACGCTTTTTCACTGCTGACTTTTCTTGTCGCCATTCCGAGCGCGATTAAAGTCTTCAATTGGACCGCCACGCTGTATAAAGGCGCAATCAAGGTCGATCCGCCCATGCTTTACGCCCTGACCTTCATCTTCCTGTTCAGTATCGGAGGCCTTACGGGCTTGATGCAGGGGGCGCTTGCCATCAACACGCAGGTCCACGATACCTACTTCATTGTGGGGCATTTTCATTACGTGATGTTCGGCGGCACCGGCATCGGATTCTTCGCCGCGCTGCTCTACTGGTTCCCTAAGATGTTCGGGAAAATGTACAGCCACAAAGTAGCGGTTCTTGCCTGGGTGCCTATCTTCATAGGATTCAACATGCTGTATTTCAGCATGCTGATACTCGGATACGCGGGAATGCCGAGGCGGTACTATACGCACCTGCCGCAATACAGTACGCTGCACATGGTGGCAAGCATCGGAAGTTTCATCATGGTGGCCGGGCTGATCCTGTTTTTCGGCAACCTGATTGTCGCTCTCTTCAAGGGCAGAAAAGCGGAGGCCAATCCATGGGGCGGTGTTACGCTCGAATGGACGATCTCTTCGCCGCCGCCTCCCGAGAATTTCGATCGAATACCCGTAATCGATAAACGCCCCTATATTTTCAACCCGGAGACCTCATAATGAACGGCCCCGTTACGGAATCTCCTCCTGTTCAGGCTGGAAAGCATAAGGATTACGAAGGATCAAAGCTCGGAATGTGGCTGTTTCTGTTTACGGAAATCCTGCTTTTCGGCGGGCTGTTCATTCTTTATTCGGCCTACCGATCACGGTATCCCAACGAGTTCCACCAGGGAGGGCAGGATCTTAACGCTTTTATAGGCGTTGCGAATACGTTTATCCTGCTTACAAGCAGCCTTACAATGGCCTTATCCATTGCGGCAATTCAGAAGGGGAATCGAAAATTGTCGATTGGGTGCCTTGGCTGTACCATAGTTTTTGCAGCTGTTTTTCTGATAAACAAATATATTGAATGGAGCGGGGAGATCAGCCGCGGCTTATATCCGAATTCGCCGGAACTGCTGCGGGAGCCTCACGGCAAACAGATTTTCTTCGGTCTTTATTACAGTATGACGGGGTTGCACGGCCTTCATGTTATGGCCGGGATCATTCTTTTATCCGTAATGCTGGGATTCCTGATTCGGAAAAAGATTTCGAGTGAAAATTTCAACAGGCTGGAAAATTCCGGGCTCTACTGGCATCTCGTGGACGTGATCTGGATTTTTCTTCTGCCGCTTTTCTATCTGGCGGCCTAACCTGCATTGCTCACGGGATTCCGTGTAAGCGAAGGTAAGAGTAAATGGAAGCGACAAAAAGGATTATGCATGTAATTCCGTATCGCACTTATTTATTCGTGTGGCTGGCATTGCTTGCGCTGACTACGACCCTCGTTCTTGTCAGCGAGCTGTTTGAAACTCTGGCTGTATGGGCCATGCTTGTTCTGACTCCCATAAAAGCCGGGCTGGTATTCTTTTTTTTCATGCATCTGAAATATGAAAGGACCGCGCTGAAAGCGCTGGTTTTTATGACACTCGGACTGCTGGTAATGGTTATCGCCCTATTTTTCCTGGATATTTCCTACAGGTGACGCTATGCCGATCATACCCCAAGCTTCGAGCGCTGCCGGCAGGGTAGACTCGGTCTTTCTCTTCATCCTGGTGATCTGTGTTGCTGTTCTCGCGTTAATCACGGCAACCATCCTTTATTTCGTGATCCGGTATAGCCGGAAAAGACACCCGAAAGGGGAGGATATCGAAGGGAACACGTGGCTTGAGATAGTCTGGACGGCTATTCCGGCTATACTATTTCTGGTGATGTTCTATTACGGGTGGACCAATTTCAGTTATATGCGTGATGCGCCCAGGGACGCCATGGAGATTCAGGTCACCGGGCGCCAGTGGGCCTGGTCCTTCATGTACCCGAACGGCAGGCAGACAACGGATCTTTACCTCGCGTTGGACAAGCCCGTAAAACTTGAGCTGAGATCGGCCGACGTCATCCACGGATTCTTCATCCCTGCGTTTCGGGTCAAGGAAGATGTGGTGCCGGGAAAGGCAAATTATACGTGGTTTGCTCCTACCCAGCTTGGTTCTTTTGATATTGAATGTACCGTAATCTGCGGTGTCGGGCATGGGGATATGCTTGCAAAAGCGATCGTGACGCCCGTCGATGATTTTGAATCATGGTATTTCGGCGACAGGGATGCGCCTTTGCCCGGGCAGGCAGCTTCCCCGGCGCCGGCTGATGCACAGGCGGACGACTCCGCTACTAAAATCCTGCAGGAAAAGTTCTGTACGACCTGTCATTCCATAGACGGCACTCCCATGGTGGGACCCACCTTTAAGGGAATGTATGGGGCAAAACAGGTTGTAACGGATCCGGACGGCAAAGAACAGGATGTTGTCGTGGATGAGGATTATCTTGAGAGGGCCATTCAGGACCCAATGGCGGAAATCCTGAAGGGTTATCCGCCGGCCATGCCGAAAAATCCCTTAACGGATGCCGAACTCAAGCAGGTCATAGAATATATAAAATCACTGAAATAATTATTAAAGAATAAGGGCTCCAAAAGTATTGGAGCCCTTTGTTCGCAGCAGGTTGTAATAGGCGGGAGCAATTCCTGAAAGGAATTGCCTGTTTATGAGGGTTGTTTGCTCGCGCTCGGCTGGGCCGGCTTCAGCTTAAGTATTCCCTGCCGGCCTGAGAACTAGTGGGGTTTTCCTCGTGCCGGTCCCCCCCTATCAATACCGTACACTTGGATATAAACCCCACATCTTTTTGGCGGCGTTTTCATCATGTTCGCCGCTCGATCTTAAACTCGTTACTGCTTCAAAAACCGAATGTCTTCGTTATAAGAAGTTTGCTCGCTTTCTTTATAATTGCTATCCATCATTGTTCGTTACTATCTATTTAAAGATCATTGAGCTGATTATGCAATTCGCGGAAGTACTCATTTACACATAAGTAGAAATACTCATGGCATTTACCGTTCACCGTTCAGGGTTCAGGGTTCAGGGTTCACCGTTTGCTGGTTTCCGTTGAGGTGTTTTCGAATCCGTGTCGGATAAGAATTTTCAGGGGGGCTGCGAATGTTTCGGGTCAACCGCCTCAGGCAGGCCTGACATACCGGTTGTAATATGTTAACCTGCCAATCCTGTTCGTAAAAATCGTATGGAAGGGCCCCATAAGAATTATGGGGAAGGATTCATGAAAAGATTATGTCTTGTAAATATCATTTGCATAATCACGGCGGCATTTTTCTCTGTTGTTCCTTTTTCCGCAGCCCAGCATCTGCCCAACGAGACAGTGATTGTGACCGCGAACGCCTCCCCCGTACCGTTTGAGAACCTTTCCAGAACGGTGCGGGTTTTCGACCGGCGGGATATCGAGAATCTGCCGATTCGGACTATAGAAGATGTTCTGGAAAATGTCGTCTCCGTGGACGTTCAATCGCGCTCGCCATACGGGGTGCAGTCTGATTTTTCCATCCGGGGCTCGGCGTCCTCTCAGGTGCTCGTCCTGGTGAACGGGATTCGGATAAACGATTCACAGACCGGTCACCACAATTCGGATTTTCCCGTTCAGCTTCAGGAGGTTGAGAGAATAGAAGTTCTTCTGGGGGGAGGCTCCTCAATATACGGCGCCGACGCCCTGGGGGGAACTGTCAACATTATCACAAAACATCCTCCACGGCGTGTGAACGGCTCTGTCGCATTGGGGATGCACGGACTGGCGGACGGATCTTTTTCCACGTATTTTGATAAGGGAACCTACAAACAATCCATCAGCGTTTCCGGAAAACGTTCGTCCGGATTTCAATTTGATAGGGATTTCAATGCCATCACAATTGGTTCCCGTATTACTGTCCGGGACAATTCCGCCTTTTTCATCTCGTATGCCGATAAGGCATTCGGCGCCAACGGTTTTTACGGCCCTGTTCCTTCCAGGGAATGGACGAACCAGACTTTCATTTCCATGGAACATAATTTTGAAGGGCGGGCCGGCGGCGGGACTGCCGTAACGGGATTCTATCGCACCCACGGAGACCGGTTCCTCTATGATATAGAGAGGCCGGAGTTGTTTGAAAGCCGTCACCGGACGCATGCGGCCGGATTCCAATTAAAAACCCGGTATTCGGTGGGTGACACGGGATTCCTTACCATGGGTGCGGAACTGGGGGGCGATTGGATCGCTTCAAGCAGTCTGGGGAACCATGCCTATTCCAGAACGAGTCTTTTTGGCGAATTCCAGTGGATGCCCGGCAAATCGGTTTCCATATATCCGGGTTTGCGATTTGATTATTACTCCAACTTCGGAACGGCCTTGAGTCCGTCTCTGAGCGGAAGCTGGTGGATTGCACCCCGGGTGCGTTTGCGATCCTCTGCAGGGCATGCATTCCGTATCCCGACATTTACGGAACTTTATTATCGGGACCCCGGCCACGAAGCCGGCGCAGACCTGAAACCGGAAACCGCCTGGTCGATCGACCTGGGCGTAGATGTTATCCCGGCGGACAATTGGCTGGGATCCTTGACTGTTTTTACGAGGAAAGAGGAGAATGTCATCGACTGGATTCGTTCATCCGTTTCTGAAAAGTGGCGCACCTCCAATATTCGAAGCCTGCGCAGAATCGGATTCGAGTCGGTTCTGGAAAGATTTTTCGCTTCGAAAGCACGGGCAGCCGTTCGATACACGTATATTTCCACAAACGCCGATGAGATCGATTACGAATCAAAATATGTACTGGATTATGCCCGCCACTCCTGGGCTGCATCCGTGTCGTTTCCGTTGCCGTTTGATTTTCATTATAAGCAGGCACTCAGCTACCGTAAGCGCTCCGATGGACGCAGCTACTGGTTATGGGACGGATGCCTGGAAAAAGAATTTTACCGTTTTGTCGCTGCCCTTGATTTTACGAATCTTCTGGATACCCAGTACCAGGAAATCCGGGGGGTCGATATGCCGGGGCGATGGTTTGTTGTAAGTCTGAGGATAAAATAGTTCGAAGATACTACTTAGGTTGATGCATAAAGAAATTCCATTTTCAGCTTGACCTTATAAAGTAGGAAATTTCATCGTTCTTCTGACTTCTGACAAGATAAAAGGGCGAACACAAGGTTCGCCCCTACAGTTTACCCAAGCACCATAATAATCCGGCTTTCGAATCCTAATCAGCCTAATCTTCAATGTTCAATCTTGAATCAACGGGCGAAGGCGGAAGGTTCGCCCCTGCAAAATTTGTTACTATTTGACGCGTTTGGCTGTAAAAGTTTCGCCTCCCTGGCCGGCCACGTCACGCGACAGTTTCATCTCGTCGCCCGATACCGTGCCCGTGTACGTAATAGCGAGAGGCATGCCGTTGTAGTCTAAATTTTCGGTGAAGGAGATTTTGTCGCCGTCGATTTTTCCATCGATAATTTCCGATTCCATATCCGCTCCCGCTATGTTCGCGGAAGCTTTACCGGTAAAACTCGTGCCGTCAACGGTAAATTCATAGGTGTATTTCTGTAAACCCACCTGGGAATCGAATTCAGCCGACCATTTCCCCGAAATGTCCGCAGAGTAAACAAAGACCAGACTGCATAGAATCAATACCGCCGGGACCACGCTCCTGCGAAGTGCCATATTCTGCCTCCGTGTAGTTGTTGGATTCGATTTTATAATGGCCTCAGTATATACCAATATGAGGGCGCCGTTCATTTAAAAAGTCGAAAATCAAAGGCCGGCAATCCCTATAGGTTCGTAGTGTTCTCTGGTCTATAATAGTGCGGATCCGGTTATGAAAAAAAAATCTAATCGTACATCACCGTCCGGGCAGAAAGGATCCCGGTCCCGTTACTATATAATCGCCACCATTTCCGTGCTTGTTCTCGGATTGGCGGCGACCCAGATATTTTTGAATCAAACTCATGTCTTAAGCCCTCGATTCATTCCCATGACCTTTCTGCTTTATACCGGAACGGCCGTAGTCGTTCTGGCGCTGCTGATCCTGGCAACCATTCTGGGACGGAACCTGGTTAAGCTTTATTTCGAACGAAAAAGCGGACAGGTGGGAAGCGGATTCAAGGCCAAAATGGTCCGTATTTTTATAGTCCTTTCTCTTTTGCCTGCGGTATTGCTGTTTCTTCTTGCCTATGGACTGATCAGCGCCCAGATCGAACAGTGGTTTAAAGCCCCTCTGGCCGAGATTATGAATAACAGCCGTCTTCTGGCCGAAAGATACTACGATGAAGCGGAGCAGCGCGGTAAGTACTTTGCCGCAAGTATTGCGGGCTATATTCAGGCAACGGACGGTCTCGGCAGCGAACGGCGATCGAAAATCAGGCTGAAACTTCTGGAGTTCTGCCATCAATACGACATCGATAATGTGCAGGTTTTCGATGCGCGGTCCAGACTGGTAGCGGACACGGGAAATTCGGTATCCGGAGAGGCTCATCTGGATTCGGTCAGAGAGCTTGTTCGACATGCGGTGGACGGACAGGCGGATTTCAAGGTGGCGCGCC
This sequence comes from uncultured Acidobacteriota bacterium, assembly GCA_964586015.1. Taxonomy (GTDB): domain Bacteria; phylum Acidobacteriota; class UBA6911; order UBA6911; family UBA6911; genus UBA6911. The sequence goes on along the minus strand of CAZPHK010000101.1, from coordinate 3,631 downwards.
TGGCCCCGAAAGATCCCTTTACGGAGATTTCCTGGGCAACGGCTTCGATTCGGGATGAGCGCGGGGGCGTTATCGGCGCTGTTTTAACCGAGTCTGTAGACTCTCAAAGCGTTGGATTCCTGTCGGGGGAGGTACAACGGGCCTTTGAAAAATATGAGGAGTTGCAGAAGGAGAAGAATGCGCTTCGCTACAATACACTTCTTATTCTGGTTCTTTCCACGCTCCTGATTGTCTTTGCTTTTTCCTGGTTTGCCCTGTACCTGGCTAAAAGGATTACCGGACCGATTCAGGCTCTGGCGCAAGGCGCGGAGGCGGTTGCGGCGGGAAATCTGGAATATCGCGTCCACAGCCGGGCTTTCGACGAACTTGAAAGTCTCGTTACCTCCTTCAACCGGATGACGGGCGATCTTCAGGAAAACGAAAAGCGTATTGAAGCAGCCCAGCAGAACCTGCGCCGGACCAATGTCGAACTGGACGATCGGCGCCGCTATATCGAAACCATTCTGCAGACCATTGCAACAGGAGTTTTGTCGCTGGACCGCAACTATCGTATCCGGACGATAAATCGCGCCGCAATTCAAATGCTGCGGGTACGGGAAATATCCGGGGAGGGTCCCCTGGAAGAGTTGGTTCAGGCTCCGGCCGGCAATATCATTCGTGAGTTGCTGGTGAAGTCCGAGGTGCTTGGAACGGTAGTAAAAAATATTCATCTTGCGTTTCCCGGGGAAAGCCTGCAGCTGGCAACCGTTGTTACCCCGTTGACAGACAGCGGGGGGCACTGTACCGGATGGGTGGTTGTGCTGGATGATGTGACGGAGCTTCTCAGGATGGAAAAGCTTGTCGCCTGGCGGGAAGTAGCCCGCCGTCTGGCGCATGAAATAAAAAATCCGTTGACCCCGATTCAGCTTTCGGCCGAACGTGTTTTAAGACGCTATAAACAGATGGGGCCCCCGCCGGAAAATATTTCGGATTCGTGGTGCGAAGCATTTTCAAAATTCGATACACTCCTGGAAGAGTGCACGCGCACCATTGTCCGGGAAGCCGGTTCTCTGAAAGGCCTGGTGGACGAATTCTCCCGTTTCGCCCGCCTTCCCGAAGTGCGGCTGCAGGAAGCCGACCTGCATCTCGTTCTTGATAACACACTGGGACTCTACAGCGGGCGGATCCGGGGCGTCGATATCCGGAAAAACTACGATCCGGAAATTCCAAAATTCCAGATGGATCCCGAACAGATGAAGCGCGTTTTTATCAATCTCTTCGATAACGCTCTGGAGGCGATGGCGGGAAATGCCGATGGGAAAATGCTGGAAATACGTACACGCCTGGATGCCAGAAGGAATTTGGTAAGCATTGAGATCGGCGACAGCGGACGGGGATTTCCCGAAGAATATCAGGGCAGCCTTTTCCTCCCTTATTTTTCGGCCCGCAAAGGCGGGACCGGACTCGGGTTGGCGATCGTACGTCAGATTGTTTCGGACCATAGCGGGAATGTTCATGCGGAACAGAACAAGCCCATAGGGACGAAAATCATAATAGATTTGCCCTTGGCTTCAACATGAATCCGGACCAAAATAGGCTCCTATGATTCGTAATTCCGTTTTAATTGTCGATGATGAAAAAGGCGTACAGACCTCAGTCAGGGGGATACTGGAGGATGCAGGATTTGAGTCCCTCGCGGTATCCAGCGGAGAGGAAGCCGTGGACGTGCTGGCGGAAAAGAAATTTCCCGTAGTGCTGCTTGACATATGGCTGCCGGGTATGGACGGGCTTCAGACACTCGCAAGAATACGGGAGTCCGATCCCGAAGTCGTTGTAATCATGATATCGGGTCATGGATCCATCGAAACCGCCGTACGTTCGACCAAGCTGGGCGCATTCGATTTTGTCGAGAAGCCGCTTTCTCTTGAAAAAACGCTTCTAGTCGTCAAAAACGCTTTCCATCAATATCAGCTGGAGCAAGCGAACCGGAATCTCAGGAAACAGGTTGAACGGGAACATGTGATGATCGGAGATTCCGTGCCCATGCAGGCGCTGCGCCAGCAAATTGCGTTTGCTGCGCCGACCAACGGCCGTGTTCTTATCTGCGGGGAAAACGGAACCGGTAAAGAGCTTGTGGCCCACCTGCTGCATATTCAAAGTTTGCGCAAGGATGGTCCTTTCGTGGAAATGAACTGTGCCGCCATCCCTGAAGAGCTGATCGAAAGCGAGCTTTTCGGTCACTTAAAAGGCTCTTTTACAGGCGCATCCGAAGACAAGGAAGGGAAGTTCGTACAAGCGCACGACGGAACGCTTTTCCTGGATGAAGTGGGCGATATGAGTTCCAGAACACAGGCAAAAGTTCTTCGAGTGCTGGAAGAACAGAGGTTCACTCCCGTCGGCGGGAATGCTTCCATCAGTGTAAATGTCAGGGTCATCGCATCAACCAATAAAAACCTCGAACGGGAGATTGAACTGGGAAATTTCCGGGAAGATCTGTACTACAGACTGAATGTGCTTCCATTTCAGTTGCCGCCGTTGAGAGAACGCCGGGAAGATATACCTCTACTGATAAAATTTTTTCTGGAAGACTATGCACGGAAAAACGGTCGTAAGGTTCCGACTTTGACCCGAAAAGCGCTGGGAATCCTCGAATCTTATCCGTGGCCCGGGAATGTCCGCGAGTTGAGGAATATCGCGGAACGATTGATAATCATGACACCCCGAAAGCGCATTGACATATACGATCTGCCGGAGGCAATCCTGAATCGCGCGCTTCCGGTTCAGTTGGAAAATGAGGGAGCGGCTTCCTTACAGGATGCGAAAGAGAAATTCGAGAGAGAGTATATCCAGCAAAAGTTAATAGAACAAAAAGGGAGCGTCAGCCTTACGGCTCAGGCCCTGGGAGTGGAACGCAGCAACCTCTATCGGAAATTGAAGCAGCTCGGCATTCCCTATTCCGGCAAAGACAACGTGGAATAAAAACGGGGACATAATACTTTTTTGAGAGAAAAAAGTATTATGTCCCCGTTTTTATCAGATGGAAAAAGTGGCGACGTTGCGCATTGAATCGTATTGAATTGCGAGGTCCCTGAAATTCACGTGGTCGATGATTCGGGATGTTGCCTGATGAATATCTTTCCAGATATCTCTGAATACACAGGTGTACATTTCATTGCATCCGGTATAATCCTGTTTGACGCAGGAAATAGGTTCCGTCGGTCCTTCTATCAATCGTATGATTTCCCCAACGGTAATTTTCTCGGGCGGCTTCGCCAGCAGGTAGCCTCCGCTGCTCCCCCTCCTGCTCTCAATAATCCCGTGGGTTTTCAATCCTGAAAATATCTGCTCCAGGAATTTGACCGGAGCGTCGATGCGTTTGGCGGTGTCGTGAATACTGACCGGTTCCCGGCCCTCATAACATAAAGCCAGATCCAATACCGCCTTGAGTGCGTAATCACTCTTGTACGAAATTTTCATACGTTCGATACCCTATTATTCATACAGAGTAAGTATAGCATCGGATGTATTCGGGATTATCGATAAATTTATCAAACGTGGGATTGCAGGGGCGAACCTTGTGTTCGCCCCTACAAACTCCAACCTGATTTTAAACCGTAGCCAGCAGCGCGCGTTTCACGAGTGTTTTGGCGAT
>CAZPHK010000100.1:0-16921 GCA_964586015.1 uncultured Acidobacteriota bacterium | reverse complement strand
CACAAGGTTCGCCCCTACATTGATTCAAGCATTCACGTAGTAGGGGCGAACCTTAGTGTTCGCCCCTGCAGCAATTTCATATACAGTAAATGAACTCAGATGGAGTTTCTATGGCGGAACAAACATGCGAGCTTCCCGAATCGAATCCCCTGGAAGACGATATAAAGGAAATTCTTGAAAAAAGTAAAACAATCGCAGTGGTTGGTCTTTCCGACAAGCCGGACAGAGAGAGCTATCAGGTATCCGAATACCTTAAGGAGCAGGGTTACACCATTATTCCGGTGAATCCGGCCAAGACTGAAATCCTGGGAGAAAAGTCCTATCCCGATCTTGCCTCGATACCCGTTCCTGTTGATATCGTGGATATATTTCGAAAAATTGAAGCGGTTCCTGCCGTTGTCGACGAAGCCATAGCCATCAAGGCGAAGGTCGTGTGGATGCAGCTGGGGCTGGCCCACAATGCCTCTGCGCAAAAAGCGGCGGAAGCAGGCCTGATTGCCGTTCAGTCAAAATGCCTCAAAATCGAGCATCGAAAATTGACTGCCTGAAAACCGAAAACGCTATTGTTCCAATCGATCCGGCTCGACATCGGATCATTTAAGAAATAACCGCCGATTTGTCTTGTGCGGGGGATTCATACTCCGCCAGGTATGCGCTGACGTCGTTCAAGTTTTCCGTTTCTATTCTTCCTTTTTTTCACTCATTTTCTGGATCAGCCTGTCGATCTGTTCCCGTCGGGCCTCGAGCCGTTCCATACGGCTTTTAATTTTATCTTTCTCCTCATCGGACATCGCTGATTTATGCCTGGATTTAAGGGTATCCATTTCCTCGAGGGTCTCAGCCATGAGTTGATTCAGTTTTTCGATCGATTCGGCCTCTTCGGCAATATCAAAAACAAGTTTTTCTATTCCCTGCGCGGATACGAATTCCTCAACGGGTTCCGTTGCGGACTGTCGCGGTATAAACTGCCTTTGTTCCGGGAACGCTCTTGTATTCATGAAGTTGGGAGAAACGATCTCGATGCCTGCCCCGTGAAGTTCGTCCAGCATCATTTCCCGGAGTCTCGATCGAACGGAAATCAACTGTTTGACTTCAGCCAGCATGCCCGCGGCCCGGTAGGTGACCGAAAAATCTCCCGACCCCATGATCAGGACGAAGGGATCGGTCAGTCCGGCCGCGGCAACGGCCTTTTTAGGAATTTCCTCCGCATCTGAACGAGGCACGCTGTAACCCGGGGACACTTCCGCGGAGATAATGGTGCCTGAGGACATTATGACCTTGACGGGATTTGTGACCAGATAAAGGTTCGGCAGGGTTGTAAGATCGCGGTCTTCATTCTGGATTTCAATGTGAAAGAGGCCCCGTTCGGTAACGCGACCGAAATGATCTCCGACTCTTACGAAGTCCCCGGGCCTGAAACTTTTGACCGTCCGCAGCATCATCCCCGCCATGGCGTTCCCTATGAACGTAGTTGAGGAAAGCGCGATCGAAGCGCTGAGTAGAATCCCGATCAGGCTCAGAATCTGCCCCCGGGAGGTCTTGCTCAGGTACCGTTCCGGGATAAACATCAGAACGATGAGCAGTCCGATAAAGGACAAAAGCATTGTCACTACCTGACGGGTTACATGGGAGTCCTGCGGGCTTGTTTTCGGGGAAAACAAGAAAAAAGTATTGTTCCGGATCCGCGGTTTTATCGGGAAATTCAAAATTGCGGCAGTCTCATCATGTACATCAAGCCGTAAAAATGTAAAATAACAGGATTGTGAGTTTGACAACCGTCCGGGCCGGAACCCGGGCTGAAATATTGAAGGAACGGAAGTATGTATTGCTGATCAAATAGCAAATTTGGAAGGAGACGGTTCATGAAAGGTAATCCAGAAGTTATTAAATATCTGAATGAGGCTTTGAGTGAGGAGTTGACCGCAATAAACCAGTACTTCGTTCATGCTGAAATGTATGAAAACTGGGGTTATAAAAAGCTTGCGGAGCTCGTTAAGAAACAGTCTATCGATGAGATGAAGCATGCGGAAGAGTTGATTGAGCGGATCCTGTTCCTTGAAGGGAAGCCGAATATGAGCGTCAAGAAGCTCAGCATCGGATCGGCTGTTCCCGACATGCTTAAGAACGACTTGAAGTTGGAAGCTTCGGCGGTAGATATGTATAACGATCTGATCGTCGAAGCAACAAAAAGGAAAGATCGCGGTACCGTCGAGTTGTTAAAAGAGTTGCTGGAGGACGAAGAAGGCCACCTTGACAGCCTGGAAGAACAGCTCGATCAGATCAAAGATATGGGACTGCAGGTTTACCTGAGCGTTCAGCTGTAATTCCCTGCAAATCGTGGGATCCGGCAATGGGAAACAGGACAGAGGACCGCAAAGGAGGCAGGATTGCTTTAATGAAACCTTGGGGCAGGTCGGTGTAAAAGCCGGGAAGGGAAGCGGATGCAAAGGAAATTGTATCGGGAGTACGGCATAACGGCGTGTTCCACGGTTCACAGCATACACACGATCGAGCTTCCGATTTCCGCTTCAGCACAGTTGTTTTTCCCGGAAGATATCCGGGATTCGCCGTGAAATCATAATATCCAGGCGAGTTCGCCTTGCCGGGCAGCAGGAATTTCGCTTGAGCCTGTATTGCGCCGATGTTATTTATTTGAATTCACCTCAAGTCAATCCCGTCCATAGGTGCTGTTATGACAAAAGAACAGGAAGAAAAGAAAGAACAGGAGAACTTCAGAGTAACGGATAAACGGAGTTTTCAGGAAAACGGAGAATCCCGTGCTTCCGATGTTTCGGAGAAAAAGGAGGAAGAACCCGCCGATAAGCCTTCCTCCGAGACCAAGAGCGACGCGTCGGAACAGGACGCAAGACAGCAGCCTCCAATTGATTTCCCATCATACATTCTTTCCTATTACACCCAGGGACTTGTGCTTCTTGGAGAAGTGCCGAGTCCCTATTCGGGAAAAAAGGAGGAGGATGTCGAGGCCTCAAAGCATACGATCGAAATTCTGGCCATGCTGCAGGAAAAAACAAAGGGCAACCTTCGCAAGGATGAGGAGCAACTGCTCGAGAGTGTTCTGTATGAGCTTCGCATGAAATATATGGCGAAGACCAAGCGCATCAAAATCTAATTCAGATTGAAGATTGAAGATTAAAAACAGGGTGATGGGATCCGTATTTCCTCTAAACAATTGGAAATCCTTATTGTAATTGAGTGAGAATTAAAACAGGCCTGAATCTTCAATTTTCAATCTGCAATCTTCAATTTGTGTAAAGTATTGATTTTATGAAAGTAGTCTGTCGCCCGGAGGACTTGGTTCCGGACCAGCCGGCTCCGGTTATTACAATCGGGAATTTTGACGGAGTGCACCTGGGACATCAGGACCTGATAAAGGGCCTGGTTTCCCGTGCAGCCGAAATCGGAGGAACACCTGTCGTTTTTACATTCAATCCCCATCCGCTCCAGGTCCTGGCTCCCAATAACGCCCCGCTGCAGATTCAGACGCTGGATCAGAAGCTGGCTACGATCGAATCCCTCGGCATTCCGCTCATCGTATTGATTCCGTTCGATATGCAGCTGGCGCAGATCAGCGCACGTGATTTCGCGGAGAAAATATTATGGGAAAAGCTGCATCCCAGGGAGATATATGTCGGACCCAACTTTGCATTCGGCAACAGGAGGCAGGGGAGTTTCAGCCTGTTGAAGGAAATCGGCGAAGAAAAGGGATTCATGACGGGGAAAATCCACCAGGTGCAGTTCCGCGGCAACCGTGTATCGAGTACGGCCGTTCGCCAGGCATTGATTTCCGGCCAGGTAAACCTGGCGCGCCGCCTTCTGGCCCGTCCGTTTGAGCTCTCCGGAACCGTCGTGCACGGAACGGGTATCGGCACAAAGTTCAGCTTCCCTACCGCCAATCTCCGGACGCCAAACGAGTTGCTCCCCCGCCAGGGAGTATATGTAACCCTGTTGAATGTGGACGGCCGCCGGTACAGGAGCGTCACCAACATAGGATTCCGTCCGACGGTCAACAAGGATGAAGGCGGAGACCCCAGCATCGAAACTCACATTTTCGATTTTTCTCAGGATATATACGACCGTGAAATTGCGCTCGAATTCCTGGTCCGGTTGAGAAATGAGCAGCGTTTTTCGAATGAACAGGAACTGATTCGCCGGATAAAGACGGATATTGTGCAGGCAAGGCGGTATTTTAAATGGCTCGACCATACGGCGGATCCGGGAATTTAACGAATTGCCCGAATACATCGCATGCGGTATGAGTAGAATAAAAGACCGGGAGAATGAATTGTGGCTATATCGCGAAACGAAGTTATAAAAATTGCGGAGCTTTCAAGGCTTCATTTTGCCGAGGAGGAGCTGGATGCCTTTATCGACCGGTTCCAGCACCTGCTCGACTATATTGAACAACTGAAACAGGTGGATGTGGAAGGAATTGAACCTACCAGCCATGTTTCCCTGACTAAGGAGTTCGAGAAATACATTTTCCGTGAAGACGAAGTCAAGCCGTCCCTTCCGGTTGAAGAAAGCCTGGCAAACGCTCCGGACCCCGGATCCGGTCATTTCCGTGTGCCCAAAGTAATTTGATTTTGCCGCCGTGGGCGACTCACAAGATCCGATTGGGAACGAGAAAAATATGAACCTCAAAGATGCGCATCAGATACGAGACACGGTTAATTCAGGAGAGATTACGGCCAAAGACTGGGCCAATGCGGCGCTCGACCGCATCGAGGCGGTCGATTCCGACCTCGGTGTTTTCCTGACGGTTGAACCCGACGCGGTTCGCGAGAGGGCCGGGGTAGTAGACCGCGCCATAAAGGAAAAAAGTCTGCCCCTTGCCGGAGTCCCCATAGCCATCAAGGACAATATCTGTACGCGGCATCTTCGGACGACCTGCGGATCTAAAATCCTGGAAAACTACGTTCCTCCGTACAACGCTACCGTAATCAATCTCCTTGAAAAAGCGGGCGCCGTCATTATCGGCAAAGCGAATTGTGATGAGTTTGCGATGGGTTCCTCAACCGAGAACTCCGCGTTTCGCATAACGCGCAATCCCTATGACCCGGAACGGGTTCCCGGAGGAAGCAGCGGCGGCAGCGCCGTGGCGGTGGCAGCGGCCATGGTTCCCGTGGCGCTCGGATCCGAGACGGGCGGCTCCGTCCGACAGCCCGCTTCGTTCTGCAGCGTTCTCGGGCTGAAGCCGACCTACGGACGGATTTCAAGATACGGACTGGTTGCTTTCGCCTCTTCGCTCGACTGCATCGCTCCGGTCGCGAACTGCCCGAAGGATATCGCGCTGATGCTGTCGGTCATAGCCGGTCGGGATTACAACGATGCGACTTCCGCGCCCTTTGAGGTTCCGGATTACATGTCTGAATTGCGGCAATCCGCACGGGGAATGAGATTGGGAGTGCCGCGGGAGTTCTTCGGCGAGGGGCTGGATCCCGAAGTGCGGTCCATCATTGAAGTCGGCATACGCAACGCGGAATCGCTGGGATGTGAATTGCACGAGGTTTCGCTGCCGCATACGGAATATGCCGTGGCCGATTACTATGTCATCGCTCCCGCGGAAGCAAGCTCCAACCTTGCCCGTTATGACGGGGTCAAGTACGGATACCGCGCCGCGGAGCACGACGATCTGATCGACATGTACAAAAAGACCCGCAGCCGGGGTTTCGGACCGGAAGTGAAGCGGAGGATTATGATCGGGACCTATGCGCTGTCGTCCGGCTATTACGACGCCTATTACGGCCGGGCCATGAAAGTGCGCACGCTGATCAAACAGGACTATGACCGGGCATTCGAGAAGGTGGACGCCCTGCTCAGCCCGGTGAGTCCCACGCCCCCGTTCAAGATAGGCGAAAAGACCTCCGATCCTCTTGCCATGTATCTTTCCGATATTTATACCGTTACGGCAAACCTGGCCGGGATCCCGGCTCTCTCGCTGCCCTGTGGTTTCACAAAAGAAGGGTTGCCGGTCGGCCTCCAGGTCCTCGCGAACCAGTTTCAGGAAGGAACGCTGCTGCGCTTCGCTGAACATTATATGCAAGAATTTCCTGTAAACGGCCCTTCAATTAAATACTAGATACAACTCAAAATTGAAGATTGAAGATTAAAAAAGGGCTGATGCAGCTAGCTTATCTACAGACCATCTTGCTACCTTCCTTATTATAGGAAACTGAATTATTGCTGCTCTCATACCGATGAAACTCACTCGTCCGGTATGCGTTACACGTCCACTGTTATTTATGACTTCCCGAACTTGCGTTTCAGGACAATTACGCAGAGCTCCTCGTCTAAGGAGCTGTGATTATTGGAGATAAGCAGTCGGATGGTCTTACTGAAACTGGATAGTAATCGGATCATTCCAATAGGCTTTTCCCTAAGTGCAGCCGGGTCTATCGTAGAAGTTGGATTGATGAAGACGAACCAAACAAGACTTCTTTTAATATTACGCTGCCTTGTGGGCAGAGATTTTGATTTCAACACCGAGCCGAGAGAGATAACCCGCAAGTTTTTCTGCGCTCATTTTCGAAATTTTTCCATTCAGGAGCTCGCTGATCCGCGGTTGGGGTTGATCTAAAATCTTCTCCAACTGCCGGGGCCTGAGCTTTCGCTTCTTCACTATCAGGAGGATTTCCGCGTGTAAACTTGCCTTGAGCTTGATTGCTGCCGCCTCTTCCGGAGAAAATCCGAGATCATCGATGACGTTTCCCTTGGAAATGTGGCCGGGTTTGTTGTCTCTTACTTTAGCCTTCATTTTTCCTCCGCGAGTCTGGCAAGAACTTGTTTTAATCTCGCCTTGGCAGTTGCCAAATCATTTTTACCGGTCTTGGCCGACTTTTTCTCGAAACAGTGGAGTATGTAAATCCGGTTCCGTATCTTAGCCAGATAGATCACCCGATACCAAGCTCGTTCGTCCTGCTCTTTAAGCTCATATACTCGGGCGCCTATCGAGGGCATCGGGCGGCTGTGGAGCGGTCGGTCTCCTTCCTGCAGCCTTCTTAGCTCTGCGCCAAAATCCTGTTTTGCCGGGCTGGGGAAACGGCGAATCACATCCAGTGAATCCCCTTCCCACACTACTTCGACTGTTTCCACCAGTTGATGCTCCAAACTTAAAGTGCGCCTCAGCTAGAAAGATAGCAATTATTCATAATTATGTATACTATTATTTGTATGTGCTAGACAAAGCAGGATAAGAACTACTGGCAAAACCTTATGATAATATCATGTGACCTGCAATCCGTTCGCGGGAGGTGCGGGATCCCAAAGGATGCATCATGGGAATGGAAATCATGAATCCAAGTCGCGTTCGGGGAAATTACGCCAACCTGCAAAGCCCACGAGCGTCCACAGCGCGTAGAACCATCCCCGTTTCAAGATCAAGCGGCCCACGGTTTGATCTTGAGGATTTTTGACCCCAAAGCCCGCTCTGCCACCTCGGTATCGTGCGCGGCCTGAGCGCGTAACCAGTACCCGTTGGAGAGACCGAAAAAACGGCACAGACGCAAGTCTGTGTCAGCAGTAATAACACGTTTGCCCTTTACAATCTGGCCAATGCGCTGCGCCGGCACACCTATTTCCTTAGCCAGACGATACTGGCTGATTCCTAACGGTTTCAGGAATTCCTCCAATAAAAGCTCGCCGGGAGTTACCGGTTTGAGTTTGCGCATATTTACTCTCCTCAATGATAATCCACGATTTCGACGTCCTCAGCGCCGGAACCGGTCCATCGGAAACAGATCCGGAACTGGTCAGTGATCCGGATGCTGTGTTGTCCTTTCCTGTCGCCTTTAAGAGCCTCCAAACGATTCCCGGGTGGGATGCGAAGGTCCTCCAACCGCCCGGCTATTTCCAGTTGCCGAAGCTTACGCCGGGCCACTGCGGCGAAATTGGAAAAACGCTTTACCGGAGTTCCCTTTGACAGGGCCTCCGTATCGGAACACCGGAAGGTCTTGATCACGACATAATAGTAACGCGATGCAATAATAACGTCAAGCGTTTCTAATCTTGATTCATTTTGTGTTTGTTTCACTCATCAGATCAACTGCCAATCTTCAATTATCAATCTGTAATCTTCAATTTTTTATCGCTCAAATTCCAAAACACCGGTTAGATAAGGCATGAGAAGTTCAAAGTTGCTGTTATGCCTGATTACAATATTTATTTTGGGAATTTCCGGGACGCTCCCTGTTTTTGCGATGCAATCACTGGCCGACGCCGCCCGCAGGGAAGCGGAGCGCAGGGAAAGGATCGAACGGCTGGGAATTGAGGAAAAGGTGATAGAAGGGAATGAAAAGTGCTCTCCGCTGGAGGGCAATGTGTCCGTATTCAAGCCTTCCGATACCGGGAAGAAAAAAACAATCCCGGAGCCTTTTTCATCGAGAGGTCGAAGTTCCCTTCGTCAATACCGTGCAAAACTGCTGAAGCTGGATAACGACATCCGGAAGGGTGAATCGCAGCTTGAGAAGCTCAGGGGCCGGCTGGATTCTTTACGGCGGAAAAGCCTCGGGATCGATAATTTCAAGGGATTCAGCCGGAATGAGGAATCACGCGGTCGCACAGAGGTCCAGATCGAAGAGTTGCAGACAGATCTGAAGCTGCTCCGGAAAGAAAGGCGGGAGCTGTACGATTCCGGAAGGAAAGACGGATTTCTGCCCGGGGAACTGGAAGGGAAGGGCATCATTCCGTAATGTCCATTCCCCGTTTGTAGGGGCGAACCTTGTGTTCGCCCCTGTGCGATAAGCAAAAGCCCCGGGATATGCGGGATTGTTGCAACCCCCTAAATATTCTCTGAAATCGTAGGGCGAACCTTCCGCCTGCGCCTAAGCCGAATCGAAGATCCGGCCAGGTTTCGGCGGACAAGTTGGTGTTCGCCCTCTTATAAACTCTATGTTTACTCCTCATCCAGGATCATCCGATAGGCCTGCCTGCGGGTAATGCCCCTCTGCCGGGCAACCGATTTCAAGGCCTCGTTTCTGGCAAGACCGGTCTTCTGGATTTCCGCCTCCAGGTGGCGCTTGATGGAATCGGGATATGCAACCGGTTCGGGGGAGGCTTCTCCCCGCTCAACGACAATCACGAATTCCCCCCGGATCTTCTCGCGTGCCTGAAACAGATTGAGAAGTTCCGGCAGAGTGCCTGCCAGAAACTCTTCGTGAATTTTGGTTAGTTCCCGTGCAATAGAAGCCTGGCGGGGGCCCAGGGTCTTAACCATATCCGAAAGAGAGGCCAGAAGCCGATGCGGCGCTTCATAGAATATCAATGTAGCGGGAACAGCCGCAATTTCTTTCAGCCTGCGTTTTCGCCCTGGACTTCGCGCAGGCAGGAAACCGGCGAAGAAAAAGCTGTCGGCCGGCAGTCCCGATGCAGTGAGCGCCGCGATAGCAGCGGAAGGTCCCGGTACGGGGATTACCCGGATTCCTTCCCGTCGGCAGGCAGCTACAATTTCGTATCCGGGATCGGACACGAGCGGTGTGCCCGAGTCGCTGACCAGCGCTATCTGCGCGCCTTCCTTCAGACGTTGCAGGAGCCGGTAGGTCCGCTTCTCTTCGTTGAATTTATGATAGCTTTCCCGGGGCGTGCCGATTTCATATCGCGCCAGAAGCCTGGCCGTGTGCCGGGTGTCTTCGCAGGCAATGAGATCCGCGTCCTTCAGGATGCGCAGCGCCCTCGGCGAAATATCCTCCAGATTTCCGATGGGAGTCGCAACGAGATAGAGTGTGCCCTGGATCATTTATCCGTGAATCCTTCTACCCATGGCTTCCAGCATTTCACGCACAGCCCGCTCGAGGCCTACAAGGGAAGCGCGTGCGATGATATTGTGGCCGATATTGAGTTCCTCGATTTCCGGGATTTCGGATATGAGCCGTACATTACGGTATGTCAATCCATGCCCGGCAAGGATTTTGAGGCCTTTACCGCCGGCGCGTTCGCATGCCCGGATAATTCGGGCCAACTCGCTGTCGAGTTCCGGACCCGACAGGTCCGGGCTTTTCGGAGAGGCTTCGGAATAGGCGCGGGTATTCAGCTCTATCATGGGAACTCCAAGGTCCGCCGCCGCGTCGATCTGGTCCTTGTCGGGATCGATGAACAGGCTCACCTGAATGCCCGCGCCGGTCAAATTTTTTACGGCCCGGCTGACTGGTCCCGTACCGCCGGCTACATTCAATCCCCCTTCGGTTGTGATCTCGTCTGTTTTTTCAGGGACCAGCGTGGCCTGATCCGGATGCAGCTCCTGGGTGACGCTCACCATTTCATCGGTGGCGGCCATTTCCAGGTTCAGCCGGGTTGTGACTGTTTCTCTCAGCCTGCGGACATCGCTGTCCTGGATATGCCTGCGATCCTGCCGGAGATGAACGGTGATGCCGTCGGCGCCCGCGAGTTCCGCCATTACGGCGGCGGCGACCGGATCCGGTTCCAGAGCCCGACGGGCCTGTCGAATGGTTGCTATGTGATCGATGTTGACTCCAAGCTTGGTCATGACGGCCCCTTCAAAATAATTGAAGATTGAAAATTAAAGGTTAAGGATATCAGATAATGAATCCGCTGGTCGGACTATTCTACCCTTCAGGCTCTCTGTTTAAATACGTACCGAGACGCTCGAGGCGGTCGATGGTGCGTTGGCGACCCAGTACCTGCATGACCTCAAACAGTCCGGGAGCTACGCCCTGGCCTGTTAGTGCAACCCGAACGGCATTGATGAGGAGTCCTGCCTTCACCTCTTCACGTTCCGCCAGGCGGCGCAAAATTTCTTCCGTCGATTCCAGGGTGAATTTTGTATCTTCAAGGTAAAGAGAGTGGAGTTCCGGAATCAAGGACTTCAGATTTGGGTCCTTGAGGAACTTTTTGCAGGCCGCCGGATCGTAATCGAAATCATCCGTGAAAAAAGCTTTGAAAATAGTGGAGAAGTCGCTCAATTTTCGGGCCCGGACCTTCAGGAGTTCCAGCCTGGCGTCCAGGGATTCCGTCTCTGAAATCTTGATGCCCGCGGCTTCCAGTTCCTTGAGCGCCAGTTCTCTCAATGTTTCTTTTGAAGCATTGCGCAGATACTGGCTGTTGAACCAGTCCAGCTTCTCCGGCCCGAACACGGCATCGGCCTTTCCCACTCCTTCAAGTGAAAAAAGCTCCGTCAGTTCCCGGCGGGTAAGCATCTCGCGATCGTCGCCCGGGGACCATCCCAGAAGCGACAGAAAGTTGAAAAACGCGTCGGGCAGGTAACCCATTTCCGCGTAGGCCATGACTGAAGTTGCGCCGTGGCGTTTGGAGAGGCGCTGTTTGTCCGGTCCGAGAATCAGCGGGAGATGTGCGAACTCGGGCAGGGAACGGCCCGCGGCCCGGTAGAGAAGTATCTGTTTGGGCGTGTTCGATATATGATCCGCACCCCGGATGACGTGGGTGATTCCCATGTCGATATCGTCCGCTACAACCACAAGATGGTATGTCGGGACCCCGTCCGACCGGATCAGCACAAAATCTTCCAGGATTTTATTCTCAACCTCGATTTTCCCGAAAACATGGTCTCGAAACGAGGTTTTGTCGGTCGGGACCCTGAAACGCAGGGCGAATGGTTCTCCCGAGGCAGCCCGGCGGTCGGAATCTTCAGTAGGCAGCTCGGCGCATTCATGGCGGACAGCGTCTTCCGGAGCGTCGTCCCGGTAGCCGCCTTTACGGTCTGTGCTATTGTCCATTCTGCAGAAGCAGCGATAAGCGCTTCCCTGTTCGAGCAGCCGGCCGGCAAAGGAGCGGTAATGCTCCAGTCTTCGGGACTGGAAGTAAGGGCCCTCGTCCCATGTCAGACCCAGCCAGCGAAGGCCTTCCAGGATGCCCTCCACCATCTCTTCCGACGATCGCGCTGAATCGGTGTCCTCAATGCGCAGGATGAATTTGCCGCCGTGATGACGGGCGAAAAGCCAGTTGAACAGCGCCGTCCGCGCCCCGCCGACATGCAGGTATCCCGTCGGGCTGGGAGCGAAGCGAACGCGAACCTCTTTATCCATGATCCCTTTCATTCCTCTTATATAAGGTTTGACTGAATATAATGAGCCGCAATGTGTCGCGATCACTTATACCTTCGCCACGGACTGTCAGGTTATCACTATGGAGAAGGGACGCAAAGTATTAGCTGACCGCCGGCTTTCAAGGGATGCGATTATCCGAGAGTGACCTGGCTGCCGCCTTTCTGCTTGCTTTTATACATCAGCGAATCGGCCCTTTTGATCAGGATATCGCTGGTGTCTCCATCCCTGGCCAGGGTCGCACCCAGGGATGCGGTAATGCGGATGCGGTTGCCGTCTACGGGAACTGAAGAAGCATTAAGCATGACCAGCAGGCGATGCGCCATGGTCCTCAGCGAATGCTCGTCGGCGTTGCGCACGATGCACAGGAACTCATCTCCGCCCCACCGGCCGACAAGGTCGAAGGGCCGTACGGAAACCTTCAGGGTGTTGGCGAGGGTAGTCAGCATACGATCTCCGATATCGTGACCGTAGGCATCGTTGATGTCCTTGAAGTTATCCAGGTCTATGAAGATCAGACCGAAATTAAGATTCAGACGGCTTTTTTCATGGAAGCGCGATGTCAGTTCGGGGAAAAGATGGTGGCGGTTCGGCAGCCTGGTCAGGGCGTCCAACAGGGCCAGCTGCTCCAGTTCCTCCAGTCTTTCGGCAATGATTTCCTGGTTGGAGATGTCGGTGAAGAATTCCGCTCCGCCGACTATGTTTCCACTGTTGTCGCACAGGGGAGTGACGCGCACCAGTACGGGAATACGATGCCCGAGCTTGTGGTGGAGGTAGACTTTGGCTTCCCTCGGTACGGCGTCCTGTATGGTCGCGGCAAGCGGGCAAAAAGACTCACACAGGCATCGGCCCTGCTCGTCCACATGAATGAGGATGTTTTCCATGCACCGGCTTCCGACGACTTCCTGCGCGCTGAATCCCGTAATCCGCTCGGCGCTTGCATTCCAGTAGGTGATGCGCCGGTCGGTGTCCGTAAAGTAGACCCCGTCCCGTGTGTTGGCCAGCAGGGCCTGATAATCCACCTGCATAGAATAAACCTATCGTTGACCGAAAGAATTATTCCCAACCGGACGGGGTTCCGGCGGGAACGATTTCACAATACGCTTCCGCGGCGTGGATCTGATCGCCGTAAATTTTAAAGGAATGCCAGACGTCGAGCACGCCGTCTCCCTGAAAAGTGGAGCCGGGACCGAAGTTCATGCGCATCGCGACCACCCCGAGATCTTCATCGACGGCGATGACCCGGTGCGTGATTCCGGACAGGGTTGGAATCCTCTGGGTTTTCATGTTGTCGCAGCCCTGGAAAAAGGTGCAGCCGGGACCGGCCATGAGCTGGCCGTTTTCGAATCGGTAGGCGTCGGGCTTCATGGGCGAATCGGCTTTTACAAAACTGCCTATTTTCAGTCCCGCCGGATAGGTCAATGCCATCCGGATCATGTCTTCGCGGGAATTCTTTTCCGCCGGGTCCACCGGGGTGGTCATGGTTTTGCTGGCCGTCTTTAAATTCTCCAGGTTGAAAAGCATCCCTTCTTCGCGGTTTCTGACAACCATGGTTTCGATTTCGGTGATCTTTTTGTCTTCAACTTTAAGCCTCATGACGAACATGACGGGCGAATCGCTCTCCTCGACGACGAGAAACGACACTGCGACGCCCTGGCGGACGTCCAGTATATCCCTGCGGTAATCCGTCAGGCGCGAGAAATTTTTCCAGAGTCCCTCGCCGAGCTTCATCTCCCTGCAGTCTTCGGTAAATTTCACGTTTTCGGCTACCGGCAGAGAGTCCGGCTTGTGGGCGATCATGGCGTCCAGGTACTGTGTGACAAATCCTCGGAGGCATTCGCGATCGCAGTCGCTTGACGGCAGCGGCGCCGGCCCCGCGATTGAATAGCCGCCGAATCCGTATAGAAGCAATAAGGCAACTGCAACCAATGTAATTCTTCTGATCATTGAATCCTCCTTTAAGTTAATTTAAACAAAATTTATCCGGATATGTATCATACACAAATGATTCCGAATGTTTCCCTGAAAATTCCCGCTCATCGCCACCCGGGTGATTATGCCATATTCCGGTCCGCCGGCAGGCACGGACGATAAAAAAGATGTCCGGAAAAACCGGCGCAACGCGCTGATCCGCTATCGGACCGGCAGAAAAACAATGCAGACCGGTTTCGGCGTGTCCAGAACGGTTCCGGTTTCTGAAAGGCGGCCGCTTTCGGCATCGATACGGAAGAGAACGATATTGCCCGAATCCTGATTGGCTGCAAAAAGACAGCGCCCTGTCGGATCTATGGCGAAATACCTGGGAGTTTTCCCTCCGGCAGGAACGAAACCGGCCGCTTCAACGGCTCCCCGGGAGTCGTCGATCCTGAAAACCGCTATGCTGTCGTGGCCGCGGTTTGAGCCGTATACAAATTTGCCGTTCGGATGCACCTGCACTTCCGCCGCTGTGCTGAATCCCTTGTAGGATCCGGGCAGAGTGGACACGGTATCTGTTTCCCTCAGAATGCCTTTGCCGGGATCGAAAGAAAGAGCGGTCAGGGAGGAATCCAGTTCGTTTATGAGGTAGGCCAGCCTGCCGTTGGGGTGAAATGACAGGTGGCGCGGCCCCGAACCGGGGCGGGCCCTGAAAAACGGCGGATCGTTTGCTTCCAGAGTGCCGTTGACGGCATTAAATCGATAGATCATGACCTTGTCGATTCCCAGATCCGGCGCGAGCAGGAAACGGTTGTCCGGAGACAGAATTACGGCATGTGCATGCGGGCCCTCCTGCCGCATGCGGTTTGCGCCGGATCCTTCATGTTGAACGCTATCGGATGCGGATCCGAGGGCGCCGTCCTCATTGACAGGGAAAACGGCCAGGCTGCCGGAACTGTAGTTCGCGGCCAGGAGCCATTTCCCGGTTTTGTCGATGGTGATGTGGCAGGGGTGGGCTCCTTCCGAGGACACCCGGTTCACGAAAGTCAGGCGTCCGGTATCCGGAGCGATTTTGAAGGAGCTTATTGCGCCGTTTTTTCCGTTGAAGCTGGATACCTCGTTCGCGGCATACAGAAACCGCCTGTTCGGGTGGATGACGAGAAAGGAAGGGTGCAACGATTCCGCCATTAATCCGATGGAAGTCAGGGCTCCGGTTGCGGGTTGAAAACGAAATCCGTAAATCCCCTTGCCTGCGCCGTCGGTGTAAGTTCCGGTATAGACAATGTATTCGGTCTTTTCCTGCATAGCGTCAAAAGAAACGGCTGGAAATGCCGCGAGCAAAACTGCCGCCGTGCATAATATATACAATGCATAGCGTTTAATATATCGAGGTGGAGGGACGGGATCCTGTTTCCTAAAGACCGTCCTGCCTTCCTGCCGGTTCGATTTCATAAATCCGACACCCGTTGCGATTATTAGCAGCGGTATATGTTAGTTTAAAAACCGGGACCGGTTCCAGAAAAAGGTGCGTTGAATTCTGAAAGCGACGATATGATTTGAATACTCATCGGATTGGGAAAAGGATCCCGGAGGGAACGGATCAATCATGGGTGGATTTTGGAATGTAAATTCGTTACTATGGCCTCGCAATTGGCTGCACTTTGCACGCCCGCGGAGAGGTGCTGGAGTGGCTGAACAGGGCTGCCTGCTAAGCAGTTGTACTGGCAACGGTACCGGGGGTTCGAATCCCCCCCTCTCCGCCAGACAATAAACGGGGACATAATACTTATTTCTGCGAATTAAGTAATATGTCCCCGTTTTAATATTCGGCACCCGGCGTGACCCGGCCCAAACTTGCATCCTTGAATCAGCGCTTTGGGGGAATTCGTCATAACCCGGAAATACTCGGGCGACCGTAAATCATTCACAGTCCTCCGTTTAAGTTTTTCTCAGCGCTTGCCGGTTTGCGCTGCCGGCTTCTCTTGATCGGTGGGTTGACCGTTGATCCAGAGCTTGGTTTTCTACGGATTCATACGATGCGATATTTCGCTGAAGGAGTTCATGATCCGGCTCACATACAGAGAGGTTTCCTCGTTTCCGGGAATCCTGCCATAGCGCAGGAAAGGGTGTTTGCGATCCATCGCCGCTGATCTTCCGGCATTGTAGGACGCAGTGGCCGCCACGGCATTACCGTTGAATTTAGACAATTCGTCGCCCATATAGGCTACCATTGCTGTAAGGGACCGATAGGTAAAGCGCTGGTCGAATGCTTCAAGAAACCGAAGGTCGGCGGGATTAAAGATATCCCGCTCCCGAACTCTGTCGAGGACGCTTTCCACGTAACGGTTCCTGGCATCCGTGACATTGAGTTTCAGTGATTCTTCCTTTTTTTCATATTCAAGGTATTCTTCAGCCAGTGTTTTCAGGCCGGGATCACCGTCCACAAGCCGCTCGAATATGTCGGCAACCTGGAGCTTCTGAAGCCGGCTGTTGCTGCGTCTGAAATCTTTCAAAAGGCTCGCGGCCTCCTCGTAACGATCCACCAGTTCAACCAGTTCAGTTTGCTCCCGGATGCCGCTTTCAGGCACTGTCGCTGCGCGATTGCCGGCACAGCCCAGCCCATAAAGATTGGCGGTGCTCATCACGAACTGGCAGGGTCCGAAGGCGAGCGAAGAGGAGATAGCGAATTCGTAAAACCTGGATTCTATGAAAATCTGTGCAAGGAGCCATACAGGATCCATGGGGTGTTTCGCCACGGTTGCCAGAGCTTGCGTCAGCTCGGAAACCATACGATCCAACCGTTTTTCGAAATCGATCTCGGCAAACGGCTTGTTCCACTGGGAGATATTTTCGCCATCGGCAAAATATTCTATGTATTGGAGAGTGGCCCGTACCAGCCTCCTGCGATAAGCGGCATCGTCCGGGGATGGGGGCCGGTAATCGACGGGGACTAGAAACTGCAGCTTCGGCAGTTG
>CAZPHK010000099.1:0-17054 GCA_964586015.1 uncultured Acidobacteriota bacterium | reverse complement strand
GCGAATATTGAGTTTATCCAGCACGGCAAGATCCGCGTCGGTGAGGTTGTTGAGCCGGCCTGAACGAAAGACCATGCCCCACTTTACCTGACGTCCGTCTTATGCATGTATTCTCCTAAAAAAGCCTTGTATCAACCGACCATGAAACCCTTGCCTGCAGAGGAAATATTAATACCATCATCAAGGGACTTTCGCTGAAATTTTGAACACTATTGTGCATTGGTGCCCTTTCGAGGGTGTTGGTGAATTCAAATCGTTCCGGATTGTCGGATTTGTGCGATTATTTCAAGTTTTTGCTGAATCCCGAGCAAAGCATTGTAAAATCAAAACCTGAAATTAAGAGATAACAACACGAGACGCCCTGTCGAAAACCGGAGGCAGGTTTGGAAAGAGAGTGGGAATATTAAGACAGGCAGATATTCTTCCTTTCCACACACATGATGAAAGAACTGCAAAATTTAAGGCGCCAGCTTCACGCCGCCGCGGAGAAGTCCGGCGCGGAAGAAAATACTGCAGAAATTGTCGGCCGCTGTCTCGATGATTTCAAACCCGACCGGGTGATCGGAAAACTGGGCGGTCATGGGATCGCGGCTGTTTTTGCCGGCAGCGCGCCGGGCCCCAGGCTGCTGATCCGGTGTGAACTCGACGCTCTGCCGATCCCCGAGACGATTGAGCTTGATTACGGGGCGACAGCCGGAGGCGCGGCCCACAAGTGCGGCCATGATGGCCACATGGCCATCGTACTTGGGTTGGCCCCTGTTTTGCGTTCTCTGCCGCCCCGGAAAGGCTCGGTGGTCCTGCTTTTTCAGCCGGCCGAGGAAACCGGGAAGGGGGCCGGCCGGGTAATCGAGGATTCAAGGTTTGCGGAAATCGCTCCCGACTATTGTTTCGCGCTGCACAATCTCCCCGGGTTCGCGCGACACCGGATTATAGTCCGCGAAGGTATCTTCGCCGCCGCTTCCAGGGGCTTGATAGTGAGGCTCCGTGGCGCTACCTCCCATGCCGCCGAGCCGGAAAAAGGCAACAGCCCGACCACGGCCGCGGCACAACTGATCCATTCTTTCAGTTCCATTCCCCAGTTTTATACCGGATTGCACGAGGCATCCAAGGTCACCGTGATTCATTCCCGCATTGGCGAAATCGCTTTCGGAACCTCACCCGGCGAAGCGGAGGTCATGGCGACTCTGCGGACTTACGAACAGGATGTCATGGAGAGGCTGTCGGGAAAATGCCTTGATCTGGCCGGGGGAATTGCCCGGGCCAATGGCCTGGCATACGAAATCGAGTGGGATGAAGAGTTCCCGGCGACGTTCAATAATGCCGAATGTGCCGGATTAATAAAAAAATGCGCCTCGCGGCTGAAACTGGATATTTATGAACCGGAGAAACCTTTTCCCTGGTCGGAGGATTTCGGCAATTTCACTTCGTTCTGTCCCGGCGCCTTATTCGGGCTGGGGGCGGGAGAGGATCACCCCGCGCTGCATCATCCGAGCTATGACTTCCCCGATGAAATCATTGACACGGGTGTGAAAATGTTTGAAGGAGTTATTCGCGAGTTGACCGGTTAAGACCGGTGCATTTCAGGATAAATCGGATATGCCAATGTTGTATTCGTCCTATATTGAACTGAGTGAGTCGGCTCTGCAGAAAAACATCAGGTTTTTAAAAGGACTCATCGGGAGCGACGTTGAATTCTCGTCGGTCATCAAGGGGAATGCCTACGGGCACGCGATCGAAAAATTCCTGCCCCTTGCGGAACAATGCGGCATTCAACATTTTTCGGTTTACAGTTCCGATGAGGCGGAGCTTGCCCTGAACAGCCGAAATAAACAGAGCCATATCTGCATCATGGGCTTTATCGTCAACGAACGCCTGGAATGGGCCGTCGGCAACCGGATTTCTTTTTATGTTTTTGATGTCGACCGACTTAAGGCTGCCATACCGGCGGCACGCAGTGCCGGCCTGCCTGCCAGGATACATCTTGAACTTGAAACCGGCCTTAACCGGACCGGTTTGCAGGGCGACCAGCTGAGCGAAGCCGTAAAGTTAATCAAGGAGAATTCAGAATATATCAAGGTCGACGGTGTCTGTACTCATTACGCAGGCGCCGAAAGTATAAACAACTATGCCCGCATTGTTAAACAGATCGAGAGGTTTAACGACCTCTGCAGCTGGCTCCACGATCAAAATCTTGACTGCGGCCTCCGCCATACCGCCTGCTCGGCGGCGGCGCTGTCTTATCCGCAGACCCGCATGGATATGGTCCGCATCGGAATCGCTCAATACGGTTTCTGGCCCAGCCAGGAAACCAGAACCGCGTATGTGCTCGACAACATGAAAAACGGGGGCAAAATGACCAAGGACCCCCTGCGACGGGTCATGACCTGGAAATCGAAGATCATGAGCATCAAAGACGTCGAGGCGGGAGGATTTGTCGGCTACGGGACATCGTACCTGATCACTCACAACCAGAGAATTGCATCCGTACCGGTTGGATATCATCATGGTTTTGCGCGCAGCCTCAGCAACCTCGGTTGGGTCCTGATCAGGGGAAAGCGCGCTCCCGTTGTCGGAATTGTCAACATGCACAGCGTGATGGTCGATGTTTCCCGAATTAAAGACGTCGGCATCGGCGATGAAGTTGTGCTGATAGGCAGGCAGAATCGGAGCGAGATTACGGTCGGCTCGTTCTCCGACCTGACCCGCTTTCTGAATTACGAAGTCCTCGCCCGGTTGCCGTATAACATCCCGCGCGTCATCGTCGATTAGCGCCCGGGTTGTTTCCTCAATCAATCGGGGGGATTTCTCGGATGGTTCGAACGTATAAGCCCGTCCCCATGCAGGACTTTTATAAATAAAATATTGTGTTTCGGATTTGCTTTACATGCCCGGCATCTCGTGCCCGGAGGGCATTGTTTCGGGCGATGTCGTCGGCGGGTGGGCCTTCCCGAACCTCAGTTGTGTCTCTGCCGGCAGCTTCCGCACCGATTCCACGTATTCTTTCGCTTCCGGGTTCCACCGTACGACCCACCTCATTTCGATTTTGTCACCCGGCCGTATCCCTTCCAGCGATACGCCCTTGCCGGGCGTAAACGGCATGCCCATCGTGTTCATGCCCACGATCCGGCCGCCGGCGTCGCGGAAGTTGTCGATCGGCTCGTGTTTGACGATGAGTCCCGTCCCTGGCCTGCCCGACTGCGGCACGGAAATCACTTCGCCGCGTACGACATATGTCCGGGCATCGCTCGCAGCCGCCGCGGGCTGCTCGTTCCTCTGCCCGTGCGAGCAGCCCGCCGCAATGATCGCGCCGAGCATCGCAATGATTCCAAAAGCTCGCATCATCCTTTTCTTCTTCGCCTCAGCATTCACGCCGATTTCCTTCCTGAACGACCCCGCCGCCGGTATCGACAGGTCTCCGGCTCCTCTTCTAATCACGTTATCCCAACAGCCCGGCTACGTCAATCGATTGAATCTAGAGGATGAAAGTTCTCCGGTCCGATGGGTTCGCATCATCACTTCAGTGATATTAAAAAAAGATGGGGAAAGCAAACTTCTTCAGGAGTTTATGTTTCAATGACTTTACAAGCCATTTTCGTCGCTGTTCGGATGGAACTCACCGGGTAGAAATCAGCGAAATCTTGCTTCACCTGATACCGGCGGCAGTTGAGTATCCAGTTGCCGGCGGATAATATCCAGGCAGGCCGGAAGAATCCCTGCCGCCGGGAAAAACACAAAGAATTTGAACGGGGTGGTTTATCCGTCCTGTGCTAAAGAAAACACCCGCTCAGATCTTGGCTCCCCACATCCGATGCATTCGGCGTCATACCAGCTCATAGGCAGGCCGCACTTGGGACAGCGCCAGCGCTCTTCTTCGTATTTAACCCATTTCTGAACGCCCATCTCACGAATTTTTTCAAGGTTCGGCAGGTATTCTTTACGGTGCAGATAGCGGCCCATATTAATTAAATTCGTAATACGATGGCAGGGCAACTCTTCACAGTCGGAACAACGCGCATTATCTTGTTTGTCCAGCGCGCACAGCCGTATATTGCATCTTTGGCAATGGGCCGCAAGCTGGCCGCCGCTGAGACAGCCGTCGCAAAGAAGGCCGGCCATCCAATTCGAAGGCGGAATCCCCTTCTGCGACTTCGTGGGTACGGATGAAGATATCTTTTGCCGCTTCTTTTTGATTTGCCCGTCTTCGCCGTGTTTCGCGAGGTAAGCCGGACAGGCTCCGCAATAGGTTCCGCATGCGGCCGCCAGATGCTCTCCATTTCCCGCAGCTTGGTCTTTCGATTTCGGATTCGCGCTCGCCATGGTTTTAAAATCAACAAAGGCTCCAGTGAAGGCGACTCCGGCCAATCTCTTGCAAAACTTCCTTCGCGTAGTGCATTCTTTTTCAGCATTAAACATGGCTTTCTCCTCAGACCCTGTTTCTTTCCTGCTGTCCCTGTCGCATGACGTCCCTGAAAAACCTGCGGGCGTCGGCCTCCGATTGATTCTATCTTGAACAGCCTGCTTGTGGAAGAAAATGATCTGCTCTTTGATAATGTTCAACCCGGCGGCAATTATCGCATCCGACTCTGAAGTACCGGGCGATTCTTTCTATTTCTAATCAAAAGTCAGATCCTGCAACGGGCTGAATAAACTTGGTTCCTCGCGGGCGCGGTTTTGGGCTCTTCGCACTCCCCGCCTGCTTGAAATCACAAAATGTGACTTCAGGGATATGTGTCATTTAGAGGACAGGCGCGTCTGTATATTAATGCAAAGACGCCGGGGCGCCGGGGACCTCGTGGCGCCTCCCGGGTCCTTGCCATGGATTTATTCTTCCTCCCCCGGAGTATCGAAGCCGGAGTAGTCGATGGGCTCGTCGGACGGATTCACACTCAAGGTGTGAATATAGCGGTATCTCCCGTTGACCAGATAGAACAAGTGGGAATCGGGCATGCCCTCCTCGCTGCCGAAACGGCAAAAGACATTGACCGCCCCCATTTCTTCATCAACGACGAAGGTTCGGTTGATAACAAACATTCCTCCGCCTTGCATGGGCGCGGAAACCTGGCAGTTGTCTCTGTCATTGCCGTCGGGATTTGTATACATGCCTCCCTCCAGTCTCGCGCATGGAGTTCCCCATGGAGGCTTGATGCCCGGATCCAGAAACACAAAATCAAAATACTGGTTGCCGGCATCGATCAGATCCTGCCGGCTTACGCGTTCATCGACATTAAGAACGCGCCAGTCCTCCGCCTTCGAATACTTCAGGTAATTCTCCGCATTGAACAGCCAGTCGTGCTCATCGGTTACCAGACTGTCGATCTCGGCAACCTTTCCATTCTCGACCTTCAAGCGGGTCCCGATTACATAAGGATGGCCGCCCTCGGTAACGATCACTTCGGAAAACGTCTTGCACCGTCCAACATCGTAAATACTGCGGTGAAGCGCAATAGGAAGAGCGGAATTCCAGAGACCCTTATCCTTCGTGGTCTCTTTCATATCTTCGATATACTTCACCTCGGCGGCAAGAGGCATCTTCGACAGATCTCCCGCTTCCTGGGCGGCTATATAGCTTGCCGCCGCCCCCTGAAGCATCGCTCGAGTGCATTTAGCCTGTGCATGAAGAAATGCAGCGTTGCTCAGCAATACCAACATACTGAGAATTATGCGGATCATAAGACCTCCTTTAGATTTGAATCCCATAACCTGGCCTGCTGACGCTGCTGAGGCCAACGGATCTTTTATTGAGTTGAATTTCTTATCAACCATTTCCCTGTGTCCGGGCGCGAGCAGCGGCAGTTTCTCTTCGGCTTGAGACTTATTGTTCCCGGCAGCCCAAAAGTGAAGCACGTAGCATGTGAAAAGTGCAACACCTTGTGCGAGATTATCTCCTTTTCTTTTGTATGTCTACATTCCTCTAAAAGAGGTTCTTCTCCCTTGGGTATAGACGCCGCTTCACTTTTGAACCGGCGTCTATATGGCACCTCACGGGCAAAGTGAAAGTGGATTCATATATAATATCCTATAATAAAATAAAGCATATATTACCTCATACCCTCATATACCCGTTCAAATCGCGCCCTATGAATCAGCTGAAAAGAATTTCCCTTCCTCATATCCGCTTCATCCGCATATAATAAGCCCAGCGGTTCATCAGGATTTAAAAACAGGATGCGGGATACCGGTACAGGCAATCGCTCCGGGCAGAATACGCGCCCGAAATGAGCTGGACGATTCCGCACTGCAGGATTGCTGAACTGACCGGCCTAAAGAAGGTAAGGATATCAATAATAGAGCGCTTTGACCGGTTCGCAGCTCGATTTCTCATGCTGAGACCTTTCTATTCTTCTGTCGCCTTGGCATGGAGAGTATTCACGGAGTTTTTTAGAGACGGCATATGACCGCTGAAGAAATAGCATTGGAAGCTTTAAAACTGCCGCCAACCGAGCGGGTTGACTACCTGCAGCGGATTTGCGGTGGAGACCAGGCACTGCTGGTAGCGGTGCAAGTCCTTTTGGATGCTGGAGTTAGCTCCACGACCGAAACAATCGTAACCGAATTAAGCACGTCGCCCCCCGCCTCCAGCATCGGGCCGTATAAGATGATCCGCCAGATTGGAGAAGGCGGCATGGGCGTTGTGTATCATGCCCGGCAAACTCAGCCGATCCAACGTGACGTAGCGCTCAAGGTTATCAAGCCGGGCATGGGAAGCAAGGAAGTGATAGCGCGTTTTGAAAGCGAGCGCCAGGCACTGGCACTGATGGATCACCCGAATATTGCCCGGATCTTTGACGCCGGGTCCACTTCCGGCGGACAACCGTATTTTGTCATGGAATTGGTGGATGGAGTGTCCATTACCAGCTATTGCGATTCCAAGCGCTTGACTGTGAAGGAAAGAGTCGAGTTGTTCATCCCGGTGTGCAAGGCCATCCAGCATGCGCACCAGAAAGGCATCATCCACCGCGACATCAAGCCGTCCAATATACTAATAGTGGAGCAGGAAAGCCGCCCCGTACCCAAGGTAATCGACTTTGGGCTTGCCAAAGCTCTTGGACAAGGACTGAGCGACAACACGAGGATGACCAATCTCGGTACGGTGGTGGGAACATTGGAATATTTAAGCCCCGAGCAGGCCGAATTGACCAGGAACGATGTCGACACCCGCAGCGACATCTACTCGTTGGGTGTGGTCTTGTATGAGCTGCTGAGCGGCACAACTCCCCTGGGGCGTGAACACGCGGCCGGAACGGGATACCTTGAAGCGCTCCGGAGAATCCGGGAGGAGGAACCGGCACACCTGAGTGCCAGAGTGCGGGGATCCTCGGTATCGGCGGATATTGCCGCACAACGGCGGAGCGATAAGACCCATCTGCTGAAGCTTCTGCGGGGCGAGTTGGATTGGATCGTCAGGAAGGCTCTGGAGAAAGATCGCACGCGGCGTTACGAGACGGTTAATGGTTTATCGCTCGATCTGGAAAGGTTCCTGACTAGCAAGCCGGTGGAAGCCGGCCCACCGTCGACGGTCTACCGCCTGAGAAAGCTTGTCGGCAGGCACCGGTTAGGGCTGTCGACGGCAGCGGCGCTCCTTTTGCTGCTGGCGGCAGGCGTTGTCACGGTAGCCTGGATGGCTGTGCGCGCAAGCCGGGCGGAAGCTGAAGCCCGCGCCGTGAATGATTTCCTCCGGAATGATGTTCTGTCACAGGCCAGCTCCAGCAAGCAGGCACGGCCGGACACGAAGCCCGATCCGGATCTTAAGGTGCGCACGGCTTTAGACCGTGCGGCTGAAAGGATTGAGGGCAAGTTCGCCGCACAACCATTATTGGAAGCTACAATTCGAAAGACCATCGGGCAGACTTACGAGGATCTCAGTCTTTATAATGAAGCGAAGCTTCAGCTGCAACGTGCGTTCGACCTCAGACGCCGCGTCCTTGGTGAAACACATCCGGATACGCTGGACGGCATGGATAGCCTGGCTAATGTTTATGAACGGAATGGTGAATTTGTAGAAGCTGAAATGCTTTATGAGAAGGCGCTGGCACTCGAACGCAGCGTCCTCGGAGAAGAACATCATATAACTCTGAGCAGCATGACCGGTTTAGCCGCCGTTTATGGCGGGCAGGGTAAATATGCGAAGGCTGAGGAATTATATAAACAGATTCTGGAGGTTCAGCGCCGCGTTCAGAAGCCGGATGATAATCTTACCATGCAGACCATGGGGAATTTGGCTGCAACCTATCATTATCAAGCCAAGTTCGCACAAGCTGAACCGGCTTATGAGGAGGCCCTTGAGGCTATGCGCCGTGCGCTCGGGGAGGAGCATCCGTCCACCCTCGTCGTCATGGTGAATCTGGCAGAGCTGTATAGTGATCAAGACAAGGACGCGCAGGCTGAACCTCTCCTTATACGGGCGCTGGAAATCCAACGCAGGATTTTAGGAGAAAATGACCGATGGACGATCTATACGATGAATACCCTGGCGCGATTGTATTGGAAGCGCGGTGATTACAAGCGGTCCGAAGAGCTGTTTTCAAAGGCTCTGGAAACGGGGCGCCAGGTTCTTGGCCATCAACATCCCTATACTCTGGACAGTTTGAGCTATTTAGCGCGCACATACGCCAGCGAGGGTGAATATGCGAAAGCCGCCACCCTGTTTACGAATGCAGTCGAAAACCGGAGTGACGCACTTGGCAATGAGCATCCGGACACTTTGTTTACGATGGCATCCCTGGGAAGTGTCCGGCTCAGACAGGGCAAATTTGCCGATGCCGAAGATTTGCTCCGCACTGCCTGGAAAGCCTACGAAAAGTATCAGTCCGATTCCTGGCAACGCTATTATTGCCAAAGCCTCCTCGGGGCAAGCCTGGCCGGCCGGAAGAAGTTCGCAGAGGCGGAGTCCTTGATGCTTTCGGCCTATGAAAACTTGATCCGGCGCCAGAACCGGATCTCATCGGAAAACGGCTTTGTAATTGCGGATTGCGTCAACGGCTTAATTGCGCTCTATGAAGATATGAAAAAGCCGGAGAAGGCGGCTGAATGGAGGCAAAAACTGCCGGAACAATTCCAATCCGGCATATAACAGGTCATGCTCAGAAATTCGATCAAGAAAGACCTGCTGTTAAAGGAATCCATCCAAATTCTGGAGACTATTTATTGTTGTCGGAGTCGCAGAGTTCTTCCATGTAACTACCGAAGCTTCCAATTAATCGGTTAAATTCACCTTCAAGTTGGAGGCAAATTCGCCGGAGCGATAAACCCTCTGTACGGCCTTCTGAAAATCCTTCTCACTCGCGCTGTAAATGTCCACAAATTTCTGGGGGTTGCGGTCAAACAACGGAAACCAGCTGCTCTGTATCTGCACCATTATTCTGTGTCCCTTCAGGAAGGTATGATAGACGTCATTCAGCGTGAATTTGGCTCTGGTCACCTGATTGGGAACAAACGGTTCGGGTTCTTCCAGACTATTTCTGAATTTGCCGCGCATGATGTCTCCGCGCAGCAGCATCTGGAAGCCGGCCATCCTGACATAGCAGGGATTGGGATCATTGTCCGGCGCATCATCAGGATAAACATCGATCAATTTGACGATCCAATCTGAATCGGTTCCCGAAGTCGAGACGAACAGTTCGGCCGTGATCGGTCCAACCACGGCAACGTCCTCCTGAAGGGGGTCGGTCTTATAAACAAGAACATCCGTTCGACCGGATGCGAAGCGTTGATCCTCCACCATGTACTCCCGGGGCATTCTGTTTATGATTTGCGCCGTATAAGGAACGGGTTTGGCCGGATCACTGATATATTCATCGAAAGGATTTTTCGCCTCACCTGCCGGTCTCTCAAAATCCATCCGCCCATTTTCCAGGAAAAACAGCTGCACTTCTTTTGTATTCTCCGGGGGCCATACGTCATACTTTTTCCACTCATTAGAGCCGGTGACAAAGACGTACGCTTCCGGTAAGTCCAGTTCACCTTCGTTTTTCAGGAAGTACTTGAAGAAGGGCAATTCGATATTCTTCTTATAATACTCTCCGGTCTTGCTGCCGAATTGGACATTGCCGAGGGATGATCCGTCTGAGCGAACCCATCCGCCGTGAAACCAGGGTCCCTCCACTAAAATGTTAAATGCGCCTGGATTATTTTTTTCTATGGCATGATACGTCTGCAGGGCACCGTAGCAGTTTTCGGCGTCAAACCAACCGCCTACCGTCATAACCGCCGGCTTAATATTTTTAAATGGGATATTTTTGTGATATGTCTTTAGGCGTGAGAACCGAGGTGAACAAAGTAACGCCATCCCGCATCGGAATCCGGTATTCTTTTTTTACATAATTTTCTTTCAGGTAATTTGATTCCTGAGTCCAGGACGTATTGGTAAAGATTAACAGACCGAATAGAAACAGGAGTTGGCGGAATCTTGAATGGAATAATTTCATTATTATCTCCGCTTAGCTGTAAGTAGTCAGCGCCGGTTGGACTTTCAGGCATTCAAAATAAGAGACACTTTATGCCGCAACTGACAGGGCGAGTTTAGCATTTTGAGCCTGCCTCCCGGCAAGCGTTTTCTCCTGTAATCTTCTCCTTCCGGTTTGGATCGAATCTCTTCTGCCAAAGTAAGCGTCGTCCGGCGTCACGTTCCCGGGAGCTTCGTGATATCGCCGGGTGTTTCCAATCCTCAATGCTTCAAAATCGCTCTTAACTTAATTGGCTGAATGTCTCTCATTTGTGCTGACGGGAAACACTTGCTATTATCGAACCTGAGACTGCACTATTGCACTATCGGAGTCTGTGGGGAGTTTGAACGAGGAAAGATTCCCGAAAGCCGGGGGCTTATTTTTCATATCCGTTCTCTTTTCAGATCCAGGACCCTTAACATGTATAAGAGGAGAAGCACATGACCCAATTCAATACCATCGATGACGTGCTCGCGTTTGCCATTAAGGACGAACAGCGGGCATCCGATCTATACGCCGGACTGGCAACCAGGAGCAGGAACAAGGAAATCCAGGAAATGTTTGAACAGTTCTCCAGGGAGGAACTGGGGCATAAGAAAAAGCTCGAATCCATCAAAAGCCGAGGGGTTGCGGCCGTATCCTCCAAAAAGGTTCAGGATCTGAAGATCGGTGATTACCTGGTGGAGGTTAATACATCCAGGGATGATCTCAACTACCAGGAAGCCTTGATTGTCGCCATGAAAGAAGAGAAAGCGGCCTTTCGGCTCTATTCGGATCTGGCCGCCCGGACCGATCATTCCGATCTGAAAGAGACCTTCCTCCAGCTTGCCCAGGAAGAGGCAAAACACAAGCTCAGGTTTGAGATTGAATATGACGACTACATATTGAAAGACAATTAGAAGTTTCACCTTCCAGTAAATCAGGCAGTCTTTTGCCCGGTAAGGCGGACAGGAAAAATAAACACCGGCCGGGTTTGATAGGTTTTGACCTGGCAACGGACCGGGAATCCCTTATTGCGTTTCAGAACCAGACGGCGATTAGAATAAAACGCCCGCTTTTAATCCAATTCGAAAATTGCTGAAGCCGTAGTCTCGATCGTCAAAATTTTGAGTTAATTGAATTTTCCCATCAAGACCGAAATAGAACCATTTTACCTTGTATGATATGCCGGTAAAAAACTGTCCCCCAAACAGCCATTCATCAACATCCGTGCTAAGCACACGAGCTAGAGAGACCTTCACCGCTGAAATGCCGGCGCCAACATCAAAAACAAGATTTGAAACGGGCTCTATGGCATATTTTGCATTCAATTCTAACGGCTGAAAGTCACCCACAAACATACTCGCACCAAATCCAATCTCACCGCCAACGTATATATTCGGTTTTATTTCGCCGTAACCTTCCAGCGCATCGTTTCATCATCATCATATTTCCTTTCGTTAGTGTTCGAGTTAGTTGGTGAGAAGTATATGCACAAATGCACACCTGTATTCAAAGCAAGTTCCAACCGAAACCAGGCTTTGTTCAGCAGGAGCATTGTGCTGATTCTCACGGGTTCGGAGTAAAACTTAAAAATTTTATCAGCCGGCAGGCAGAATAAACCGCAATTAATCAATCGGTTCTCCCATCAAGTCCTGTCCCGGCTTCCGATCTGATGCATTACGTCATTTCTGCTGAATATTAGATCCTGATTTTACTATGATTTGCAACGCGAAGGTTCAGGAAACAAAACCGGGCGTTACGATAAAGAGCGTGCCCGGTTGCTTGAGAATATCGGGTTAGGATCTCCTCGGTCGGACTGTCCCTAGCGATACGATGTCGGCAGCTTTTTCCTTTGTGTCCAACACCAGAACCCGCCCACCAGGTAAAGGACAGCCGGTCCCAACCCAAACTCCGTCGTCAGGTAGTGAGTCGAGCCCAGGTCGACGGTCAGCGGATCAAAGATCCTTTGAATCACCTGATTGTGGCTGGCATGAAGAATGACGCCTGTCCACACACTCTCGGACTTCAGACGAAGCCAAGTGAAGATAAATGACATCCCCGGGATCGAAAGTGTGAGCATTGCCAGGGAGTACCAAATGGGGGCGGAACTGTGGTAGTCGGAGAAGATCAAAATGGGGTAATGGAAGACGGACCAAATTCAGGTTCGTGGTCCTCTTCTTCCATTTTTCTTACTCCTTTACCATCTGCAGCTGCCCTGTGTTTCGTTGGGTTCCCGCGGGCAAAGCGGCAAGAGGTTTAAGATACAATATCCTAATACAATCAGCTCGTTCGTTGTGCCGGAATTTTCCCTTCTGCCATCTGTCTGATCCCATTATAATAAGCTCAACGTTCGACCAGGATTTACCGAAGCGGGAAACAGAAAGTAGTCGGCCTTGACCCCGGAGGTTTGCATGCCCGGGATCGGGCTTCGCTCTTCAAGCTGCGCCTGACAAGTCGGCGTCAAAAAAACGTACCAACCTCAAAGTAGAGGGAAACAGGAGGTTTGACATCATTCCGCCGGCAGATCAGCTGAAGTGAATTCACCTACAGCCAGGCTATAAGCCACCGAAGGAGGGCTGCCGCGAATAACTGGAGACTGAATGTTTGCAAGGCGGGGCATCGCATCAAAGCGTTCAGCTTAAGTGGCGGAGGAACCAAACGTATCCCGATATCCCGCCCGCAAGTCGCAATCGCGCAGAGCGCGGATGGTCCGGTTGTGCATATCATCTTACGGGATCAGGAACGCGGCAGCCGGGTCACGCTCGCAACATGTGCCGACCTGAAGTCAAAACAATGGCTGCTTCGGGAGATCAGCGATGAATCGGTAGGGATGTGGGAGCCAAGCTATGATCGCGTGTTATGGCGGGAGGCGAATAAACTGCATATCTATCTGCAACTAGTTGAGCAGGCCGACGCGGAGGGATTGGCCGACGTCGACGCCACACCCGTTTCAATATTGGAATATACTCCCGATTGAGGGACTAAAGACAAGGCTTCTCCGAAGACGTGGATGAAGATGTAATAGTTACAAAGTGGCGGGAAAATTTGTAATGTTATATGGATGCGACAGCCGGATAAGAAAGAGGTATAAAAGGGAGAGTCGACATGAAAATCATCACTATTCTGGGGAGCCCGAGAACGAAAGGAAACACGGCCAAAGTACTCTCGATGTTTGAGGATAATGTCGGGAAAAAACATGACATTGAACGGATCAACATCGCCCGGTATAAAGTGGGTGGTTGCCTTGGATGCTATAAGTGCAAAGAAATAAAGGATGAACCCGGCTGTGTTCAAAAGGATGATGCATGGACCATATTCGATAAAATGATCCGGGCGGACGCTATTGTATATGCTACACCGCTCTATTGCTGGAGCTTCACTTCCCAGATGAAGCCTCTCATCGACCGGCATTTTTGTCTGGTTTCGGATGACGGCACCCCCGACCATAACTCCCTGATCAGCGGTAAATCCGCCGCACTGCTGGTGAGCTGTGCGGGGCCTGTTGAAGGGAATTGTGACGCCATACAGCATATTTTTGCCGGTTTTACCGACTATCTCAAACTGACGTGGAAAGGCAATTTTATCCTGCCTTTCTGTTCAACGCCCGATGCCGTTGGTGATGAAGGATCTGAACTGGCTGCAAATCTTGCCAGGGCGATTACCTAAGATGCCTTAGTAAGGATACATTCCTTCCGAGGAGGGCGGGGCTACTTCACCAATGCCTGAACGGCTTCTGGAAGGTCGAACCGCTCGCCGGGTATATCCACGTTGATTTCCACGGACTCTTTTAATTTGCATTTATTTTACCAAACCTGATGCAAAGCGTATTAAAATCAGTATCCTAAAATTCACGGGAACAATATTAGCAATTCAGAAGCGGAGGCCGGATTTATGCCGGAAGCGTTTTCAATCCGGATAATCCCCTTCCCCTTTTCCTGCTCCAATAAGGAGACGCTATGAAAACAGGAAGCAGAAAACCGATAACGTATCTTGTTATTTTTGCGGCATTGATCTGTTTAATATCCGTGATTGCCTGTCAATACGGTGCGAAAGGCATACCGGCTTCAGGCAGCCCTGAAAGCCAGGCGAAAGGCATTATTGACGGAGCAGGCTTGAAAGGGGGGGTTATCGTTCACCTGAATTGCGGCGATGGGGCGTTGACCGAAGCCCTCAGGCTGAATGACAGCTACCGGGTCCAGGGGCTGGACCACGACAGGAATAATGTTCGGAAAGCCCGGGCATACGTAATGTCAAAGGGCGGATACGGCCCTGTCTCGATCGACCTGATGACGAGCGATGAATTGCCCTATGTTGATAATTTCGTAAACATGATTGTGGCCGATGACCTGGGCGAAATTTCGAGAAATGAAGCTATAAGAGCACTCACGCCGAACGGCGTGCTCGTAACCCGGCGAGGCTCAAACTGGAATATTGAAATAAAACCCGTACCGGATGCAATGGATGAGTGGAACCAGTATCTGTATAACTCCGAAGGAAACATGGTTTCGAAAGATGAGCTGATAAGTCCTATTAAGCATTATCAATGGATCGGAGGCCCGAGGTGGTCGCGCCATCATGATACAAAATCAAGCTTAAGCGCCATGGTTTCGGCAAACGGGCGGATCTTCTATATTATGGATGAAGGTCCGAGAAACTCGGTTATTTTACCGGCTGATAATTACATAACCGCAAGAGATGCTTATAACGGAACGATACTCTGGAAAAAGCCGGTTCCTGAAGGGACTGTCGGGCATCTGTTCCCGTTAAAAAGCGGGCCGGCTTATCTGCCGCGTCGCCTCATCGCCACGGAGAATAAAGTATACGCGACCCTTGGAAACTACGCTGCTTTAAGCGAACTGGATGCCGCCACAGGAGAAGTAATGCGCACTTTCCCGGATACAAAAGATACTTCGGAAATAGTATTGTCCGGCGACACCCTGTTCCTGCTTATAGGAAGGCCGGAAAAGAAGGAAGAGCTTTTTACGACTCTAAATGCAAATGTATGGGCCAACATGGACGTTGGACGTTTTGAATGGGGCTGGAACAAAGAACCTGCAAAAATAGTATCCATCAACCTGCCTGACGGAAAAGTCAACTGGTCGAAGAAATATATTGTGGCGCCTCTTTCCTTGATTGCCGATTCCGGATCCGTGTATTTCCATGATGGGGACAACCTGGTCTGCCTGGAAAGAAAAAATGGCGGTGAAAAATGGAAGGCTGAAGCAAAAAGAAGAATAACCGGAAAGCCGGTTGTTCAGGGTGCAACAGACTCCAATATGTATGAAACCGGTTATGCTGCAAGGCTGCTGGTCCATGAGGATGTTCTTCTATTTTCAAACGGGTTGCAGGAAATCGTCGCTTTTTCTGCTGCTGACGGGAAGAAATTATGGAGCCGGACTCAACCGGCCTCCGGGCATTACACACCTGAGGATATTTTTATAATTGACGGCCTTGTCTGGACCGGGGCGATAGGTATGCCGAATCAGGAAGGGAATTATATTGCATGGGATCTTCACACCGGTGAGCAGATGAAGGACATGCCGAGTGACGCCGGGGATATTTACTGGTTCCACCAAAGGTGTTACCCGAGCAGGGCAACGGAAAAATACTTTATTCCATCCCGAACAGGGCTTGAATTCGTTGATACCGAACAGGGCCACTGGGAGATAAATCATTATGCCAGGGGAAGCTGCTCATACGGTGTCATGCCCAGTAACGGCCTTGTGTATGCACCGCCGAGTGCGTGTGCCTGTTACATGGAAGCCAAACTGTCCGGTATAAGCGCCCTGGGAGGAAATATACAATCCGCTTTCAGCCTGGAGGAAGCGGCTGAAGAAAACAGGCTTGAAAAAGGGTCTGCATACCAGGCAGATATTAAAGACGATTCGAATATACACGACTGGTCCACCTACCGGCATGATGCAGGAAGGACAGGTTCAACACCGGATGAAGTTTCAGCAGACGCAACGACAAAATGGCGTTTAAAGCTCGGAGGAAAACTCAGCAGCCCGGTTTCATCAGGCAACAAGGTTTATGTTGCACAGGTCGATGCGCATACAGTGCATGCGATTGACTCCGATTCAGGTGAAATCCTCTGGAGCTATACAACCGGAGGCAGAGTTGATTCACCGCCTACCGTTTACAAAGGCCGTGTTCTATTCGGGTCCGCTGACGGTTATGTTTACTCCCTCAATTCGGAAGACGGAGAATTGATCTGGCGTTTCAGGGCTGCCCCCAAGGACCGCCGGATGATGGCATTTGAGCAGGTTGAATCCGTTTGGCCCGTTCACGGAAGCGTACTTATACAGAATGACAAATTATATTGTGTTGCGGGAAGGTCGATGTTTCTGGATGGCGGAATACGTTTCCTGATTCTCGATCCTGTTACCGGTAAAGTGATTGATGAAAAAATCATGGACGAGAAAGACCCCGATACCGGGGAGAATATGCATAAGTATGTTAAAAACCTGGACATGGCTGTAGCTCTGTCCGATGTCCTGTCCAGCGACGGAAACCATATTTATATGCGTTCACAGCAGTTTGATCTCGATGGCAACCGAAAGAATATTGCTGTAAGAAATTTTGATGACCAGTTTGGTGAGGGTGCCCATATATTCTCACCCGTCGGTT
>CAZPHK010000098.1:0-17070 GCA_964586015.1 uncultured Acidobacteriota bacterium | reverse complement strand
CCGTTAACTACGGATATATACGAACTCACCAGTTCCCCGATTCCCGCACTGTCAACGTAGCTGATTTCATCGAGATTCAGGACGATATTTTTCACGCCGCTCTGCAAAATATCCCGGACCGTATTGCGGATCGACATCGTTCCCTCTCCCAGCACAATCTTCCCTTTGCAATCCAGGATTGTTACATCGCCAACTGTTCGCACCTCGGTTTTCACAATGGACCTCCCTTATTTTCAAGAAACCCTTTTCGTTATTTCCGCAGTTCTCGTAATGCAATCCCGAATAAAGAACATGAGTGCTTCCGACCGGGAGTCGGTTACATGGAATCTCCAGCTCTGCAAATCTTGTTAAAACTTAGACTTATTATATGCGGATGGGACGGAGGGGGAAAGAGAAATTCCAGGATGGCAAAAAGTTGGTTCCGGTCCGCTGCCTGTCATTTAACCCGCATCTCTCGCAGCCGAAATCGGCAGCGATGTACTCCTGCTACAGGCCAAGCCTGGAGGCGATTTTTACCGCTAATATTTCCTGTGTTACAGTATTCCCGTCAACCGTAATCCGGGCATATTTTTTATACAATAGCTGCCGTTCCCGAAACAGTTCCTCTAACAACTGATCCTTTGCCTTGGCTATGCCGCGAGTGGCGAAATTATGCACTCTCTTCCGAACCTGTTCGAGCGATATCCTGATAAATACAACGTTTGATATTGAAAGCAGATGATTCATCGCCTTTTCGCTGTAAACGGCGCTTCCGCCTGTTGCGATGACATGATTCCCTATATTCAACTTCAGGATCTCCTTCTCTTCAATATCACGCAGTGTCATAAAGCCACTTTTATCAAGGATCTGCTGAAGTGTTTTCTGATGATTGATCTGAATGAGTACATCCGTGTCAATGAATCCGAGCCCGCAATTTTTTGCAAGTATGATACCGGTCGTACTCTTCCCCGCACCGGGCATTCCGATTAGCGTAATGTTATTTCTCATTGAATTTTCAAGTAGTCGCACCTTCCGTCCAAATTAAACCCAAGTCTATATAGTCGAATAAATACACTGGAATTGCAGTGTTTCCTACCGTTTTCTCCTGTCTCCAACGATTTTTTGATAAGCCTGAAGGCTGCCTTCGCCGATGGTTGTCGGCGAATGTAACGGAATCAAGAAGGGGATTTTTTTGCAGAGTGGCGGCAAGCCTGATTACTGATTTTACGGAAATACTAAATTATTAGTACTATAGTTGACAGAAAGGACTCCGGCCTGGGAAAATCAGCAATGCCGGCGGCAGGCACGACGGAGAAGTCCGGGGAAAACATACAAGAAAGGACTGGACAAAGCGGTCAAGCGGTTGCCCTTCCAGAACGTCAAAATGGAATATTCGAGACTATAAGCAGGAGATTAAATGAGCGCTCAAGACAGCATGAAGTTTGAAATGATCCAGTCGGTGTTCGACGCCATACCTTCTTTTATTTTTGTGGTGGACGAGGATGTTAGGATCCAGGAGTATAACGCCGCGGCTACCGAGCTCGTAGCAGGCGAGAGGAAGACAATTCTGAAACGCCGGGCCGGCGACCTGCTACATTGCCTGCATGCAATTGAAAGTCCGGAAGGATGCGGGCACGCGCGCTTTTGCAAAGATTGCATCATCCGGAATTCGGTAACCGATGCTTTCCGAGGCAAACGCGTTGTACGCAATCGCTTGAAAATGGAAATCATCCGGAACGGCAACAGGGAAGAAATATATGCATTGATCACCGTTTCCCCTTTTCACTATAAGGGAAGTCCGTTCGTCCTGTTGGTTGTCGAAGACATAAGTGAAATAGCGGAGCTTCAGCGTTTAATACCTATCTGTTCTTCATGCAAAAAGGTTAAGGACGATGAGGAATCCTGGCTTCGCCTGGAAGCCTATTTTAAGACGCATTGGGATCTGGATTTCTCTCATACGCTTTGCCCTGAATGCATGAAAAATCGCTACCCTAATTTTTACAGGGAAATGTTTCATAAGAATGACCTGCTGTAGGCAACCGTCACCGCGGCTGAAAGAGACCACGGCGGGCTGCGGCGGGAAGCCTATCAACAGACACGATACCGCCGGTTTTGATCTCTCGGCATATAATCTGCATCAAATCCTCGCAAACAAAAGCGTCCTCTTGCCTGCTTCACCGGTCTTGCATCGATAGCGTGTAAGAAGTTCCGATCGGCAACCCTGTCATCGTGCAGTTTTAGAATTGCGCACGCAAAAATCATGCAAAATGCAATGAACGTCTTCCCAAAAAAGGCGAGACCCGATATTCCCAGGAACCTTTAATAAATTCCGTAACTACGGATAACCCGCCGGAAAAGCCGAATCGCCCGATTTCCGCCGGCACAACGGCATCATCCCTTTAATCCGGTGTCCTGTGGCATGAATGGACCATAAATTGCGTAATAGATGCCGAATCGTCCGTCAGATGAGATCCGAAGCGTGAATATTGCATAAAAATTGAAAGGAAAAAATTATGGCAGATGTAAAAAATTTTCTCATCGTCGTCAACAGCGGGGTGGATCATCCGTACAATCATTACGCCGCCTACGTCGTTGCCTTCCTGGCCAAAAAGCTGGCCGGCATAGAAAATGTTTCCATTTATTACGGGCCTGAAGGCGTTGCCGTGACCCGAAAGGGTGAGCTGGCGAAGCTGAAGATAGATTCTTCCGTCAAGGAGCTCATCGCCGGCCAGGTCGAGGGACTGAACGCCTCCGATTTGCCGGACAACCTCGAGCAGCTTGCGCGGTTCGAAAAAAACAGCCTCGGCGTTCAGATCTGTTCCTGCGGCACTTTCCACGTCATCGACGGAATCGGCAGGAACCTGGACGACCTTTCAAATTCCGAGGACTTTGTCGTGCCGCTCAAGCTTCCCGATGCCGCCCAGGCGCTCCTGGGCGCGGACAAAATACACTACCTGTAAAACCTCTCCCATTCGGGGATATCGGCACATCCTATCAATCGGGAGCCGCCTTCTCAGACAAAAAGCGTCCGGCGGCTCCCGGTCTCTGCATATTGAATCCCGTCCATTACAGCACGTAGTGAAATTACAGCGGAGCCTTATGCGCCGGCATATTCTCCTGAAGTGAAGACTTTGAGTTTCCCTGCACAGGATATTATGTAATATAGTGCACAGGGGGGGAGTAATCAGAAGGTGCAGGTTTTCATCGACACTATTTCCGAAAGCTGAACTTTTTTTTCAGATAAGCGACTAAAATCATAATAGAAGCTTAAATAATCCGGTTATTTTTCAATGCAGAAAGTTCTTTTTTATTCCATCCTGCTTTTCGTCGGACTCGGATTGTCCCAGGGACTTCCCGCAGTGCTCGGGAACGCGCAGGATGCATTTTCCACTTTAATCCGCGTGCTGACGATGACCGGCCTTGCCTATATCATGATCCACGTCGGATTCGAATTCCACATCGATAAAAAACGCCTTGGCGACTACGGCAAGGACTATCTGGTCGCTTTTACCGCCGCCTCTTTCCCCTGGATTTTTGTAACTTTTTATTTCGTTTTCGCCATGCTTCCCCCGGAAGCGTGGAGCGACTTCACAGCCTGGAAGGAGACCCTGCTTGCAGGCCGTTTCGCCGCGCCGACATCCGCCGGCGTCCTTTTCAGCATGCTTGCAGCCGCCGGTCTGGGCGCAACATGGCTGTTCCGGAAAGCGCGCATTCTTGCCATCTTTGACGACCTGGACACCGTCCTGCTCATGATCCCGCTTAAAATGCTGATGGTGGGGATCGCCTGGCAGCTGGGCGTCAGTATTCTTGTCATGGCCGGATACCTGATTGTCGCCTATATCTTCCTGCACCGTTTGAGCATACCGACTTCCTGGAACTGGGTCCTGACTTATTCGATTGTCATCGTCGCACTGAGCGAATTTCTGTACATAGGCAGCAAATGGATCGACCCTTCCGTCCCCATCCATATCGAAGTGCTGCTCCCGGCTTTCGTGGTCGGTTGCCTGGCACGCCCTAAAGGCATTCCGTTCGGTACCGATCCTCGAAAAGTTGAGCATTCTCTGCATGAAGCGCTGGAAAAACCTTCCGAAAAACGGGCCTCCACCGTTGTTTCGGCCGCATTTATGGTTCTGGTAGGGTTAAGCATGCCGTCCATCTTCCAGGGTCCCGATCCCCAGCACAACGCGCCGACACCGGCAACGCTGCACGCCGCCGCGCCGGCCGAAACCGTGGATCACGCCGAGGCGCAGGGCGGAACGGATTCGGGGCGATACACCACCACCCTTACCGCCAGCCAGCCCAACCTGACCTGGGGAATGATCGCCCTGCATGTTTTGATGATCACGGTTCTGAGCAATATAGGGAAAATGTACCCGTTTTTCTGCTATCGGCAGGAAGCGCACTGGCGCCAGCGGCTGTCCGTGGCCATCGGAATGTGGCCCCGCGGTGAAGTTGGAGCCGGCATTCTGGTGCTAAGCCTGAGTTACGGCATAGGCGGACCGGTCGTAACCGTGGCAATGCTTTCTCTTGCGCTCAATCTGGCGCTTACGGGCGTATTTATATATTTTATTAGAAAACTGATCAAGGATCTCCCGGAAGTACGGACACAGGAAGCCTGAATGCCGGCATAGGGCAAGCTGTCCGGGAAATTCCCGAAGCTGT
Source organism: uncultured Acidobacteriota bacterium (assembly GCA_964586015.1). Classification (GTDB taxonomy): domain Bacteria; phylum Acidobacteriota; class UBA6911; order UBA6911; family UBA6911; genus UBA6911. Next base: position 12,429 of record CAZPHK010000098.1, on the reverse strand, counting down.
TCGAGCGAATCAAGGTTAAAGTACCGGGGTAACGAAGCCTAACGGTTTTACGGTCAGGACCGATGCATCGACCCTTTGAATAACCTGTTCCGCTGTATTCCCGATCAACAGCCCGGCGATACCATGGCGGCTGACCGTTCCCATGACTACAAGGTCGATATCTCTTTTGGACGCGAATTCCGGAATCACATCTCCGGGATTTCCACGAAGCAGATGGGATTTCATCCGGATGCCGTTTACGGGATGCTGCCTTATCAGATCTTCCAGAGCCCTTTGATGTTCCTCTTTTTCTTCCGCGACCATCGCTTCCACATCCCGTTGGGCCATGCCGCCTCTTTTTAACAGCAGGGATTCCCCGAAAACATCCCACACGTGGGCTATGTGAAGGTCCGCTTTTTCAATTTCCGCCATGGAAGCGGCCAGTTCCATTACCTTCCGGTTCAAATTATCCTTCACGCTGTCCGGCTCAATCGGATCGACTGCCGCGAGTATTTTCCTGTAAGGGATTTTACCCGACGGTTTAAGCACCCACAGCGGGCACGGACATTTGCGCATAAGATGCAGGGTTGTGGTGCCGAACAGTTTTTGTTTCAGACGGCCTTTCCCTTCGGCGGCTCTTATCACAAGGTCAAACGAATACCGGTGGACGTGCTGTATTATTTTAATGAAAGGAACTCCAAAAACCACATCCAGACGAGACAAAGAAAAGTCGTATTCCTTTAACAGCGCTTCAATCCCCGTTTTTCTGTCTTCAATAAACAATCCGCTTAAATTCTGTCCTTTTAATTTGGCGCTGATCCTGGATATATCGCGTTCGGGAAGGTCGATTACCTCGATCAAACTCAGCCTGGCGTTGTTTCTTTTAGCCAGGTCTATGGCTCTTCGAAGGGAGCGACGATCGCCTTTGCTGCCGTTTGCCGCTATCAGAATATTCTTGAACCGTTTCATGAACTTCCTCCTTGGGGAAAAGAGCCTCCTGTATGCGATATACCACTGAAATCTGCTTTCTTAATATATAAGGCTCGGGCGGACATAAAACAAAGAAATCCGGAAAGATACACCCATACAAGGCCATATGTACTATTCAGTCCGGCATGATATCGCGTTTCCGGCATGAGAAACACCTGCAGCCTATTTCATGTTTGTTCCTTATACCGGACTCACGTTCACGCAGGGTCGCGCTCAATCTCCCCGGTATCAGATTCTCACCTTATTATTTGGAATCTATTGAACTTTCCGGACTTGTCATTCGTATTATCATAACGATTGTTTCCTTTGCGGATTTTTGTAAACGGACATGCACGGCGCCTTGAAGCGCGCCCGGAAGCAGGTATTCCTGACTGATTCCAGATAACTAGAACCCAGTTTCAGAAACTTGAGCGCATTAATACCGCCTCATATGACGGGAAAATTACCATGGCAAAAAAGAAAAAATCCAAGATTTGGCTGATCCTGCTGATTTTCATAATAGTCATTGTTGCGGCGATCGGCATTCACGGCCAGATGAATTCGGCGCCGCCGAACGTCGATCCCGCCAGCCTCAGGAAGGTCGAAAGAGGAGACATTGCGCGGTCGGTCGTCGCAACCGGCGTCATAGAACCGATTTCCAACCGCATAGAGATCCGCAGCAAAGCCAGCGGCATCGTAAAGCGGATAAATGTGGATGTGGGAGACCGTGTTGTTCCGGGACAGGTCCTGGTGGAACTGGACCGGGACCAGCTGCAGGCGCAATTCAGGGAAGCGGAGGCCAACCTGAAGGCCGCCGGAGCGGATGTCGTAGCCGTGCGTGCGGAACTCGAGCGGGCCCGGATCCTGGCGGAAGATTACGATGTCGACCTCGCCCGGGCCAATCATAAAAGAAGCACGGAACTATACGAACAGAAACTCCTGCCCCGGTCCGATTTCGATACAACCAAGGAAAGGCTGGAAGAAGCGCTGAACCGGCACAGGGCGGCGACAGCCGCCATCGGCGTCGCCGAAGCATCGATCGTTCAGAGGGAGGCCCGTGTTTCCCAGATACAGGCGGTCGTGGACCGAATCGGCGAAGAGTTGAAATACACCACCATACGATCGCCGATTGCGGGCATCGTGCTTTCCCGGGACGTCGAAACCGGAAGCGCGGTTTCCTCCATTCTGACGATGGGTGCCGGAGCGACCAGGGTAATGGTGCTGGGCGATATGAACGACGTTTACGTCCGCGGCAAGGTCAACGAAATCGACATCGGCAAGATTCACACAGGGCTCCCTGCACGCATTACCGTGGAAACCTACAAGAACAAGGTATTTCACGGGGAGGTATACAAAATCGCGCCCCTGGGCGTTGAATGGAACAATGTCACTTCTTTTGAGGTCAGGGTTTCGGTCGAAAATCCGGAAGGGCTTCTGCTCGCCAATATGTCCGCCAACTCCGAAATTATCCTCGAAGAACATAAAAATGTACTGACGATCCCGGAAGGCGCCGTGATACTCGACCTGGACAAAAAAACGTATGTGGAGGTGCCCGATCCCGCCGGCGCAACCGGCCGCCGCCGTGTGGCTGTCGACATGGGGATCAGCACCGGGATCAAGGCGGAAGTCCTTTCGGGGCTGGAAGAAGGAGCACAGGTCATATTGCAGTAGGGGCGAACCTTGTGTTCGCCCTGGCAGACGGTACCCCGGTTGAGACTTATACTCCCGTGAATAGGGGGATGAAGATCGTAGGGCCGAACCTTGTGTTCGCCCATAATCCGGCCTCGGCAAAAAAAGACCGTGATTCTTGTGTTCGCCCTGGCAGGCGGCATAATTTTCAATCTTCAATTTTGAATTTTTATTTTCTTTTATGACATTTCTGGCACAGATAGCGGGCATATTCCATCAGGCGATAGCAGAACTCTGGAGACACAAGCTGCGCAGCTTCCTCACAATGTTCGGGATAAGCTGGGGCATTATTGCCCTGGCCCTGATCACATCCTCGGGTGAAGGCTTCAGCCAGGGCCAGCGTGAAAATATGAAGCAGCTCGGAGACGCCATCGTTATCATGTGGGGCGGCAGAACCGCAAGCCAGGCGGGCGGCCAGCGGGCAGGCCGCTACATCCAGCTGCACAGGGATGACATTCAGCCGATTCGAGAACAATGCCCCGCGATCGAGACGGCCTCGGGGGAAGTCAAGACCTGGAATGTCCCCGCGGAAAGCGATTTCAATGCCGGCCGCTTCCTGACCCTTGGGGTGGATCCCGAATATCTGAAAATCCGCACCCTTCCCGTCTCGACCGGTAGAAATGTCCGATGGAACGATGTCGAGGAGAGTAGAAGGGTTTGCGTATTGGGAGACTCCGTCAAGGATCAGCTTTTCGAAAAACGAACGAAAATTATCGGAGAAAACGTCCGGATCAACGGATTTCATTACAGGGTAATCGGGCTGTTGAGCAAAAAGAACCAGGACAGTTCCTACGACGGATGGGACAACGACAAGATTCTTATACCGAGCACCTCCCTGATAAGAGACTGCCCCGCGAATCACGGCGTGGCGGCCGAAGGCCGGCTGAACCTGATCGTGTATAAGGCGAAATCGGATGACTTGTGGGAAGAAGCGCAGAAGCAGATTCGCCGTACTCTTGGAAACATCCACGGATTCGATCCGGACGATGAAACGGCCCTCAGCTTCTGGGATACGGTTGAAAATTCGTCCACTTTCGACGGCATGTTTCAGTCCATCGGGATCTTCCTGGGAGCGATTGCCATTCTTACACTGAGTCTTGGCGGAATGGGCGTCATGAATACGATGTTTACGACCGTGGCTGAACGCACCGGCGAGATTGGCCTGAAAAAAGCCCTGGGAGCCAGACGTTCCCGGATTCTTTGGGAATTCTTCCTGGAAGGATTCGTCCTTGCGGCTCTGAGCGGAGGCATGGGTATCCTTTTCGCCCTGGGACTGGCATCTTTCGTCAATTCCTTCCCGATGCCGGCGTACTTTTCCGGTCTCCCGATGGATCCCCTTCTGGTGCTTCAACTGACCCTGGTCCTGGGAGCGGTGGCGGTCATCGCAGCCATGCCCCCCGCCTGGCGGGCATCCCGGATGGATCCCGTGGTGGCAATGAACTACGAGAAGTGATTATGAGAATCAGCGCCCTGTTCGGTAATTCTTATGCATCCCTGATGCGCCAGAAGCGACGCAGCTTCATCACCATAATCAGCCTGGCCTGGGCGGTGGCCTGCTTTCTTCTGTTGATGAGTTCCAGCCAGGGCTTTGATGCCGCTCTTCGGGACGCCTTCCACGCCGTAGGCCAGGATCTAATTTTAATGTACGGGGGACAAACCAGCGAACAGAAGGGAGGAATGCGGGCAGGCCGCAACATCGCCATCGAGGAAAGGGATGTTGAAAAAATAAGGGACGCGGTGCCGATGGTGGGGGCGATATCCCCGGAAATCCTGCAGAACGTTACTGTGGTTTACGGAAGCAAGGAGAAAGATTACCAGGCACGGGCCGTGCAACCCGAGTATCACCGCATACGCAACATTCACATTACGTCGGGACGCTGGATCAATGCGGAAGACGGCCGCAACGTCCGGCGCGTCGCTGTTTTGGGGGCGTCGGTTGCAAAGGATCTTTTCGGGAACCGCCCCGTGTCGGGAGAAGAGATACTGATTCATGGAATCCGGTTCACGGTCATAGGCAAACTGGAAGCCAAGGTGCAGATCGCCAACTACAACACGCCCGATAACGAGTGCATCTTCGTTCCGTACGATACGCTGCGCCTTTTTCGGAACACCCGTTATCCGGATTACATCGTCTGGTCTCCGCTGGCGCCCTCGGTGCGCGACGAGGCCATCCGCCAGGTCCGGGCCGTCATGGCCGGGATTCACCGTTTCTCTCCTACCGACGAGAAAGCCGTTGGGATCCTTGCCTTTAATCAGTATGTCAAGATTATCGACGGGGTATCCATCGCCTTCAACGTGCTCATGTTCTTTATCGGAACGATAACCCTGGCGATCGGCGCGATCGGGCTGGCGAACATCATGTTCACCTCCGTTATTGAGCGGACGCATGAAATAGGAATTATGAAAGCTGTGGGCGCCAGGCGCCGCAACATCCTGTGGCAGTTCCTGCTGGAGGCGATACTGATTGTCATGGTGGGCGGCGTTATCGGCGTCCTGATCGCCTCCCTGGCCGCGCAGTCCGTAGATTCAATTCCCGCATTCGGGGCCATGCTGGGCGAGGAGCTTTCCAGGACACACGGCCGCATTTACTTTCACATTTCCATGGATTCGGTAGGCGTTTCCCTGGGCATTCTTTTTCTCGTAGGCCTCATTGCGGGAATGGTTCCCGCAGTACGCGCCTCGCGGCTGGATCCCGTCCGTGCCCTGCACTACGAATAAATCTGTCGGATTTCTGCCGGTTTTACGCAATATGGAATATTTCAGAATATCGGCTATTTCGCACCTGCCTCGTTCACAGCTTTTGCTTTTATCCACCTGAGAATCTCGTTGTCCGAAGGGATACGACCGCTCGATTTGACCTCTTCATCAACAACCAGTCCCGGAGTCATCATGATCCCGTATTTTATTATCTCTTCTATCCTTTCAACTTTTTCCAGGTCCGCTTTCACGCCCGATGCCGCAATTGCTTTCTCGACCTCGGAGTAGAGTTTTTTGCATTTCGGGCATCCTGTACCCAGCACCTTGATCCTCATTATCATGTCCCCCGCAAGATCGGAACGCGTGCTCCCTATCTCCTGCAAATTTAAGAAAATATCGATGAATAGCCGTACAAAACAATCACAAAGAATACTATAACAATATGCCGAACAAATATCCTGCTAACATGGACATTACGACTACGAGAGCGCTGAATGCCAGTGTTTTCCGGGCTCCCACGACCCTGTAAATAACCAGAAGGCTGGGGAGCGAAAGAGCCGGACCCGCGAGAAGCAGCGCCAGTGCCGGCCCCCGCCCCATACCCAGGCGCGTCAGCATTTCGACGATGGGAATTTCAGTCAGCGTCGCGAAGTACCATATCATCCCGACAAAAGATGCATTGAAATTTGACAGAAGGCTGTTGCCGCCGACAACCGCCGCCACTGCGTGTTCCGGGATCAGCCCTCCTATGAAACCGGTCAGAAACACTCCCCCGAAAAGAAGAGGGATGATCATCAATCCGAAATCCCAGGTAGCGCGCATCCATTGCCTGATTTCATCGGCGCTGAACCAGCGCCAGGCCATAAGCAGTACAAGCAGGCCCATAACACCGGCCAGGTACCATTTAATTCCGTTTACGGTCATCGTGAAGCCCGGAACAGGTACGATCGAAGCAATCCCGTCCCGGTCGATCCTCCGGGTTTCAGACGACAAATGGCCGTCGGGCAGATACTCCTGGATGTCGATGGAATCCCGGGTTGAATAGCGTATGTTGGCGCTGATTTCCTGCCCGTCTTTCAACACGACCGTGACATCGTTGGTGTTGTACCAGTCGGAAAAGACCAGAAACAGGATCATGCAGAGGAAATAGAGCGACATTTTCCACAGGGGTCGCGGATTAGGCGGCGTTTCCGGCAGGTGCATCGCTGCAACCCTTTGCCGATCAGCCTTGCGGAAAGCAAACGCCATGAAAAGCCCGATGACGACGGCAAAAATCACTGCGCCGACGGCGCGCCCCACGCCCAGATCCAGTCCGAGAACCCGCGCGGATAGGAATATGGCCATGACATTGATGGCCGGCCCGGAATAAAGGAACGCGCTTGCGGGCCCGAGTCCGGCGCCCATGGCGTATATCCCGGCAAACATTGGAAGCACGCTGCAGGAACAGACAGCCAGAACCGTCCCCGAAACAGAGGCGACACCGTAGGCAAGCAGTCGGTTTGAATCCGGCCCGAGGTACCGCATTACGGAAGCCTGGGACAGGAAGGCGGAAATCGCGCCGGCGATAAACATGGCCGGAACCACACAGGCCAGTGTGTGGTTGACCGCATACCACTGAAGAAGCCGGAACGCTTCCAGGAGGGCGTTCGTCACCCTGGGATTGCCCAACGGCAGAAAATAGGCGACCAGGAATATCCCGGCCAGCCAGGAAAATTTCTTCCATTCTTTCATTAACTACCTGTACTTCATAATCCGAGCGAAAACGAATCCGGGATCCGACGGAGTATTTTCAGGACCAGAAAACCGACTTAATTTGCCTCTTCTTCCAAAAAAACGGTGATGCGGCGCCGCAATTCGTCCCGCACTTCCCGGAAACGATTCAGCTTTTGCACCTCCGTACCTCCAACGACCGCGGGATCCGGCAATCCCCAGTGCAAACGCCGGGCCTCGCCAAGGAATACAGGGCACGCTTCTTCCGCGCACAGGGTTATGACCGTGTCCACATCCGAGGGGGGAATTTCCGATACATTCTTGGACCGGTGGCCGGAAATATCGATGCCGATCTCTTTCAGCACTGTGATCGCTTCAGGACGTACACCGGCCGGGTGAGAACCGGCGGACAGGATATTTATCCCGTCGGGAACCAATGACCTCGCAATTCCTTCGGCCATCTGGCTGCGGGCCGAATTGGCGACACAGAGGAAAAGTATCCCTTTCAATTTACAATCCCTTCCCTCGATAATATTTTCGACCCAGCCACAGCGAGACATTGACCAACCCGATCAGCACCGGCACTTCAACCAGCGGACCGATAACGGCTGCAAAAGCGGCCCCGTGACTGATACCGAATGTAGCGACCGCCACCGCAATGGCCAGTTCGAAATTGTTGGAAGCCGCCGTAAAGGAAAGAGTCGCCGACTGGCCGTAGGTCGCTCCCACCTTTTTGCTCATGAAAAAGGAAATGAAGAACATTAGAAGGAAGTAGATAAGAAGCGGTATCGCTATGCGGACCACATCCAGGGGCAACTGAACGATGGTTTCGCCCTTGAGAGAGAACATGACGACGATCGTAAACAGAAGCGCGACGAGTGTGATTGGGCTGATTTTCGGAATGAACTTGTCGTGGTACCACTGCTTATCCTTGGCCGCAATAAGGGTATAGCGTGTAATCACCCCGGCGATAAAAGGGATGCCCAGGTATATAAAGACGCTTTTTGCGATCTCGCCTATGGTGATATTTACCGCGACCCCTTTCAGCCCGAACCAGGTCGGCAGGATGGTGATGAAAACATACGCATACACAGAGTAGAACAGAACCTGGAATATGGAATTGAAAGCCACCAGCCCGGCGCAGTATTCCGTGTCTCCCTTAGCCAGCTCGTTCCAGACTATGACCATGGCGATGCAGCGAGCCAGGCCGATCATGATCAATCCCACCATGTACTCCGGCTTGTCCCTTAAAAACAGGACGGCAAGAACGAACATGAGTACCGGTCCGACGATCCAGTTTTGAACCAGCGACAGGCCGAGCACTTTGGCATTACGGAAAACCGGGCCCATTTCCTCGTAGCGGACCTTCGCAAGGGGCGGATACATCATTAGAATGAGTCCGATCGCGATAGGAATCGATGTCGTTCCCACCCTGAATTTATTAATAAACGGAACAATGCCGGGGAAGAAATATCCGGAGCCGACCCCCACAATCATCGCGAGAAAGATCCAGAGCGTCAGATAACGATCCAGAAAGGAAAGTTTTCCCGCAACACCGCTTTTTGCGGCGGTTTCCGTCTTCATCGCGCGCCTCCGGACAGGGCAGGCTTTACAGCCGCGGTCTTCACCGGAGCGGAACAAAGCGCGTTGTTCCCGGCACAGGAAGAGGCCTGTTCCTTTTCTTTCAGCCATGTATTGAGTTTAACGATTAACTGCCTGGCGTCCGGGCGCTTCGACAGGCTGGTTTTCAGCAGCTTCAAATGCTCTTCGGCCAGCTTGTCTTCCACCGGGCAGAGCGAGTAATACGACCATTGCCCCTCCCTCCTGTCGACGACTATGCCGACATTGCGCAGGGTGGCGAGATGGCGCGACGCCTTGGACTGGGTGATGTCCAGCACTGCCATAATATCGCATACGCAAAGCTCCCGGCGGTTGAACAGGAGCCAGAGCATCTTGAGCCGCGACTCATCGGCCAGGACTTTAAAAAAACGGGATGCTTCTTTCATTTTCCCTCCAATTAGTATATATTTGTATATCCGGTTAAACGAATATTGTCAAGGGAGGCCGTGATAATCATTCAAGCCCGATCACAAAACAGGGAGCTCTTATGAAGGACAAAACCGTAGGTTTTACAGGCGAAAAAAGGGACGGATCCGACTCCCGTGAAGCCGCCGTGCGAAGAGGAATCCGTAATTCGGGATATCTCCAGATTGAAACCGGAGCCCATTCACAGGAAATTGAAGGATTGATAATCGGGAGGGAGCAACAATGACGCTAAGAACCGTTTTAAGGCCGGTATGGTTCCTTGTATCGGCAGCAACCTTTACATTGATTGCAGCCGGAGCATTGCCTGAAACGCATCCGGTTTCCGCTCAATCCCCATCCCACAAGGTTATCGCCTACTACTTTCACACCAATACCCGCTGCAGCACCTGCAAAAAGATCGAAGCTTATTCCAAGGAAGCAATTAACGAGGGCTTCAAAAACGAACTGCGGAACGGAACGCTGGAATTGAGGATCGTCAACTACGAGGAACCGGAAAACCGGCATTTTATAAAGGATTACAAGCTCGTGACCAAATCGCTGATTCTCGTTAATATGTTCGATGGGGAGCAGCTCGAATGGACCAACCTGAAGCTGGTATGGCAACTGACAAGCAATAAGGAAGCCTTCATCAATTACGTCCGGGGAGAAGTAAGGAACTACCTGTTCCTGGATTAAGAGGTCCCACCGCCAATGGAAGCTTTTTATCTGAGTGTGATTTCGGCGCTTTGGCTGGGAATTCTCACTTCCATCAGCCCATGCCCCATGGCGACGAATGTCGCAGCCATTTCTTTTATTGCCAGAAACCTGAATTCCTCCAGGAGGGTGCTCTGGAGCGGTCTGCTCTATTCGATGGGCAGAATGCTTGCCTATACGGCAATAGCGGTGCTGGCGGTTGCCAGCCTGCTGTCCCTTCCGGAAGCATCCTTTTATCTCGAACTCTATATGGGGAAGATCATCGGGCCGCTCCTGATCGTCGTGGGAGTCGTCCTTTTAAACATTGTCCCCCTTCCTTTCTCCGCCTCCCTTCCGGGCGGCGGCAGGCTTCAGGAGAAGGCGGTCCGCTACGGGATCTGGGGTTCCGCTCTGCTGGGAATTGTTTTCGCCCTGACTTTCTGCCCGCTCTCGGGAGCGCTTTTTTTCGGAAGCCTGATACCCCTGGCCGTAGACGGCAAATCCGCCGTTCTTATGCCTTCACTTTACGGACTGGGTACCGCGCTGCCTGTAATTGTCTGTTCCCTTGTGATTGCCTTCAGCGTGAAGTCACTGGGTGTATTTTTCCAAAGGTTGACTCAAATAGAGAAATGGGTTCGCAGAGTCACGGCTGTAATTTTTATAGGCGCGGGTTTGTATCTTCTGCTTAAAAACATAATCGGGTTTTAAAAATACCAGCGGTATAGATTTCAATAATGACGGATAAAGAGTTTGAAGCGGTATTCGACAAATCCGGGCGGCTTCTCCTGCCTGAGAAACTCATTCAAGAATACGGATTCGCTCCGGGCACGGAGATCTTCATAGAGCCCACTGAGAACGGGTTGAGGCTGCGGCCTCCGGTGTCCAGACTCGCGAAGGTCTATATCGAGCCGACCAATCGCTGCAACCTGCAATGCCGCACCTGCATCCGCCACAGCTGGGACGAACCGATCGGCGAAATGAAGTCCGGGACATTTTTGCGCATTGTGCACGGATTGCGCTCCTTCAATCCTCGACCGCATGTCTTTTTCGGCGGCCTGGGAGAACCGCTGGCGCATCCCGATATTGTGGAAATGGTCCGGCAGTTGAAGTCACTCGGATGCTTCATAGAACTGATTACAAACGGAACCCTGCTTGATGCGTCGGTGTCGGAAAAGCTGATCGACGCGGGGCTGGACATGCTGTGGATATCTCTGGACGGTGCGACCCCGGAAAGCTATCGGGATGTTCGCCTGGGCGCCGCGCTGCCGGAGGTTCTCGCCAATCTCAGGGAATTTCGCCGGATCCGCTGGAAAAAGCACCACCCGGTAGGGCTGGATCTGATGCTCAGGCCCCAGCTCGGGATCGTGTTTGTTGCGATGAAGCGCAATATTGCGGATCTCCCCGCAGTCTTTCGCCTGGCCAATCAACTGGGCGCCCTGCATTTCCTGGTGACAAACGTCCTGCCGTACACGGCCGAAATGCAGGAAGAGATCCTGTACTCCCGTGCGCTTGACGACGCGATATATGCCTCTTCTCCCTTGCTCAGGGTGTTGGATTTCCCGAAAATGGATATTACCCCCGTAACGCGCGAAAGCATTTATGAAGTGATGCGCGGGAACCATTCTCTGAGAATTTCCGGGGGCGGCCTGGGCGACAGGAACAATCGTTGCCCCTTCAACGAAAAAGGCGCCCTGGCAATTCGCTGGGACGGTCTTGTCAGCCCGTGCCTTCCCCTGCTGCACAACCATACATCCTATCTGCACGGCTACGAAAGGTCGTTCCGGCACCACGCAGTGGGAGATGTGTTGAAGCAGAATCTTGAAGAGATATGGAAACAGCCGGATTACGTGACATTCCGGAAGCGCCTTCAGGAATTCAATTTTTCGCCGTGCACCGCCTGCGGCGGCTGCGACTACTTCAAGGCCAACGAGGAAGACTGCATCGGCAGTCCCTTCCCTGCCTGCGGCGGCTGCCTCTGGGCCCAGGGCATCATCCGCTGCCCATAAAAATTTGGTGACAGGCTGGAATTTCACTAATTTCCGGAAATGTAATGCTTCTATGGAAAACTTACGAGGAAATTAGTGAAATTCCAGCCTGTCACCGATTAGTGGTAATATACAGCGGTTTGACATTACAAACCGGAGAACAATCTCTCATGTCACCACTGATACGAACGGGAATTTCTCTCGATCAGGATCTCCTCGAGAGATTCGACAGGATGATCGAACAAAAGGGGTACGGCAACCGGTCGGAAGCGATCCGCGATCTTGTACGGGATCACTTCGTGCAAGAAGATGTCGCCTCAAACAAGGCAGTCGTAGCGACGTTGACGCTGGTCTATGACCACCACCAGCCTAAACTGTCGGAACAATTAATCGACGCACAGCACGACTATAAGGGGAAGGTCCTGGCGACAACCCATGTGCACCTGGATCACAGCAATTGCCTGGAGGTGATTATCCTTAAGGGGCGCGGGGGGGAGGTAAAGAAATTCGCCGATCGGCTTTTAAGCCTGAGGGGCGTAAAACACGGAAAACTCGTCCTGACCAATACCGGCATCCCTGCAACTGCAGACCATAAACACGGACATTGATCCGCCGGCATTCATTCCTTAGCATTTAATCAATTCCGTTCGAAAAGGGCGAACACAAGGTTCGCCCTACGAAT
>CAZPHK010000097.1:0-17204 GCA_964586015.1 uncultured Acidobacteriota bacterium | reverse complement strand
GACTTGAAAGGCCGGTGTTTCCTGTTAAGTTAACGGCATTGGGTCCGACCCCAATTACTTTTTGTAGACTCCGTATTCCACTACGGCGTCATACATGGCGCGCAAATTTTCCAGCTTGGGATTATCCGGGATGGCGCCGGCGCAAAGCAGGTAGCCGCCGCCCGGACCGCACTCTTCAATCAGCTGCCGGCAGTAGGCTTTCACATCCTCAGGCTTTCCCGTCACGATCAGGGAAGAAGGCACGTTGCCCTGTATCGAGCATTTGTCTCCCAGCGCCTTTTTCGCTTTAGCCATATCGGTTTTGTCGAAATACCAGCTGACCATCCCCTTCGGGAATTCATTGATGGAATCCAGCCGGGTATTGTAGCCGCCCTCGGCAAACATATGCTGAACGAGACCATGCTCGATAAAAGCATCCATGACCTTCTTCAGGGACGGCCAGTAGAAAGTATCGAACTGCTTCTGGGACATCCACCCGTCCGCCCCTTTATGCAGCGGATAAGTCACCTGAAAGATATTGTTGATGTTGGGGCTGGTCAATACCGACTGGATAGTGAAATCGGCCACAACGTCAAGCGCCTCAAGGAGCTTCTCCGGCCGGCGGAACATATCTTTCAATATCGGCGCCGTTCCCCGCAGCGAGTCTCCCAGGGTATCGAAAGGAGCCTTGCAGAAGGCACCCATCGTAGCCGGGTATCCATTGCTCATTCCGCCCGGCCCCATAGCCGCCATTGCCTTCCCGAATCTCTGAAATTCCCTGCCGACTTCAATCAGTTTCTGCAGGGTGTCCTGCATCTCGGGACTGGCGAAGGGCATCAGCTGCACCAAATTCACAATTTCGACCATGTCCGTCCAGGGCCGCAGCATTCCGAAAGGCTTGAAGGCGCCGATTATCCGGGGCATATAGGTGCGGAACCAGAAGTCGGACGGATCCAGAATCAACGCGTCATATTCATCCGCGGTCATGTACTCGCCCTCGACAAACTGATACGACGGTGTATTCATGGGCGTGCCGTGCCCCGGCCACGTATACAGTTTGTAATCCAGGATCTCCATAACGCGTGCAGGCGTGATCCACGGTGCGGCGAAATGTTCCAGCTCTTCCGAATATTTCTCATTGAACTGCAGGCATGCCTTGACGGCTTGATCGTAGTCGTACATGGCCGTGCGAAGTGTTATGCCGTACAGCGTATACGGCAGGTTTCCCACCGGCAGGCTCACCGGGACGCGATCCGGCTCCCTGACGCAGATAATATCCGCTATTCTCTGCGCCCGGATCCGGTAATTGTTCTTTGCTTCCTCGCTGACGAAATCTACATTCGGCGGATTTACAAAATTTTTCAGCCTGTGGTCCCGTTTCTGTTCCGGCGTCATTTCCGCCCAGTTCTCGGGCAGACCGCCCATCTCCCTCAGGTTGCCAGCTCCTCCCAACATTGTCCCCATAGTTTTTGTCTCTCCTGTTTTCGTAAAAGATATTTAGTAATTACCTGTCGTATGCACTTCCCATCGGGCCGCTTTACCGGCGGCGCCGTATCCGGTCAAACATTACCGGATGCAGTAAAGGTGCCTTATAGTCCGGATGAACATCATGCCGTCCGACACGGCGGGAGTTGCCATCATGCCCTCTCCGATCGAGTTCGTATTCAACAGTTCAAAATCCGGTCCGGGTTTCACGGCATATACATCCCCGTCTTCGCTGAAGCAGAATATGCGCCCACCGACAACAATCGGGGAGGCGGAGAAATTGGTTCCCATACCGATCCGCTTCTTCCCGTAAACCTCCCTGCCCGTCTTCGCTTCATAGCAGGCAAAAAATCCCTGATCGTACAAAACGTAAATATAATCCCCGTAGGCGACGGGAGAAGGTATGTAAGGCGCCGCGGTCTCCTGACGCCATGCGATCGCGTCCGACTTCAATTCTCCTTCCTTCAGAGTAATGTCCCCGGAGGCGCCGGGAATAAATGCCGTAATCGGCCGAATAGGATCTCTGATAAATCCCGATGACACGAAAATCAGTCCGTTCGAAGCAACCGGAGTGGGCGTCGTTATGGAAGTAGCGGGGCTGCGGCTCTGCCACAAGAGCCGGCCGGTCGCCGGATCATAGCTGCGAACGGCCGTTGTCGCATTGACGATTATCTCCGGCCGGTCCCCCTTCAAATAAAGAAACGGCGTGCTCCAGGATGAAAGCTCTTCCCTGTCCCGTTTCCACACGGTTTCCCCGGTTTTCTTATTCAGCGCGACAATAAACGATTCCCCCGTCTCCTGATCGCATGTCTGAATAACCAGGTTCCCGTAGAGAACGGGCGAACTGCCCATCCCCCAGTCGGCCCGCATCTTGAAGTCGCCGATATCCCGGCTCCATATCAGATTTCCCTCGAAATCGTAGCAATACATTCCCTGGTCTCCGAAAAACGCATACACATACGTTCCGTCGGTTACCGGAGTCTGGGAAGCATAGCTGTTTTTCAGGTGGCGAAAATTGACCGGAGTATTGCGGATTGCCGTCCGCTTCCAGATTAATTTTCCGGTATCCTTGTCATAGCACAGGACCTGCCAGGATATCATCGCGCTGTCCGGCGATCGCTGGGTCACGGGAAAACCCTTTTCCCAGTTGTCCGCGGCCGGATCGTCGCTGACGGCTGTAGTAACGAAAATCCGGTTCTCCCATACAATCGGCGAGGAATGCCCCAATCCCGGAACCGCAACTTTCCACTTCACGTTCCGGTCCATATCCCATTCTGCCGGGAAATTCTTCTCGGCGGATACTCCCAGACCGCCGGGACCGTACCAACCCGGCCAGTTCTCCGCAAATAAGGGGGATATCGGAATACTCAAAAGGAAGATCCATATCGATAGACGCATTACAGCCTCCAAGCAATCTGTTTGCCGGATAGGATAAGGGCTCCGACCGACTTTTAAAAGAAATTACTGCGTCGCAAGCCGATCGCAATACGCCCCGATAATACAGAGCTATCAGGCGGATATTTCGCCGGCAGGCGCTTTGTCGGAAACATTGAACGGAACCGGCAGCGGGGAGCGAACATGCAGATCCCTTTGCGGAAAGGGTATCTCAATGTTGTATTGCCGGAATTTCCTGACGATATCGCAATTGATGTCGGAACGGACGCGGTAATAATTATACGGAGTCTTGAGCCAGACGCGCAGGTACAAATTCCAGGACGAATCCCCGAATTCGTCAAAAATCACCTCCGGCTCCGGAATATGCATGACATGATCGTTTTCCCCGGCGACCTCGGAGAGGGCGCTGATGACCTTATCGAGGTCGGAGCCATACGAAACCCCCACGGGCACATCCAGACGGACTTTTGGATCTCCGTGCGACCAGTTCACCACCTGGGAGGAAATAAACTCCGAGTTCGGCACAATAATGGTAATGTTTCTCAAGGATCGAATCGTTGTGGATCGCATGTTGATGGCGACGACGTCCCCCTCGGTATCGCCCACGGTAACCCTGTCGCCGATTTTGATGGGCCTTTCAAACAGCAGAATCAGCCCAGATACAAAATTCGATGTGATATTCTGAAGCCCGAACCCGATGCCGACGGACAAAAAACCGAAAACCACGGCCAGTCCATTCAGATTCAAGCCTATAAACTGGAACGCAACCACGGTGCCGGTCACCATTATCAGATAATGCGCGATCCTTGAAAAAGCAAATCGCAGCCCCATCTCAACCTTCATCCCTTCCAGTACCTTGCTCAATACCCACTTTCTGATAAGTTTTGAAAGAATCCAGAAGCAGACGAGAACCAGCAGGAATCCTAGGATGCTCGAAATCGTCACCTTGGTTTGATTGATGGTGAATAAATACGTCTCCAGGAATTCCTTCACTTTATCTACAACAATACCGAAATCCATAATACCCCCCGTATTCTCATTGGCTTATGCCGCTACAAGGCAAACAGCAAAGTATATCTGTGACGGCGTTTATTGATCATATAGCAGTGTTTCCCACGGGTCCAAATTGGAAAAACAGAATTTTAAAATATTGCGGGTTATCGGTCGGATCACGAAGGGTCTGCAATCCCCGGTTTCAGGGAAAACTGAAAAATACAGTCTTGAAATTACCGTCCTGATCCGGGCTTATGATATAAACGGTTTTGGGAGAATTGAAATACCATGGAGTCCATCGCTGAAAATGTATTCGCCGGTCAAAACAGCCCAAGACGGTTCGAGCCGAAACTGGTTATGTGCAACTTTATCCCTGAAATTGAAAACCTCGGGGAATTCGCGCGGCAACACGGCTTTACCGGAATCGATTACTCCTTTGACCTGGAAAATCTCCCCGGAACTCCCGCACTGGAAGCCGCATGGGTCAAAGAGGTGGCGTCCCTGAAACCGCTTGAAGTCCGCTATCATTGCCCGTTTGACAGGGTGGATCTGGGCCATGACGATACGAAGAAAGCCGAAGAGGCCGAAGTTTTGTTCCGGCGCATTATCCGGTTGATATCCAAAGCCGGAGGCAGGTATGTAACCATCCATATCGGACTGGGACACGACTCGACGGAACCTCTTTCATGGGACACCACGATAGAAAAATTGAGACGCCTGGTAAATTACGGCCGGACAATGAGAGTGACGGTCTGTCTTGAAAATCTGGCCTGGGGATGGACAAGCAAGCCGAACCTGTTCGAAAAGCTGATACGCAGGAGCGGAGCCGCCGTCACCCTGGACATCGGACATGCCCACGCCTGCGAATCCGTACAGAGCAAACATTATACGGTGGAAGATTTTGTCTCTCCCCATGCGGACAGGGTCTGCAATGCCCATATTTACCACACTGAAATCCCGGATGTCGGGCACATCGTTCCGGATAAACGGGAGGATATCGAAGACCGTCTTTCCCTGTTGAGAAATATAGGCTGCAAATGGTGGGTCATAGAAATACGCGAAGGCGGGAATTTACTGAAGACACGGAAAATAGTGGATGAATATTTAACGCTGTCCCTTACATCCGGGGATTTCGAGCAGGAAGAAACGGATCTGGATCGGGAATCCTAGCTCGGAAACCGTCACTCCCCCTTAGCGTCCGGTTGTTCGGAAAATATAAAATTTGCTTTCAAAAAGGTCGGTATGCGTTATCCATACGGCATGATTCTCGGTCGATTCCAGCCGTTTCACCTCGAGCATCTGCGCTATTTCAAGCTGGCCTTCGAACAATCCGACAAGGTGATTGTAGGCATCACGAATCCCGATCCCAGCACTATCCTGGCGGACAAAGCGAGCGATCATCGCCACCTTCCGGAGGCAAATCCTCTAACTTATATAGAAAGATTGATGATGATCGAGGAGGCGCTTCGTGACGCGGGTTATCCGCTGGAACGCATCTTTATAGTTCCGATTCCGATCCACCATCCCGACCGCTGGAAATATTACATCCCGGAAAACACGGCCATATTTGTCGTAGCCTATTCTCCCTGGGAGAGTGAAAAAGCCGAACGGCTTCAAAGCGCCGGGTATAAAGTTGTAATTGTCAAACACCTGGAAAAAGAGATCAGCGGCCGGCAGATCCGTTCCCTGCTCAAATCCGACGGGGACTGGGAAAAGCTGGTTCCTGCGGCCGTGGCGCGTTTTATGCGGCGAAAGCTGGAAAGCGGGCGATGACCTGGAAAACAAAACCTACGGACCGTTTTGTACTGCGGTTCATCAAACTTTACCTGTCGGCGCCTGTTTCCGTAGCCTTGGTACGCCTGTGCCCGAAGATCAGGCCGGCGGTTCTCACCTTTTGTGCGGCCGGGACAGGAGTCGGCGGAGGAGTCGCCTTCGGCCTGGGATGCGCCTGGATGGGAGGGCTGCTGGCCGCATTTGCACAGGTTCTGGATGGCGTGGACGGCCAGGTGGCCAGGCTGACCGGAAAGGTCAGCTCCAGGGGGGCCCTGCTGGACTCCGTCCTGGACCGTTATATGGATTTCGCCCTGCTGTTCGGCATCTTTTTTCACTGCCTTCGCTACTCGTCCCGTCCAGGGAATGAGGAAGGCATTATCAGTTTGGGCTGGCTGATTCTATCGGCCGCCCTGGCCGCCGCCGGCAGCAGCCAGGTCAGCTATTTCACCGCCCGCGCGGCAAGTCTTGCACTGGATTTCAAGCGGCCCGAGCTTGCCGGCAAAGGAAGCCGGACCGCGGTCATCATAATCTGCGGGCTGCTCACCCCACTATGGATACATTTTCCCCTCGCGGCCCTTCTGTACCTTGCCGTACACCCGAACATCGCCCTGATAATTTCAATGGTTAAATTGAAGTCTCATTAAGCATTCGTGAAAGGATTCAAATGGACAACCTGAGTGATTTCCACCGTTATGGAGAAGAAATAGAAAAATTCATGCTGCTTCGAACTTCTCCAATCGCCGTTAAAATGCTGGAGAAGGAATCCGATATCCCGGACGGAGCGCTTCGCCCTAAAAAAGACAAAGGCTATCACCTCGCTCAATGCCAGGCCTTTTCCCTGTCCCGCCGCCAGGGAAAAACCGTCGCCATGCTGATAGAGGACAACTGGTGCTGGGGCCCGCTAATGGCCTACGGCCTGGCCGATCCGGCGATCGCCGAAAAATATCCCGAATTGAAGGATGAAGTCCTCAAAATGCCCAAAATAGACGTCGGGAAATATATCGGGATCGTTTCGGCGCCGCTGAAAACAGCTGCGTTCATACCGGACATCGTTCTCGTTTACTCCAACGTTGCGCAGTTGAACAACATGCTCCATGCGCTCTCCTTTGAAGGAGAGGGATCGGTCACTAATCCTATTTATCCAATTGCTTCCTGCGCTCTTTCGGTGGTCCCCGCGCTTGCAGGAGAGTACTGCGTCACCCTGCCGGATCCGGGAGAACTGGGGCGGGCAATGGCCGGAGAGGATGAAATCATTTTTTCCCTTCCCCGGAAAAAGGTCAAAACACTGGTATCGGCACTCCAGATGTTCGAGGAAAGGCATTTCGGGTACAAGGATCATGCCTTTGTCGAAACGTACCCCGATTTTCCCCGGCCCGAGTTTTACAAGAAGCTTTTCAGGGAATGCGGACTGGATGCCGACGACAAGCCGACCTGGCCCGAACGTTAAAATAATTGGTGACAGGCTAGAATTTCCCTTTTTTATGGATGCGCTGCTACGACGGCCGTTGTTTCAGCAGAAAAAAGGGAAATTCTAGCCTGTCACCAATTTTAAAGGGCGCTGTTATTTCCATCTGGAAGCTGCTAAAATCCTCCCCTTTTGTAATGACTATGCGGCGAAAACACAACTACGACGAA
This sequence comes from uncultured Acidobacteriota bacterium, assembly GCA_964586015.1. Classification (GTDB taxonomy): domain Bacteria; phylum Acidobacteriota; class UBA6911; order UBA6911; family UBA6911; genus UBA6911. Next base: position 9,944 of record CAZPHK010000097.1, on the reverse strand, counting down.
GACAAGATCAAATCCCTCTCTTCCCTGGAACATATCCGAAAAAGGACCGGGATGTACATCGGCCGCATCGGGGACGGCCGGGAATACGACGACGGTATCTACATCCTTTTAAAGGAGATAGTGGACAATGCCGTCGACGAATTCATCATGGGCTACGGGGACCGGATCGCGATCACGCTGGACGGCCGAAAGATTGCGGTGCGCGATTTCGGACGGGGCATCCCCCTGGGCAAGGTGGTCGACTGCGTCTCCCGCATAAACACCGGGGCCAAATACAGCGACGAGGTATTCCAGTTCAGCGTGGGATTGAACGGCATCGGGACCAAGGCGGTCAACGCCCTCTCAAGCCATTTCCAGGTATGCAGTTATCGTGGCGGAGACTATGCAGCGGCCGTTTTCGAAAAGGGAAAACTGATCGAGGAACCGAAAGGTAAAATGCCGGACGAACCGGACGGAACTTACATAAGCTTCGAGCCGGACCCTGAAATCTTCGGCGAAGGGACGTATGACCTGGATCTCATCGATCGCCGCCTGAAATATTACTCTTTCCTCAACGCCGGCCTGCGCATTGAATTCAACAACCGCGTGTATCGTTCAAAGAACGGGCTCCTGGACCTGCTGCGGGACGAATTGGACGGAGAAGCGCTGTACCCACCCCTGCACTACAGGTCAAAAACTCTCGAGCTGACCGTCAGCCACACCCAGAGATTCGAGGAAACGTTCCTGTCCTTCGTTAACGGCCAGTTCACGGTCGACGGCGGCACGCACCTGAGCGCGTTCCGGGAAGGCCTGGTCAAAGGATTCAACGAGTATTCCAAAAACAAATTCGAGGCGGACGACATCCGCGAAGGAATGGCCGGCGCCATCTCGGTCCGGCTGCAGGAACCGGTTTTCGAATCCCAGACAAAAAACAAGCTCGGAAACACGGAACTGCGCGGCCCCCTGGTCTCCCGGGTGAAGGAAATCGTCGCCGACCTGCTGCACCGGAATCCCGAAGCGGCCGATAAAGCGCTCCTGAAAATCGAGGAGACGGTCAAGCTGCGCAAGGAGCTGCAGTCCATAAAAAAAATGGCCCGGGAAAGGGCGCGCGCGACATCGCTCCGCATCCCCCAATTGAAGGACTGCAAAAACCATTTCAACAAGCGAAAAGGCACCGGCGCCGAATCGATGATATTCATCACGGAGGGCCAGTCCGCGGCCGGATCGATCGTCAGCTGCCGCGATGTCAACAATCAGGCGATCTTCACCATGCGCGGCAAACCGCTGAACGTCTGCGATCTGCAGCGCGACGTCATGTACAAAAACGAGGAGCTTTACAACCTTATGCGCAGCCTGGATATTGAGGATTCCATAGACCGGCTGCGCTATAACAGGATCATCCTCGCGACGGATGCGGACGTGGACGGGCTGCACATCCGAAACCTGCTGCTGACGTTCTTTCTCCGGTTCTTCGAGTCCGTTGTTCACGAAGGCCACGTATCGATCCTCGAAACGCCGCTTTTCAGAGTGCGCAACTCGAAAAAAACGACTTACTGCTATTCCGAAGAGGAAAGGGACGCGGCCGCTAAAAACCTGCGCGGCGTCGAAATCACACGCTTCAAGGGACTGGGCGAGATTTCGCCGGGGGAATTCAAGCATTTCATCGGCCCCGATATGCGCCTGACGCCTGTGCGTGTAGACAACCGTCACAGCGTTCCGGCGATCCTTTCCTTTTACATGGGACGCAATACGCCGGAGCGCCGGAACTACATTATGAATCACCTTGTTGTGGAAACAGCCTCATGACAGAGGGCCAGAAGAAACTTCCGCTCGATGACGGGATGCAATCATCGGACCCGGGACCTGTCTCATCCGCCGCGGCGAACGGTCGGGGGACCGACAGGATTCGAGCCACGGGGGAAGGTCCGCTCAAAAAACTCGTCGATCGGAATTTCCTGCAGTACGCCTCCTATGTTATCCGAGACCGCGCCATCCCGGACCTTGACGACGGACTGAAACCGGTCCAGCGCCGTATCCTGTATTCACTGCACGAAAACGACGACGGCAAGTTTATCAAGGTCGCGAACATCGTCGGCTTCTGCATGCAGTTCCACCCGCATGGCGATGCCTCCATCGAGGAAGCCCTCGTCGGGCTGGCAAACAAGCGGTTCCTGATCGAAAGACAGGGCAACTTCGGAAACCTCCTCACGGGAGACCCTCCGGCCGCCGCGCGTTACATCGAATGCCGGCTGACCAAAATGGCCCGGGAGGAAATTTTCAACAACGACCTGACCGATTTCGTCCCAACCTACGACGGCCGCCGCGAAGAACCCGTCCTGCTGCCTGCTAAAATCCCTCTGCTGCTGATGCTGGGAGCGGAAGGAATCGCCGTAGGAATATCCACCCGCATCCTGCCGCATAATTTTTCCGAACTGCTCGAAGCCCAGATCGCCATCCTGGAGAAAAAGCCTTTTCACATACTGCCTGATTTCCCGCAGGGCGGCCTTATGGACGCGGAAAGCTACGACAAGGGGCGGGGCCATGTCCTGGTCCGTGCACGCATCGAGAAGAAAGACAGCAACGCCCTGGTCATCCGGGAACTTCCTTTCGGCACAACCACCGATTCGATCACATCCTCGATCGAGGACGCGGCACGCCGGGGGAAGCTGAAGATCAAAAGCATCAACGATTTCACAGCCGAGAATGTGGAAATAGAGATCCGGCTTGCGCCCGATCAGAAACAGGACCGCGCTACGGAAGCGCTTTACGCCTTCACCCAGTGCCAGATGCAGATTCCCAGCCGCATCGTCGTCATTCGCGACAACAAACCCGTGGATATGGACGTGCCCGCAATCCTGCGGCATAACACAAAGCGCCTGGTTAAGATCCTGCGGCGGGAACTGCAGTACAGGCAGCGAAAACTGCTGGACACGATACACGGCAAAACCCTGGCCCGCCTGTTCATAGAGCACCGCATCTACAAAAGCATCGAGACGCTCGAATCGGCGGATGAAATCCAGCAGGCGGTACTGCAGGGGCTGCAACCCTATCGGAACCGGTTGAAGCGCGATATTACGCGCGACGACATCGAAGGGCTCCTCAACCTCCCCATCCGCAGGATATCGCTTTTCGACCTGAACAAAAACCGGGAGGAAATCCGGTCTCTCGGGAAAGAGCTGAAAGAGGTGGAAGCGGACCTGGAGGCCATGGTCCCGTATACCATCCGCTACCTGCGCAGCCTGCTGAGAAAAAGCCGATCCGAATACCCGCGGCGGACAAAACTGAAAAAATTCGGGACAATTTCCGAACGGGAGCTTACAAAAAATGAACTGACGATAAACCACGACAGGAAAAAAGGGTACATCGGGCACAAAGTCGCCGGATCCAGACTTGTTTCCTGCTCCCCGCTGGACCGTCTTCTTCTCATATGGAACGACGGTCGCTGCAAGGTGGTTTCTCCTCCGGAAAAGCTCTTTGTGGATGCGTCGCTGATTTACTGCGCCATCCTGGACCGTGAACGCGTTATGACGACCGTTTACGAACACGACTTTTTTGCGTATTTCAAAAAGTTCGCTCCCGGCGGGCTATTAAGAAACCGGGAATCCCGTTTTGCGCCGAAAGGCTCCAAAATTCTTTTTTTTGCCGACGACAATCCTTCGTGGCTCTATGTGCGATACGCCGAAGACGAGCGCATCAAAATCCGCCAGCAGAAATTCTCCGTGTCCGGCCAGCCGGTGCGGGGACGCGACGCCAGGGGCCTTGTGTTGACGGCAAACAGGATCGAATATGTAGGATCCTCTAAAGCCGGCGATTGGGACGACAACCTGAACGGCCCTCCCGGCAAATTCATCGATTCTGCTTGAAAAAATCACCGCAGAGGTGCAGAGAACGCAGAGGTACGCAGGGAAATTTTAAAAATTTCACAACCGCATCCACTACGATGGGAACCGGACCGACTCTTTTCCCACGCACATAATAAATCTCCGTTTCATTTTTTAGAAATAAACCCGTTCCAGGCGAAACAATATCAATGCCGGAATCAAACCTGCATTTCCTGCGCGGCGCCGGAGCAAAAATGCGCAGGCCGGTGTGGATGAAATACGGTCAATGTTTAAAAATCAGCGGTTTCCGACGGTAAAGGAGACTCGCAGGGATATATCGCTGTTCGGGAACTGTTTGTGTAACTTTTGTCGAACCGCTTAACGGGAGAATGTTCATGATAAAAATAACGATGGAAGCGACGGATGCCCTCTTTCAAGAAGCGGCCTGCGAACCTGTTCCGGAAACCGGCATTTACGAGATTCTGAACGGTATACCCTGTGTTATGCCTGTACCCGATACGAGACACCAGCGCACGGCAGTAAAAGTAACCGCATTCCTATACGACAGCCTGGAACGGAAAAACCGGGGGGTCGTCATGGGTGCGCCCTGCAGCGTCATGCTTTCATCCTGGGATGTCGTGCGGCCCGATGTTTTTTTCGTACGCAGAAACCGGGAAGGCATTGTGGGCGATCATATCATTCTGGGCCCTCCGGACCTGGTCGTGGAAATCACCGCAGACGATACCCGGGAAAGAGACGTAAGGGAAAAAAGGAAGATTTACGCCGATGCCGGGATTCAGGAATACTGGATCGCGGATCCCGAGGCGGAAACAATCGAACAACAGGTCTGGTGTGAACTGGGATATATATCGACCGGGATATATCGAAAACAAGAGGTTCTCTCCTCGGCGTTTTTCCCCGATCTGAGACTGCAGATTTCAAAGGTTTTTGCGCAATAGAAACGACGGAAGACCGCGATTTATTCCCGCCGGATTGCACTATTGACAATTTTTTAATCCCCTCCGGTACGAAAGTTGAAACTTTTTTGAACCGAACTGCGTCTTAATAAGTATTAAAGGTTGTATGCAGGGCAGAAAAAAGAACGCTTTTCTCCCGGACACGAAACAACGCGATATGGAATCATTGAACGTCCGGCGCCGGCTTCAACCGGTAGTAAGAGCACAGGAGACCATATTGTATCGCATCGCGACAGGGATTGCGGGAAAAGCGCCAACAGCGATACAGAAATGGAGTCCCGTCATGTCGGCCGTAAAATTAAAAGGAAAACGTGAAGACCTGTTCCGTGAAATTTCCAATGTTCTCCAAAAGTGGCCCGACCGCGAGCGCAGGATTTTCGCCCGGGCTCATTACCAGGGGCAATCCCCGGAATCCATCTCTCATTCCCTGGAAATTGACGTGAACGAGGTCAGCTCGATATTGAGAAAATGCGACAGGGAGCTTCTCGATTCCCTTAAAGGATTCAGGGAAGGCGCCCGGCCGGAAACTTCATTTATCCCAACCGCTTCCGCCAGTTCGGCAGCCTGAGAAATGAACCCATCAGGGCGCCCCGCTTCGAAGATCCTTACGCAATGCGGGCAGTGAGCCGAGTTTGCCCTCGCCTTCAAACACATCAGCGACAACTCCGCAAAACGATCTCGTACAAACATGTTTCGCTTTCCGGAACGGATCTCATATAATCGTTCCCATTCTGTTTACTCCTGGATAAGCGCAACGATCCGGCTTCGGGGATGCCGGGGAACATATTTCCCGTATCCAGGCCGATTCTGAGACGCATGTGGGAGGGTACATGAAACACAAAGCGTATGCGCTGTTATTGACGCTCGCATTGCTGTGTTCCGTCAGCTGCCGGAATCAGCAGCGGGAAAGCATTATTAATGAGGGGGAGAATGCCGGGGATTATCCGTGGTGGCGGCAAGCCGTTTTCTACGAGATTTATCCCCGCAGCTTTGCCGACACGAACGGGGACGGCATTGGGGATTTGAACGGCATCACGGCCCATCTGGACCACCTGAAGGACCTGGGAATCGACGCCATCTGGATCACTCCATGCTTCCCTTCTCCTCAGGTGGATTTCGGCTACGACGTATCCGACTACAAAAATATTGCCCCGGAATACGGGAACATGGAGGACTTTGAGCGCCTTCAATCCGAGGCGAAAAAGAGAGGGATTCGCATTATCCTGGATTACGTCATCAACCACACATCGGACCGACATGAATGGTTCAAGGAATCCGCCTCGTCCCGGGACAACCCTAAACGCGACTGGTATATCTGGCGTGACGGCAAGGGGAAAAACAAGCCGCCGAATAACTGGCTGTCGGGCTTTGGAGGATCGGCATGGGAGTTCGATCCAAAAACCGACCAGTATTACTACCACTTTTTCTATCCTGAACAGCCCGATCTGAACTGGCGGAATCCGGAGGTTGCAGCTGCAATGCATGATGTATTGCGATTTTGGTTTGATAAAGGCGTAGCCGGCTTTCGACTCGATGCTGTCACTACAATGTTCGAAGATCCAAAGATGACGGAAGGCCAAATTCTTGAAGGAGTAGATTTCTACTACAATCCTGTACAGGAGCTGATTCCTGAAATGCATGAAGCATTGCGTGGAGTTCGTAGTGTAGCAGATCTATATGATGCAGTCCTGATAGGAGAAACATGGACATCGGACATCGAAAGCCTGAACGCCTTTTACGGGGACAACCAGGATGAACTGCAGCTTCCCATGAACTTCATGGTCGCCATGATCAACAAGCTCGACGCACCGATCTTCCGCAGGGAAATAGCAGCGGCAAACTCGGCAAAAGGCTGGCCGACATATGTGATGAGCAATCACGACCTGGTTCGTTCTGTGGATCGCTACACACCGGAAGGGGCGGACAAAAGCCGGGTTGCCAAGTTGCTTGCAACGCTGCTGATGACTCTTCGCGGCACGCCGATTATGTACTACGGCGAAGAAATAGCGATGGCAAATAACGATCCCCGCCGCGTGGAGGACGTTCTGGATCCTATAGGTAAACTGGGATGGCCTGAAACCAAAGGTCGTGACGGAGAAAGAACTCCCATGCAGTGGGATGATTCCGAAAATGCAGGGTTCAGCGGCAGCAAGCCGTGGCTGCCCGTGCACCCGGATTTTAAAACGCATAACGTTCAGGTGCAGATACAGGATCCGGATTCGGTACTGAACTACTATAAAAAAATCATTCAACTGCGGCGCAGCAGTCCCGCACTTCTCAAGGGCGGTTACATTCCCCTTAATGAGAATGATACGAACGTGCTCGCGTATATGCGCGAATATGAGGGCCAAAGAATACTGGTTGTCTTAAATATGTCGGGGCAGGTCCGGACATCCGCCTTCAGTATCGGCTCTGAAGCAGACACGTTAGTCACCTCCACCGACGCCGCGCACGGAACCGTAAATCTGTCGGAATTAAAGCTTGAGCCGTATCAATCGTTTGTTGGAGAAGTCAATGAGTAGACCACTGTCGCGTAAATCAACAGGCTACGAATTATGCAGGGATATTTCCGCCAGGAGCTTGCGGAAATAGCGGTACTGCCGGAAGGAATGGTTGATTCGCGGGCGGTCGTCCAGACAGGGGAGATAATGCCCTTCCCGCAGAAGACCGGGTACGGTTTCCTCCACCGCCCGGCGCACGGCGCTTTCATCCTGCGACAGAGACGTCGCATCAATCCCGCCTATAAGTGCGATGTCCGGCCCATAAGTCCGGCGCAGTTCGGAGTAACTCATTCCGGCGTCCCGGATGTTGCTGATCCAGAAACCGTTAATTCCCGCCTCAACCAAGTCGGGCAGCAGGGACGACAGATTGCCCCCGGTCGTACAGAGAATGCGCAGCGGAATCTCATACCGTGCAAGCAGCTTCAAAACCTTGCGATATCCGGGAAGCACGAAATGCCGAAACATGGCCGGCGAAACGACCGGTCCGCTGTTGGAAGCGATCGGTTCATAAAAAGTAGCGTAGTCGACGGTCGCTTTGGCCAACAGCCTTTCCAGGAGAAGGCAGTAGAAATCCGTGGTACGTTCCACCAGCGCTTCTATCCTGGACGGGTCTTCCTTGAGCGCAACCATGGCCGATACCAGAGAATCCCAGTCGTGCACCCCCATCATCTGCAGGAACCCACCCCCCCAGGCGTCCGTATAAACGACCTTCCCTTTCTGCGTCGCTTCGCGGCATTTCCTTTCAAAATCCGGTTCCAAACGCCCGGGCTGGTCCGGGCTGTAGTGCCGCTGAAAAGCGGCGGGGTCGCTGAGCAGGTCGGACGCCCCCTGAAAATAGGGAAAGCTGCGAACCATGAGCCCCGCGGGATGGTGGATCTCCAGTTCGAAGAACTCCGCTACGGAACGGTCCTCCGGAAATCCTTCCCGGCGCCAGCGTTCCAGAGTGCCCTCCACGGGCTCCAGGTCAAAATACGGAAAACGATCCGCATCTTTCCCCAGCAGCGTTTTAAGGAATCTTTCTTTTTCCGTCAAAGCGGTAACGGTCATAAACAAATCCGATGGATAAGTGGTCGAAAATTAATACCTCTCGAAAAGCTGCAGGGTGCCGCAGAACCAACCGCCGGTTATTTCGAAGCCCTTATGTCGTAACACCACAGCGTGTTCTTGTCCCGGATGTACAGCCTGCCGTTTGCTATAACGGGATAGGCCCAGGATTTTTCCATCTGGTTGGCAGGTTCCGGACGGTTCGGCGGCGTAAAACGCCCGAGTTCCCGATATGCCTCGGGAGATGCCTCAACGAGCGCCGCGTCTCCGTCCTCACCGTGCAAATACAGCAATCCCCCGGCATAACACAGCGAAGCAGGCGCGATGCTGCGCTCATTCCACACGATCCGGCCGGTCTTAAACTCGACGCACATAAGAGTAGTCTGGCCGCTTCCGTAAAGGTAATCGCCGTCGAGCACCGTGCCCCCGATCGCGGTGGGCAGCTTTGGGTCGAAGTATGCTTCTTCGGCTTTGACGGTTCCTTGAGAAACGCTCAATCTGACGGCGCCGCCGCCGACCCGGCTCGCTCCGCTGTAGACATAGCCGTCTCCGAAAACCGGCGTCTGGATGCTCATTCCCAGGGCTCCCCTGGTCTTCTCGTAATTCCAAAGGAACTTTCCGGTCTCGGCTTCTACACCCACCAGCCCGTTTGCCAGATATGCGATATACTGCCTGATATTTCCGATACTCGCGACAATCACCGAGGCGTAACCCGCCATACCGCCGCCGGGCACCGCGGATTTCCAGATTACATCTCCACTTCGCTTGTCCAGCGCGACAATTGTCGAATCCGTTCCGCCGGGCGTGCAGACCAGCACATCGCCGTCCACCAGCGGCGATTCGGCATATGCCCAGGTCGGCGCCAGACCGGCAAAATCATTGCGCAGGGACTTGCGCCATCGAACCTTCCCGGTTTCGGATTCGAGGCAGGCGAGATCTCCGTCCGAACCCAGGGCGTAAAGCAGCTCACCGTCCACTGTGGGTGTGGACCTCGCCGCAGGATAATTGGGATTCTGGTCCGGATTGCCGACCTTGCCGATCCGCGTGGACCAAATCTTTTTTCCGTCCTTCACATCCAGGGCATTGACAAACTCGTTCTCGAGTCCGGTATTGCTCATAAGGTAAATGCGCCCGCCGGAGATGGACGGTGTGGCATAGCCGTTTCCCAGGTCATCGACCTGCCAGAGAAGTTCCGGGCCTTCCTCCGGCCACTGTTTCAAGAGACCCGTTTCCCCGGAGTGGCCGTCCCGGTCCGGACCGCGCCATTGCGGCCAATCCTGGGCCCAGATCCATACCGCCGATAAAAGAAGCGCTAAAAATACGAACATACCTTTCCGTCGATGGTTATTGCGCATGATTCGTTCTCCCCCCCCCACCGTCAGCTATATACCGTGTCCGGCAAATCCGCCTGTCGAGTACATGACTTTGACCGATAATGAGATTCGGTGGTAGACGAATCTATTATAGGTTTATGACCGGTATGTAAAAAGTACAAATCAAAACCTGGACACCCATTGTTTATTTTCGGCCGTTATGTAAAAAGTGGAATTTCGGTGCCTGCTGAAACCTGGACACCCATCGTTTAGATTCTATTTTTGAACTACCTCATTTTGAACTTCAGT
>CAZPHK010000096.1:9634-17218 GCA_964586015.1 uncultured Acidobacteriota bacterium | reverse complement strand
GGATTCTGGATTGTAGATCGATGCAACCACCGCATCGTGAAATTAAATGATAAAGGAACCTTTCTTCAAGAGATCGGGCATTGCGGCCTCGGAGAGGGAGAACTGTTTATGCCGGAAGCCGCGGCAGAGTTTGAAGACCGTGCGGTTGCCGTAGCCCAGAACAGGTACCTCAGATCCATCAAGCTTTTCAGTTCATCGGGTGCGGAAACGGGAAAGCTGCTTTTAGACTACTTTGCTCCAAGCATGCTGGTGTTTCAGGGCAACCTCTTTGTGGCGGATATGAGCTTCGGATTAATCCATGTTTATGAGCGGCAGATATAGAATTCCCTTTTTGTTCACTTCCTCCCATTTGTCGAGGGACATTTCATCCCCGCACGGCGACCGGCGAAGAGCAAAATTTCGCTGCAGGTTTTCAGCTCCGGGGCCCTTGTAACCCGTATCGCACATACGACATTTGAGGTTGCACCTGCTTGTCGGATGAATTCCTGTTTTTACCGGAGGATCCTGGAGCACAACCACCTCACTCTATTTATTACTTCAGCGGGCTATGCATGAACCGCCTCTTTCTGAATCCGCTCCAAAAGAGTCCGCGCTTTGAGATGCTGAGGATTCCGTTTGAGGCATTTTTTGAAAAAATCTCCAGCCCGCGAAGTATCTTTTTGCAAAAAAGCCATTTCGCCAAGATGGAAAAAAACTCCGGCGCGAATCGATTCCGAGTCCGTTGTTTTCAGGATCCTATGAAACCAGCGGACCGCTGAATCGTTTTTTCCCGACCTTTTGAAAAGGGATGCAATCCGGTAAGAATCCTTATCCGGCCAGTCATTTTCCCACCGGTCATTATTTATATGTTCGAGCCATTCAAGACTTTTCGCCGAATCTCCCAATTCAAGAAACCATGCCGCAAGGGCAAGAACAATGGAATTCCCTTTAGGCTCGATTGCCTCAAGTATTTCGATCCCGGATCGCAGCAGGTTTTTCCGTTCCTGCTGCAGCCCTTCCCGAAGATAAATATCCGCCAGGCAAAAATATGCTTCCGCCAACAGAACGCCCGCCAGTGAATTGGATCCGATTAAATACTCAAATCCCTTGCGACTCAACCGTTGTTCGCCCCGACGGTAATGCCAGTGGCTGAGTTCAAAAAGCTCACATGGTTGCGGGCAGGAATCCCCGTTCTCATCAACAGTCCGAGCAAGCAGGGAAGCCCATGTCTCCAGGTCTCCCAGCCGGTAATGAACCCGGGCCAGCATCAGGCGGGATTCTGCTTTCAGGGCCGGATCCACATTCGAAGAGTCAACCACGGTCCTGAAAAAAGACCGGCTCCGATCCCACTCGGCCATCATATACAGCCTCATTCCTATTTTATAATGACGCCGTACGTCCCCGGTTTGCCATCTTTCAAGGATCCCAATCCCTTCAAGGTTGTAGCGCTTCCACCGTTCTTCATCCCTTCCAATCCGAAAAATTTCCGCCAGGTGAAAGCATGCTTCCGCGGCAATATCGGGATAGACATCCGGCCAGTTTCTTGCGGTTTCAAACCATTCCCGCGATTCTTCGTATCTGGCTTCCTGATAAAGATGCATGCCGATCCAAAGAACATCGCTCGGATTGGTGAAGCCGTGTACATATTTTCCGGCGGGTCGCCCGGCACATTTATTCAGTCGGATCTCCGTCGAATTTGCACGGCACCGGCGGAAATAATTCAGATGTCTCTCGTAGATTTCACGCAAAGAAGGGTATGTCAATCGCCATAGATAGTACTCCCGGTCAAAAAGGAGCGAAACCGGCGCAAGGTATCCTATAAATATGTAGTTTAAGCACAGGAGCAGGTCCCGGGGCGTAAATTCCTTCTGTTTTTCATAAGACAGGCCGGCAATGGGAGAGTCCCCGAAAAGTTTCACCGGTTTTTCCAGAAGCATGGCCTCGAATGCGACACTGGAATTTGTGCAAAAGACGCGTTCGGACCGGGAAATGAATTCAATGGAATCCGGAGAATCATCCGGGACGCCCAGCAAAGGTCCGTATTCGAGATAACCCTTTGGATGCCGGCGAATCAACAATTCTCCCGGCAGCAGCCCTTTACGAGCTGCAAAGATAAGCTCGAAATTATTCATGCCGTTGTTGAATGCAAGCATATTGGAGTCATCTTCAACCTGTAAGGCGACGCCTCCCTTAAACAGCAATTGGGGGCGTTGCCGGGCACGTTCGGGATCAACCATCAACAACTGCCGCAGTTCCTCCATATCTAAAGGACAAAACGTATCATCCCGGCGCACCTCCTTCAGAAATGCCTCCATATCACGGGCGGCGCTGGTATTTCCATTCACTCCCTTGAAATCAAAATAAACCGTACCCAGGTAATTCGGCGGACGAAACGGACCGAATTCATTGTGGATTACCGGCAACCCGAATTCGGCGGCAGCCAGTTCCAAGCTTGGGATATTGCACCAGGTCAGTATGCCTTCAGGATTTCCTTCGAGGCAGAGATCTTCAAATATTCTCCGGAGAGCATTGCGCAAAGGGGGATAATCCCGGGTTATCAGAGTTCGGAAAGCATCCAGCATGGAAAGGCTGCCGGCCTCAAGTTCCTCAAAAACGTCCGCTTCCAGGGTAATTTTTCGAATTTTCCTCCACGACTCGATATCCGGATTCTCATAGTGAAATCCATGCAGATATTCCGGCCTGCCCCAGTCGAAAGGCGCGGAAAAATATCCCCCGTCCGCAATTAAAACGAGGTCGTCGGTACCCAGCCTCGAAATTTGTGCCGCGGGCACCCAATGATAAATGGAGCCCTGTCCTCGATCGACGTATGGAAGAAGAAAGGAGATAAACATTAAAGGTCTTCTGCTCTATGGGACCATGCTCTAATTCATGGGCATTGGTTCACTCAATGAGTGATTCCGAATACAAAATCATCCATCCAACAAGTACTTCATCGACGTAAGTTCTTGAAATCTTTATTTTTTCTTATTTTTCCGCACACCCCGCCGGCTTCGCATTCATTCAATGAAAGGAATATTTTCTATCGGTTTCGATGAAATTTGTCGATGAAGTACCTGTTATTGAAGCGGGAGAATATCTCCCGTCGCGGAAGAGGGCGCAGTCCTGTTGAAAAAAGTATCGGGAAGCTGATCTTCCGGGAAGAAACAGATGGACTCTTTATCCGGGAAACCGCTATTGTGACCCGCAAGGCGAACATAGAACATACCGTCAATGCCGGCACCTGTATCGGATGCGGCTGCTGTGCGGTCGTTTGTCCCGTTAGCGCAGTCACCATCCACTGGACAAACCGGTGCGAATACATCCCGCAAGTCAATCAATTGTTATGCACCGGCTGCGGGCTCTGCCTCTCAACCTGCCCCAATAATCCCCGAACCCTGAGGGAGGAAGCGGAGCGGATTTCCTCCTGCGATCCATGGATCTTCGGCATGGAGAAAGCTGATTTTTTTCTGGCATGGGATCCCGACCCGAAACGGCGACAACGCAGTGCATCCGGGGGAGCCGTAACCGCGCTGCTGCGTCATTTTTTAAAAAGAGGGATCGCCGAAGGCGTCATTCACGGAGAACCGATAGCAGGGAGCATCGGCAAACCTCATTTCAGGGCAGGGATAAGTACAACCGCACAGGAGTGTGAGGCGCGCCGCGGATCTTTTTATCATCCTGTCTGTTACAATAATGTTCTTAGATCCCTTCCGGGTTCCATGCAGCGAGTGGCCGTCGTCGGCGTTCCCTGTGTAATAAAAGCCGTTCGAAATCTCTGGGAAACAAACCCGGAGTTCCATGCCGTCTCCCTGATAACCGTTGCCCTGGCCTGCAGTCATAACGTCAACGGCCAATTTATTGATCTATTGGCGGAAACCGTCGGGCTTTCCTCCCGGGTCCCTTTCGAAGCCAATCTCCGGAACAAGGACGGCATTCCGGATGCCGATAATTTCAATATCCGTTTTGCCGTCTCCGGCAAACAGGTATCCCTTGAAAACCGCTATCGGTCCCTGTTCACACATGCCTGGCGCGAATATTGGTTTGCCATGGGCGCCTGTCACTTATGCAGCGATTTCTGGGGTCATCGCGCCGACATAACGGTCAAGGATGCGTGGGGACACTGGGCATCGGATCCGCTCGGAAAAAGCATTGTAGTCCTAAGGAATTCTGATTTAATGGGCGCGTTTCAAAACAACCCCGAACTGGCTGTCGAACCGCTCGAAAAATCCGTAGTCGCTCACTGCCAGGCGCCGACCGTCGAATACAAACAGGTCCGCATTATGGACCGCTTCAACAAACCGCCGTGGAGCCGGGAGAATCGCGAAAGCGGCTACCTGAAATACCGTATTGCATCTTCCCTGTCCAGGATCTTTGCTTCAAAGACTACAGCGGAAATGACGCGGCGCCTTCTTTTTATGCTTCTGGGGCGCCCGAAACACGAGACCCCGCCTGAAAATCACGATTCGGAAACAACGACAGAGCGGGGGATGAACCGGCTGAGGCGATTTTTATGGCGCAGAATACTTCGCGAACGCCGTTCCCTCGTAGTCTGCTGGGGGACGGGATCCCTCGGGCGTGATGTCGGCCGATGTCTTGCCGGACGCATCGGTTACTTCGTAGACAACGACACCGCGAAGCAGGGCACTCGATTTTTAGGATTGCCGGTCCAGGCACCCGAGGTCCTGAAAGAGGAACGGGAAGACGACCTGTTGATTCTGATGGCCAGCTCTTTTGAGAAACAAATCCGACGACAGATGGCCGAGATGGAGCTTGGAGCATCCGTCGGCATTCTTGCCGTTACCCCCCTTCTCATTCGCGCCAGGAATGATTGGATTTTGATGCTGAAAACACGGATTCGGGGTTGGCTTAAAATCCTTTCTACGAGAAAAGGCCGCTGGAGAAAGAGAACAAGGGAAAGTCCCTGGTACAGGCACAGAAAGATCCTGATAGCAGGCGGGTATGGCTATAGAAATGCCGGCGATGAAGCACAACTTGCTGCATCATTGCGGGAATTGGTCCGGCGCTTTCCCGATTACCTGATTAAGGTCCTTACGCCGGATCTCCTCGATACGCACCTGCTGCATGAATCGTGTCTCGTTGGAGAAGCTCCGAGGCTCGCTTTTTATGATCTGGACACCTCCGACCTGTATGCCCTTCCAACAAAAGGAAAAAAATTAAAATTTTTGGTTCGCTCCCTCTGGCTACTCGTCAATGCCTGGTTCATGAAGAACCGAATTCCCATTTCGTTTGTGAACGCACGCCGCGCTGCATTGCTTTACGAAATCGCTACGGCGGATTTAATCTTTTTCTGCGGGGGAGGCTATCTCACCGGAAAAACTCTCTCTCGCCTTTGGGACGGAATGTTTTTGATCCGGCTGGCGGATTTGTTCGGTACGCCCAGCGTGCTTTCGGGACAGACCATAGGCGTCTGGAACAGCCGTTTCTCCAAATGGCTGGCCGGCTGGGGCCTTAAGCGGGCGCACCTGATTGCCATTCGAGATACCAACGCTTCTGCAGACGCGCTCCAAAAAATTGGGATAAGCCCGTCAAAGGTCATGACAACCTGCGACGACGCCCTGTTCATGGATAATTCCTGCGGGACCGGCGCACTTACAAACCTGCTCGACGACTCGAACATAAATCCCTCCATCGTCGATTCGCGCTTTATCGTACTGAACCTTCATTATTGGGGCCTTTCTGAAGACTCCGACCGACGCTGGCTCCTGGATCGGGCGGTCGCCATCCTGAACCGGCTCAGGGAACTGGATCCTGTTCCCGTAATCGGCCTTCCGATGACCGCCGTAGACGAACAAACGCTTCTTGACCTCGAAAACGCCATGCCCGACGCTGCGTATCGAATGCTGCGCTACGACAAGGATTACCGCATCGCCCGTACTTTGATTTCGCTGAGCCATGCCTGCATCACAATGAAGCATCACCCGATAATTTTTGCCCTGGGCGAGCAGGTCCCCGTAATAAGCCTTGCGCACGGCGCCTACTACGAGCATAAAAATACAGGGGCTTTGGGTTTGTTCGATCTTGCCGGCTACAACATCCGGCTTGAAGAAAACAGCTACCTGCAAAATTTTGAATCACTCTACAGTAATATCCGCGAAGACCACTTCAATATCGTGAAGAAAATCGAAAACGGTTTGCCGCCTCTTTTTTCCAGGAGAAAAACCTTTTTCGACGGCGTTTCAAACCTGTTGTCCGATCCTGGAGTGAACCGGCAATGACGGGTCCCAAACCATGTCCCGCATGCGGCGGGAAAGATACCGAATACGCGCTTCCCTACATAACCCGTGAGCGCCCTGAAGACGCTCTCTTCAAAGGCATTTCCCTCTGGACGTGCCTTAACTGCCGTATCCATTTTGCCGATCCCCGGCCGGATCCTTCCTTACTGGAAGAATATTATGCGGAAACCTACCGCAAAGACGGACGCAATTGTACCTTACGGGCCGGTTTCCCGGCCGACAATCTCTGGTTTTTAAGCCGCGGCCTCTCCCTGGCACACCTCATTCGCTCCGTTCTCTCCAATCCGCTTCCGGATTCCCTGCCGATTATCGACATCGGCGCCGGATACGGCCACGTAATCTATGCCATTCGGGCGTGTTTGGGCGACCGGATTGAAGCCACCGCCGTCGAACCGGATTCACAGTGCCATCCGACATTATCCCAGGTAGCAGATCATGTCATTGAATCCGGGTTAACGAGCGAAGTATTGCGGAATTTCAACGATTTGCAATTTCACGCGGCTCTGATGCTCCATGTTGTGGAACATGTAGCTGATCCGCTGGCTTTTATAGGGGAAATTCGAAATATTGTATCACCCGGAGGGATTCTCGTTATTGAGGTGCCTCACTGCCCTGAAAAACGCGTTTGTTGGTATAACCCGGATACTCCCCACGTTCCTCATCTGACCTTTTTCACTGCAGACGGGCTGACGCATCTTCTGAAACGTGCGGGTTTCAATATCCTGATGCTGGATAGTTACGGACCGGTTTTCGACGCCGAAGGAGCATACGATACAAGCTTCGCCTCCAACCCCGTCGATCCTGTCGAAAACATCAAACGCGGGATTGCCCCGCCTTTGCCTTATCCAATTTTTGCCGAGGCCGGTCCCGACCGCCTTTTCCTCCGGGCGATTGCCCGCAAGTCCGACGACAAATAGTTTTTTACTACCATGTCTGACAGGCTCCTCGGCAGAATGTCTTTTGGATTAAAACGCGCGGTTCCCGATGCCGGAGTATCTGGAGATCACTTCCTTGCTGTATTGGGAATGTTTTAAGTGCATATTGTTATGAAACATAACATTTTCACCGGTGTCAGAATGCTCGTTTCTTCTGAAAACGGTGATGGCGTCGATAGCCTCACACCCGCCCCAGTCCAGAATTTCCTGAATGCAGATATGGCCTCCGAGCGATTTCACGGCATGCCGCACCTTGGCTGCGGTAACAGTTTCATCCCTGTAGTGCGTGAATTCCTTCTGCCGCACTTCCTCGGGAGCATCACACAGGTTGCTGTGGTGGATAAAGGCAAAACCCTCTACTTTAATTTTTTTAAGCAGCGACCGGATGTATTCTTCGATAACGCCAATATCCGCAT
>CAZPHK010000096.1:0-9624 GCA_964586015.1 uncultured Acidobacteriota bacterium | reverse complement strand
GAATACGTTGGGTTGCCCGCCAACGTCAAGGAACGCATGAACAAGCGAATCGAAAGAAAAAGCGAGGGTAATGGAATTATCTTCCACCATCTCCAGGCTTTTTCCGTCATTTTGGTAAAATTCGGCCATCCCGGCAGCAGCAAATCTTTTCCGGCAATGTTGTATACAGGCTTCAGCAATATCCACGCCGATATACTTTTCGTTTGTATATTTAAGAAGGTATTGAGTCCACCGTCCATAACCGGGGGCAATCTCAAGAACCGTCCGGGAGGGGAGCAAATTGGCTAAACGGGGAAACAATTCACTGTAAAACTGACCATAGGAATTCCCCCAGCATTCGGACCATTCCTCTCCTTTTTCATCCCAGTTGTAGTCCTCATCCCATACCAGTTTATTCCATTGAATGGACGGCATATTCGTTCTCCTTTACTACAAGCATTCTGCTCTAATAATAGATCCTTTTACCGGGACAAGACTTCGCCGACGATCAGCCGCGCGATGGAATTACTCTATATGGATGCCGGTGAGCCTGCTCAGCGAATCGGGCATTAAGGCGAAGGTATGTTTAAACCGGCCGGGTCTTCCTTCAAGGATGTTCCTGCTGTTATCCTTCGCGTCTTTATAGTCGGGCCAGTGATCGAGAGCCTGATGAATCAACCTGCCGGACCGGTCCCGGTCCACAAAAAAGCACGCGAGCGCCCACGAATTTATGGCTTCGGGAAATTTCAGAAGGGAACGGACATAGGCTGTCTCAAACTCCCTGCAGGCCGGCCTGTATTCTTTCCTGATCCAGAACATCAAGCCGCGAACAAAAAGCCATAGGGGATGCCTGCTTTGATGGTCTTCCACGTAAGCGACAAATGCATTCCTGTCGGTATGCAGCAGGGCTACGGCATTGAAGTAACGATAGACGTTTTCATCGAGGTGCCCTGAATCGAGGCATTCCTTCAGGTAGCCGGGTATTTTGTCCCAAAGACCCTTGCGCCGGAAATACTGAACGGCGCGGATATATCGTTCGGTCAGCAGGCGTTTTATGTCATTCCCGTCGTAAAATTCGGATATGCGCGGGTATGCCTCCATGAATTCCAGCAGCCTCCTGATGGACTGCGGCTCCACCAGCCCGGAATCGTAGGCTAGATTCTGATCGTGATATCTTTTGTAGACCAGGGCTTCATCCAGAAATCGCACTTTCAGGCCGCTGCTGATGCAATGCAGTATAAGGTGCCAGTCGGGAAGGCGATCATAGTCATCGGGGAAAAAGGACTCTGTCCGTATCACGTTCCTCCTGACCGCGAGAAATGACATCGTCCTAATGATATTTTCCCGGAAAAGTACAAAAGGAACCATTTCTTCCGAGTATATATAGGAATCGATTTCCCCGTACACTTCGCTGTTTTCATCGACCATGTATCCGTTGCAGGCAATAAAATCGGCGCCTGTATCCTCGAATTCCTCCACGATGCGTTGAATGGAGGTTCTGCAACAGTAATCGTCGACATCCAAAAACGTAATAATTTCACCATCCGCTTCCCGGAGCCCCCGATTCAAGGCTCTGGCAATTCCCTTCCTCGATTCCTCAACAAACCGAAACCGGCCGTCGCCCCCAACCGTTTGCCGCGCGATCCTGACGGACGCATCCGTGGATCCGTTATCAACGAGGATGACCTGGAAATATTTGTAGGTCTGATCCCGAAGCGACTCGAAAGCCTCCCTGATATAGCGTTCCTCGTTTAAGCACGGGAGTATGACGGATACTTTCTTCATTGTGTCCTCTTCTTAAGGCGGCCGGGATCAGGCCGCTGAAGTGGCGACATCTTCGTTTATTTCTGACATCAATCTTCGGGCAGCCGTGTGGGCGGGGTACATTTCGAGGCAGGCCTCAAGATGCTTTTTTCTTTCAGCCGTGGCGCTGCTGAGCAGCGCGAGCTTATAACGGCACTTGCCGGCCAGTTCGGCATTCACGCCCTGAAGCAGATCGCTAATTATTAGAAATAAACCGAACGCGGTGCTTTTATCCTCCGAATGCGTTTCAAGGGATGCCATGTTGTACAGATTGATAAATACCCCCTTCCGGTCCAGGGATCTGAGGAGCTGGCGCTCCTGCGGGTCGAACGGCTTGGATCCGGAATACAGATCCCGCAGGCGCCGAAATAACAATGCGGTATCCATATTTGTATCCCTTTGAATCGAACCCCCGTTTCCGGCCGAATCGTTCTCGGATGATTTCCGAACAGCGGCATTTTCCATCGTCGCCGGATTTGCGGTTTCCTGACCCAAACCCGCTTCAAGAGACCGGCGGGTCGCTTCCAGATAAGCTCGGCCCCAACGGCGACAGGGTTCGAGATGATTTCCCTCCGCCCATTCATTCAAAGCGCATATGAAAACAAGATTCTCGTCTTCGCTGAACGGCTCGAATTTCCGGATTGCTTCGGTGAGCCACATTTCATACAGCCGGGGATTGGAGTCGCGAATGATCAAGCCGTCCGTTTTTTTTCGTGGAGAATTGTCCCAACCGGGAGTCACGCACGGAAATCTTTTGTAAGGAGGATTTTCCTTCCGGAGCATCCGTTTCACGACAGTTTCGTAATCGTAAATGCGATGATCTCCAAAAGCCCGGTTCGAAAGGCCGAGTTTTCTCAAGGATCTCCAGAAGAGCCCCTGGCGCTGTGCCGGGCCCATATTCTTCCAGTCCGGCTGGAACTCTACCGCGGCGTCAAATCCGATATCCGTCGGGTCTCCGACTTCATCCGTAAACGTTTCCATCCGGCAGAGGTAGATTTCTCCTATGCCGAGTCGATGCGCCTCCTCCCTCCAGATCCGGCACGTCCGGGCGGGATCCGGCAGCCGAAACGCGCGATAGACCAAAAAAACAGGCTTCCCGTCGATTCTTACATAACGCGGATCACGGAAAGGATATTCGCAGAGCCACCGGATATGCGCGAGATCGTCCTCATCCGAGTAGTCCTGTCGAACAAGAATTTCAGATTCAAGGCCGTCCCATTTCCGGGTCCAGTGTTCGTTGGCCCAGCATAAACAAAAAGGCATATCGGGTTTTCCCGATGCAATGATATCGTTGACGGGCCTCTCTAGAAGCCGGTGTCCATGAAGCCAGTAGTGGTAATAACAAATGCCGTGAATGCCGTATTCGCGCGCAAGATCCGCTTGTGCCTGCCTCGCTTCCGGCAGCCTTAAATCGTAAAAACCCAGATCGGTCGGCAATTGAGGCTGATAGTGCCCGCGGAATAAAGGCCTGGCCTTGGTCACGTTCGTCCATTCGGTAAACCCTTTGCCCCAAAGGATGTCGTTTTCGGGTATGGGGTGGAACTGAGGGAAGTTCATCGCTAGTAATTTGACGTTGGCGTTCATTCGCTTTTTCCCGTATTGGTTCAAATCAGTTGCATGGGAAGATGCCCGGATTCCTTAAGTTGTCACTTCAATCCATTTTGAGTCAGGTCCTTCAATCGCCTTCGAGCAGCTTCGTGCGCCGGGTACAGTTCCAGACAACTCCGGAAATGCTCGACGGCTTCCTTTTCTTCAGCAGCGAAACATCCTTTTTTAAAAAGGGCCTTCCCGGCCAGTTCCCGATTGGCATCCGTCGCATGCCGGGAAACAAGGGTGAAGAGAGCCTGAGCCTCGACCGCTTTTCCCTTCAGGTCCAACCATGAAGCGAGGTTGTACGCATCCTGGAAAAAGCCTCTATTCTGCAGCTCCCCGGAGAGCTGCTGAAGAAACAGAGAATGCGTATCGTCCGTATGCGCGCGATCCGACAGGAGGGAGAAAAGCGCCTGCAGCCGGTCGCCGGTGTTTCTGAAAAGCGCTGCTTTCTGTCTCCGGGCCTTATAGGATATTTGATTCCAGTTCGAAACGACGCCCCGCATCAACTTGAGAATTTCAGGAGCGACCGAAGAAATATCATGGTTCTCGCGGACTCTTCTGCGCGCCTGATTCCCCAATTTCGTTCTCAATTCGTCATCTTTCAGCAATTCCACAACACGGGCGCTCATGCCTTCCATGTCGAGATAGTTCACAACGAATCCACAGGTGCTTCCCACGAATTCTCTGCCGCCGCCGGAGTTGTCGAAACAAACAACCGGAACGCCGAGCGCCGCCGCTTCAAGATTTACCAGTGGAAACGGGTCTTCCCGGGATACCGATACAAAAACGTCGAACAGGGAAAAATAATCTTTTGGATTCTTTTGCGGGCCGATGAAGTGCATGCGATCGTCCAGACCCGCCATTGCGACATCGTGTGCCAGGGCCGAAAAGCCGGGGTCGTCCACCTGGGCTCCAACCCAGCAGAAATGAACCGGGTCATCAAGATTGCGCCGAACCGATGCCGCCAGCTGGATGAAAAGATCCGGCCCCTTTCTCCAGTCCGATGTTCCGCATGCTCCGACAACACGGGCGTCCGGACGGATTCCAAGGGAATTGCGGATGTTCCGGCGACCGCCCGATTCAGCGGCATTCTCTTCAGCCGGGACAAATCCACGAATAACGGACACGGCCTCTTCCGGAACATCATGGTTCCTCATAAGGTTTTGTTTGACCGCCTGAGACACTGCTATGTAATGGTCCGTAAAGGCCGCCACTGCAGCGATGATTTCAGGCTCGGTCTGGTGGCGGATGCGATACTCGAGTTCATGAACGTGTGTGAGAATGGGGCAGTCCGCTTCAGCCAGACAGGACAATACCTGCCCGTTCGTCACGGTGTTGGAGTAGATCAAGCTGAAATCCTGTTTCGCCAGATTGTGCAAATATTTTTCTTTTTCGGCCTGGTCGAAACATGAATTATTCCAGTTCAATACGTGCGTCGGCCCCAGTTCGCGGAATTCGTCTTCGAGCGGGCCTCCATCCTTGAGGATTATTTGAAATGGAATGTGCGTGTTCTTTCGAAACCATTTCAGGAAATTTAAAAAAATAACGGGGGCCCCCGTTCTTGTGGCATCGTGACTGATAAAGAGTATTTTTCCAGGCATATTGAACCTCAATTGGAGGCCATTCCCGCGAGGCGGCAGCAGGATTTCCAAATTCGGCTTTCCCGATAGAGCAGCCGATTATTTTCTTCCATCAAGATATTCTTTCAGCCCTGCCTGCCATGAAGGCATGGAATCGATTCCAAGCTTTTCCAGGTTTGCATTTTCGAGAACCGAATAAGGGGGCCGGGCGGCTCGGGCTCCCGACTGGGCGGTTGTCTGAGTCTTTAAGTCCGGTTTTAATCCGGAAAATTCGAAAATCGCCCGGGCAAACGCGTACCATGAACAACTGCCCTGGCATGTTGCGTGGTATGTCCCGTACTCGTCCGTTTTTCCGAGCACTGCAATCTGTCGCGCCAACAGGGAAGTCGGAGTCGGAGTAAGAATTTGATCATCCACAACTTTGATGGGTTTGTCCTGTTGCGCCAGGCGCAACATCAGTTCGACAAAATTTGTGCCCTTCCCGGAGGGCCCGGCAGTGCCGTAAAGGCCGCTGCACCGGACAATGAAGTGTTTCCGCCAGATGGAACGAACAAACATTTCGCCGGCGGATTTGCTGATTCCGTAAACATTGACAGGATCGACCGGATCCAGTTCCCGGTAGGGCTTCTTTTTGCTTCCGCTGAATACATAATCCGTGCTCAGATGGACTAAAACCGAATCAAGCTCCCGGCAGGAAACGGACAGATTCCTTGGACCTATTGCATTGACGGCAAAAGCTTTTTGAGGATTATCCTCAAGTTCGTCGACTTTATGGTACGCTGCAGTATTGATGACTATTCCGGGCTGTATCGCCGAAAGTCTGCCGTGAACGGACTCATAATCCGCAACTTCAATTTCGCCGTGATTCAAGCCAACGATTTCGTTGTCGGATTTCTTCGGCCAAAGGCGCTTCAGGTCCGTACCCAATTGTCCCGTAGCGCCGATAATCACAATAGGCTTCGCCATCGTATTTCCCCTGGTTATGCGCTCAGAGCCAGGGAAGACGACTCCGGCAGATTGAAGACGGAACCTGTAACCTGAATGACTTTCTGGGCCTCTTCCAGAAAACGCATCCAATTGATATTGTAGTATTTAGGATTGTCGAAGTCCGTGCAGTTCCCTTTTCGAATTTCCTGAACCATCGTTCTTACGGACGCTTCGATCGATACCTGCGGGCGGAAATTTAAAATTTTATACAGTTTTTCGCCGGACACCCTGTAGTTCCTTACTCCCTTGTAGGAATAATCCGGACGTATTTCAACTTGAATTCCCGCTTCCTTAAGCGTTTCGCAAACTCTCAGAGCCAATTCGCTGATGCGATAATTGCCGTTGACCAGGTTGAAGACCTGTCCGTTGACTGCTTCATGTTCCGCCTGGAGCAGGGCAATATACGCGCGTGCGGCGTCCCGGATATCCACCATGGGCCTCCACATCTCTCCCCCGTAGTGCAGGCTGATAAATCCCTTGCTGATAGCATCTTTAACGAAAGTATTCACAACCAGGTCATATCGCATGCGAGGGGAAAAGCCGAAAACCGTTCCTTTTCTCAACGCCGTGACGCAAAATCTATCGGAGGCCATTGGAAGCAGTTCTTTTTCGGCTGCGTACTTTGAGCTCGAATATGCCGCTTTGGGATTTACTTTGGAGGTTTCATCCACTACGACATCGCGCTGCTGGTCTACGACTCCAAAATCGTAGATGGAACACGAGGAGGCATAAACATATCTTTTTATGCCCTTCTCCTGACAATGCTTCGCCAGTGCCACGCTGGCCGTTGTGTTCATTTCGTAATTGGCGGCCGGATTATACTCGGCGGTAGGATCATTCGAAAGTCCGGCAATATTGATAACCGCCTCTACATTATCCAGGGAGTTGGGCGGCATGTCGCGCAAATCACCGACCAAGATCTCAACACGATCCCGTATATCCGCCAAACCCCGATCTCCAAAATACATTCTGTCCAGTACACGAACCGCATATCCGCGTTCCAGGAGTTCATGCGCAAGTACTGAGCCTACATATCCGGCTCCTCCGACAAGCAAAACTTTTTTCACGGAAAATTCTCCTCCATAGCACCATAAATAAAGACGCCGTGCATTTATTCTTTGTATGAACCAATAGAGTTCCGTTCAAAGCCCTGCCGGCCTTTATCAGGCTATGGGATTTCTGACCATACCCACGGTATAAACCGAGCAGGTTCAATCTCTTCATCGGCAGGAGCAGAACAAAACTTGAGGGATGAATCATTCAGAAAATGATTAATTTTTCCCCCGTGCCGGATTCTTTGAAATTGTGATGAAATTTTCACGCGGACAAAGGAAGCCGGATCTATTGTTTTACAAAAAACATCATGGGCTGTTGATGCCTTCCGGGCGAAAAATGGAAGCGGGCGAGTTTAAATTCAGGCAGATATGCTTGTCTTGCGAATGCTTCCGGAATAAAAGACTCCCCGTAAAAATCCAAGTTTCGCGGTCCGCCGCCTCCGAGTCCCGGGGCACTGGAATGAACAAATTCCCCGCGATCGTACCTGGCTTTCGCTTCTTCAAAGTCGGGAAACATCCCGGAAAGGGATTTCTGATACCCTTCAACGGATTTCTTCCGCAATTCCATGCAATAATCAAAAAACGGCCGTCCTCGAGTGGTCATGACCGCAATTCCTCCCGGTTTGAGCAGGCGGTGAAATTCCTTCATCCACTGCCCGCACGCCTTTTCGGATAAATGGGAAAAAACGGAATAGCCTACAATATAATCAAAAAACATCTCCGGCAAATCCGTTGGAGGATACGGTGCACAGAACGAGAAACCGTCCGGTCCGAACGAGTCTTTGCATATGGCGATGAATTCGGCATCCACACCCACTCCGAACAGGTTGTTTCGCGGAATATTTCTGAGGAAACATCGGGCAATCCTTCCCCATCCGGTCCCAAAATCCAGCAAACGGGATCCCGGCCCGATTGGGCGGCCTAATTCCTTAAATACTTTTATACAGTCTTCGTAAAAAAGGAATGCTTCCTTTATTGTTACCGGTCCGCTCGCACCCGTCGTGTTCTTCTGGAGAGATTCCGGAGGAAAAGGCGGCAGCACCTGTCCGTTGACTTTTATACCGGGTGTCCTGGCGCTCAAGCACAAAGCGTCAAACCATTCCGTGTCCCGTATTTGATCCATCGATTTTTCTTTTTGCATCGAACGTCCTTCTCCGGATTTTCATGTTTTCGCGTCAATTTCTGTTCCGACAACGGGTTTATTCCGGACTGATCGGGCTGGACAGTTAACCCGAAATTCCGGCCAATGTCTTCATCGGCAGAAGATAAAGGGAACTTGATGTATTAATCATTCACAAAATGATTGATTTTTTACAGGAGAAGAATCGGGGATTCAGGAATTCATAACCGGAAAGTTATGCGGGCTGGAGCAACTACTTTTTTAGCAGTCTTTTAACGGTTTCCAAGGCCGCTTCGATGACATCGTCCATATCGTAATAACGGTACTCGGCAAGGCGACCGCCGAAAACAACCTTGCCCTCGAGATCCCGAACCCTCCGGTTATAGCTCGCGAACCGCTCCGCGTTCCCGGCTGTATGGACCGGATAGTACGGATCCAACCCGGGCAGCCAGTCGGCAGGAAATTCTTTTGTTATCAGCGTTCGATCGCGCGTCAGGTCCCCATTGAAGTGTTTATGTTCCACAATCCGGGTCCATGGGATTTCCCGTTCCGTATAATTGACCACCGCATTCCCCTGAAAATCCTGCATGTCGAGGAATTCCTTTTCAAACCGGAGCGAACGGTATTCAAGGGAACCGAATTCAAGATTGAAAAAGGCATCCACCGCTCCGGTATAAATTACCGCCGGGTATTGATTCAGCCACGATTCCCGATCTTCGAAAAAGTCCACACCCAGATCGACCGGAATCCCTTCGAGAAGTTTCTCAAAAATTGCCGTGTATCCCCCGACCGGGATTCCCTGATATCTATCCGGATAGTAATTATCATCGCAGGTCAAACGGACCGGCACGCGGCGTACGATATCCGCCGGGAGTTCCGCGGGCGGGCGGTTCCACTGCTTCCAGGTATACCCGCGAAAAAAGGTTTCATACAGTTCCTGCCCGAGATTTGCCAGGCACCAATCCTCGACGTTGCTCTGATCCGCCCGTGGTCGGCGCTTCATCTCCAATACGGCCGCCGCTTCGGCGGGTGTTCGGACGCCGAAAAGCTGATTCAATGTCAGCAGGTTTATTGGAAAAGAAAAGAGACGGTCGCGAAACCGGACCCTGGGGCGGTTTATGAAAGAGTTAAATTCTGCGAAACGTGTAATATAGCGCCAAATCGACGGCGAGTCCGTATGAAAGACATGCGGCCCGTACACATGCTCGTGACACCCGATATCAAGGTGGGCCCGGGTATAACAGTTTCCTCCGATATGATCCCGCTTTTCTATAACACGGCACCGGACGCCGGCATCGGCCAGTTCGCGCGCGCATACTGCTCCGAAAAATCCCGCACCGACAATAAGACAGGGTCCGATCATGAGGCTCCTTTCTGGTTTATCCGCTGCCGGCAATGCAACAGAAATAAATATGCGAGCCCCCGGGCGCCGATTCCGCACAGGAACCCAAGAAACCGCTCCATCCGTGCACGGAAAAGCATCCGGCGCAGCGATACCGAACGCAGA
>CAZPHK010000095.1:0-17253 GCA_964586015.1 uncultured Acidobacteriota bacterium | reverse complement strand
TGCTTACCAGCCTTATTCGACTGCCGATGCCGATCAGCTTTTCCCGTGCGTATCGGAGAAAACACATCGGGACAATTTATAAGTGTAGCTCTGTGTGCATTTAGCGGGCCGCAGCAGCAGGAAGGGCTCGTAGCAACGGAGTAGTTTGAGAGATCCGTATGAGCTCAGAAACGAATGTGACGACTAAAAGCGCCGCTGCGGATGGCAGCGTAAAAGAAACGATCAACGCCTCCCTTTGTTATCAATGCTCAAAATGCTCGGCCGGTTGCCCTTTGGCCGAGGAAATGGACCTTCTCCCGCACCAAGTCATTCATTTGCTTTCTCTGGGCGAAGAAGACGCAGTGCTGCGTTCGAACACGATGTGGATGTGCGCAGGTTGCTACACATGCGCGACGCGGTGCCCGAATGACATCGACATTACGACGATCATGGACGAGGCGCGGGCCAGGGCCATCGAAAAGGGAATTGAATGTCCCAATCCGGACGTACTGACCTTCCACAGGTGTTTCATTCGGGACCTCGGACGTCGCGGCCGGA
This sequence comes from uncultured Acidobacteriota bacterium, assembly GCA_964586015.1. GTDB lineage: Bacteria > Acidobacteriota > UBA6911 > UBA6911 > UBA6911 > UBA6911. Next base: position 16,716 of record CAZPHK010000095.1, on the reverse strand, counting down.
TCTTCGAAATGCGGATGATGGTCGAGAACAACATTCGCAAGGGCAAGCCCCTTGACAATGCCGACCTGGGGCGGAAGATGTTCTTCAAGGGTCGCCTCAAGATACTCCCACCGAAATCGCTTCGCGGATTCAAACGCTGGATGAAAGGGTTTTGGAAAAGATGAGTTCACGAATCGCCTTATACCCGGGATGCAGCCTCGAAGGAACGGCTTCGAGTTTCGAGACAAGCCTGAAGGCTGTGTTCGAGAAACTGGGCATCGAATACGACATGCTCAAGGATTGGAACTGCTGCGGCGCGACATCAGCCCACGCCCTGGACCACAAACTTTACCTGTCGCTTAACCTGCGAAATCTGGCCTTGGCTCAGGAGCAGGGCTATGAAGAGATCTTTGCCCCTTGCGCTGCGTGCTACCACCGCCTGGCAAGCGCCGAACTCGAGATATCGAAGAACGCGGCCCTGGCCGAAACGCTGAAGTCGGAAACGGGCTTCGAGTATCGCGGCTCGGTCAAGATTCGAAACGTCCTGGACCTTCTGACGACCGACGTTGGCCTGGAGCGAATCGAGGCTGCCGTGAAAGTTCCGCTCTCCGGTATGCGAATTGCCTGTTACTACGGTTGCCTGAACACGCGCATTCCGCGCTCGGACTGTTTTGACGACCGTGAGTATCCGGTGTCCATGGACCGCATCGTAACGGCCCTCGGCGGCGAGGCCGTCGACTGGTCCTACAAAACCGAATGCTGCGGCGCAAGCCTGTTCGTGACGGCGCCTGCGGCCTCGGCCAAACTCTGCGGCAAGATTCTGAAAGACGCGGAGGCCCGCGACGTGAACTGCATCGCTGTGGCCTGCCCCATGTGTCAGAATAACCTTGACGCGAAACAGGATGAAGTCCGCGCCGAATTCGGCATTTCGCGCGCGATACCTGTTGTCTTTATCACGCAGCTTATGGGCTTGGCCTACGGCATTGACGAAAGCCGTCTGCAGCTTGGGAGCAGCATTGTGCCTTTTGATTTGGTGCCGGCAGGTACTACTACATAACCGCGTGAACAACTTGGGATAGTGTGATGGCAGACAATGGCAAAAAAGTAGGTTCGGTACTGGTCGTGGGCGGCGGCGTCGCCGGTATGCAGGCGGCCCTGGACTGCGCCAACTCCGGATTCAAGGTGTACCTGCTGGAGAAGGAACCCGCAATCGGCGGCAACATGGCGCGTCTGGACAAGACATTCCCCACGAACGACTGCGCTATGTGCATGATCTCCCCCAAGCTGGTTGAAACGGGCCGGCATCGCAATATCGAGATCATCTCGTATTCGGATCTGAAGAGGGTTCAGGGTGAAGCCGGGAACTTCACCGTCACCGTGAACCGGCGCTCAAGGTACGTAGACGAGGAGAAGTGCACGGGCTGCGGCGAATGTGTGACCAACTGTATGTCGCGCAACAAGATCACGGTTCCCGGCGCGTTCAGCGTTCGAGACAAGACGTCTCCCGAAGTCATAGAGACGGTCGACGCCATTGTGGCCAAATACGACGACCCGGCAGGCATGGTGATCGGCTCCCTGCAGGATGTTCAGAACAAATTCAACTACCTCCGGCAGGACGTCATGATGTATCTGAGCGAGAAATCGGGGATTTCGCTTAGCCGCCTCTACGCTGTTGCGCGATTCTACGGCGCTTTCAGCCTGAAACCGAGGGGCAAGAACATCATCAAGGTCTGTCTCGGCACGGCTTGCCATCTCAAGGGCGGCGGCAAGATAGCCGACGCGATCACGCGTGAGCTCGGCATCGAGCACGGGGCGACCACAAGCGACGGAGTATTCAGCTTCGAGCACGTTCACTGTCTGGGCGCGTGCGCCCTGGCCCCGATCGTGACCGTCAATGACAAGTACTACTCAAACATGACCGTTCGAAAAACAATGGCAGTCGTCAAACAGTACAATGATTCGCCAATGGAGCCCGTGCTTACAAAAGATCCCCAACGTGAGGAGGCCTTGGTGTGATGAATAAAGAGCCTGTCCGAAGTCTGGAAGACCTCCAGAAGCTGGCCGAACGGGGCCGTGAAACGCTCTACCCATCGCGGCCCAAGGTCGTTGTGGGGATGTCTTCATGCGGGCTGGCCGCTGGTGCCGGCGAGTTGTTCGAGTCACTAAAAGACATCATTGGGAAGCGCCAGGTCGACATAGCTCTCGCCCGTACGGGCTGCATCGGTTTCTGCCAGCGCGAGCCGCTGGTAGACGTTGTCATTCCCGGAAAACCGCGCGTGGTCTTCTCCAAACTCGAGTCCGGCAATCTCGATCGCCTCATTGATAAAACCGGCCAGGGCGAGATACCGACGGGCCCGATTATGGCCTATATCGAACAGCCCGCCGGGGAGATGCTCGGCTTGGGGCCGAAAGGGAACGGCAGTGGTCTTGCCGATGTGCCTCATCTGGCTGAACTGGACTTCTACGGCAAGCAGCGGCGGATAGCCCTCAGAAACTGCGGACTCCTGGACCCGGGCTCCATCGAGGAGTATGTGGCCCGAGGCGGCTATCGCGCCTTGTGTCGCGTGCTGAAGGAAATGAGTCCGGAGGCCGTGATCGACGAAGTTACGCGCGCCGGCCTGCGCGGACGAGGCGGTGCAGGATTTCCAACGGGCAGAAAATGGGCCCTGTGCCGCAACCAGGACGCCGAACAGAAATACATCATCTGCAACGGGGATGAAGGCGATCCCGGCGCATTCATGGACCGCAGCGTCATGGAAGGCGACCCGTACAGCGTTATCGAAGGAATGGTCATCGGCGCCTACGCCATAGGCGCCAGCAAAGGCTACCTCTATGTCCGGGGAGAGTATCCGCTGGCCATCGATAACCTGGCCGTTGCCATAGAACGGGCGCGTGCCCTTGGGTTGTTGGGCGAAAAAATCATGGGCACGGATTTCTCTTTCGATCTTGGAATCGTTCGCGGCGCCGGGGCCTTTGTGTGCGGCGAGGAAACCGCCCTCATCATATCCATACAGGGCGACATCGGAACACCCCGCCAGCGGCCGCCGTACCCGGCTCAATCGGGTCTGTGGGGCAAACCGACCAATATCAACAACGTAGAATCCTGGGCCAATGTGCCTGTCATTATCGACCGTGGTGCCGACTGGTTCGGGAAGATCGGCACGGAGGGGTCGAAGGGCACAAAGGTCTTCTCGTTGGTCGGCAAAGTGGAGAATACCGGCCTGGTTGAAGTCCCGATGGGAACGCCCCTGCGGGATATCGTTTTCGACATCGGCGGAGGAATACAGAACAACCGCGCTTTCAAGGCGGTACAGACAGGCGGTCCTTCGGGTGGCTGTATACCGGCATCGTTGCTTGACCTGCCCGTCGATTTCGACAAGCTGAGCGCGGCGGGCGCAATGATGGGTTCCGGCGGCCTCATCGTGATGGATGAGCGCACCTGCATGGTGGACCTGGCCAAGTATTTCCTTGCCTTCCTGATGGATGAATCGTGCGGAAAGTGTACGCCGTGCCGTGAAGGACTGTTTCAGATGCACTCGATTCTTTCGAGGATCTGCGACGGACAAGGAGAAGAAGAAGACATCGAGCGGCTCGAAAGCCTGGCCGAATATGTAAAGGATTCGTCCCTTTGCCAGTTGGGCGGGACGGCGCCGAATTCGGTCCTCTCGACATTGAAATATTTCCGGCACGAGTACGAGGAGCACATTCGCGAGAAGCGCTGCCGTGCAGCGGTCTGCGAGGGGCTCGTCGAAGCGCCGTGCTCGCATGCGTGTCCTGCGGGCATCAACGTTGCCCAGTACGTCGGCCTCATCGCCGAAGATCGCCTCGGGGAAGCCGTGGAGATGATTCGACGGCGCAACCCCTTCGTTTCCGTATGCGGCCGTGTGTGCGACGCCCCGTGCGAGAAGCGCTGCCGCAGGTCCGACGTGGATGAACCCATTGCCATACGGGCGCTCAAGAGATACGCCTTCGACCATGCAGACATCCGTCCGGAAACACCACCCCCACCAGCCGCGGGTAAACGTGAAGTGGCCATTGTCGGCAGCGGCCCTGCCGGTCTGAGTTGCGCCTACTTCCTGGCCCGGATGGGCCGCCCTTCGACGGTGTTCGAGGCGCTGCCGGTGGCAGGCGGCCTCCTCTCGGTGGGCATCCCGGAGTATCGGCTCCCCAAGGCCAGTCTGCAGGCCGATATTGACTTCATTTTGTCCCACGGAGTGGAACTGCGAACGGACGCGCGCGTCGACAGTATCGATCAGCTGCGGGCGGATGGATACAAGGCCGTATTTGTCGCTACGGGCGCGGCAATCGATCGCAAGCTCGGGATCGAGGGAGAGGAGCTTGACGGAGTCGAGGAATCGCTGGCATTCCTCCGCAATCGCGCCCTCGGTCGGCCCGTTAAGTGCGGCCGTCGCGTTGCCGTTATCGGTGGCGGCAATGCCGCTGTAGACACGGCCCGCTCGGCGCTGCGACTGGGCGCCGAAAAGGTGACCGTCCTGTACCGGCGCACCAGGGCCGAAATGCCGGCCTACGAAGAGGAAATTGAGGCTGCCCTCGAGGAAGGCGTGGAACTCGTCGAGCTGGTGACCCCCGTCCGCGTTCGAGGCGAGAACGAAAAGGTTTCCGGGATCGAGATGATACGCATGAAACTCGGCGCAACAGACCAGAGCGGCCGACGCCGGCCTGTGCCGGTCGAGGGGAGCGAGTTTGTCGTTGAATGCGACACGATTATTCCCGCGGTCGGGCAGGCGCCCACCACGGATCTGACCGGCGGTGTCGTTGATGTGGCCTCGTGGGGCGGCGTTAAAATAGACGGACTGACGGGCGCTACGTCGGTACCGGATGTCTTTGCCGGCGGCGACATTGTTTCGGGCGGCTCCACCGTGATTGAAGCCATCGCAGAGGGTCAGAAAGCGGCTGTGGCCATTGACCGCCTGCTCGGCGGAGAAGGCTTGCTTCCGGACAACGCAGGCCCAAGCAACAAGAAACCGACGGAGGAAGAGCTGGAGCAGACGCTCGATCGGCCTCGCGCCGCCGAGCCCGAGCTCCCGGTTGCTGAACGTATTGCCAGTTTCACCGAAGTTCTCTGCGGCCTTACCCCGGGCGCAGCATGCGGGGAGGCCGGTCGATGCCTGAGGTGCGACCTGGAGCGGGCGGAAGCGAAAAAGGCGGAAGCGAAAAAGAAAGAGTTAAGCGGCGTTGGAGTATCTTAGGCGCCTGTAGGAGCGACAAGCCACATCCCTCGGGGTGGCGGCAATTTTTGGACGGAACGGAAGCCGTTCTCTTAGGAGTTTATAGATGCCTGTGCTAACAATAGACGGCCAGACTGTTGAGGTAGAGAAGGGGAAAACCCTTCTCGATGCGGCGAAAACCCTCAACATTGAAATCCCCACCTTGTGCCATCACTGGGCCGTGCCCGAGGCAGGGGCCTGCCGGATATGTGTAGTCGAAATCAAGGCAGGCGGCAGACCGGGTCTTGTACCCGCGTGCTCCTATCCTGCAGAAGACGGACTCGTGATCGAAACCCGCTCGGACAGGGTCGTGCAGTCACGGCGTATGACGTTGGCCCTTATGCAGAATCGGGCACCGCGGGCGGGAGTAATTACGGAATTGGCCGAGCAATACCAGCTTCCGTCGATGCCGTTGAAATCCCCGCCGCATTCGGCTTCAGACGGCCATACGCCCGAGGACGATGTCGAACCGTGCGACACCGACCTCTGCATCATGTGCGGCCTCTGCGTACGCGTCTGTAGAGAAGTCATAGGACCGGAAGCCACATGTTTCTCGGGACGGGGAATCGAGCGGGAGATTGCAACGCCCTACAAACGACTTTCTGACGTTTGCATCGGCTGCGGCGCCTGCGCCTTTGTCTGTCCGACGGGCGCTATCGACCCGGCTCAGTTCTGCCCCAACCCGTTAGCCCAGATCCCCCACGAATTCAACGCACAACTCGGTGACCGGCGGCCCATCCATATCCCCTTTGCACAGGCTGTCCCCCTTGTTCCCGTTATCGACACCGAAAACTGTATCCATTTTCAGACAGACGGATGCGGCGCCTGCAGCAAGATCTGTCCCGCCAACGCTATTGACTATGAAATAAAAGACAGGGAGCAGGACCTGAACGTGGGCGCTATAGTGCTTACCGGCGGCTTCGATGCCTTCGATGCGGCACGAAAGTCCGAATATGGTTTCGGGCGGTATCCCAATGTACTGACTGCCCTGCAGTTCGAACGCATACTCAGCGCATCGGGACCGACTGAAGGGCACTTGAAGCGGCCCTCCGACGGCCGTACGCCCAAGCGTATCGCCTGGATCCAATGCGTGGGTTCACGCGACGCGACCTGCGGAAACGAGTACTGTTCGTCCGTATGCTGCATGTACGCCACCAAGGAAGCCATCGTCGCCAAGGAACATGAGGCCGACGTTGAGGCGACCATCTTCTACATCGACCTCCGGGCTTTTGGGAAAGGCTTCGAGAGTTTCTACAACCGCGCAAAGGAGGAACACGACGTTCGTTACGTTCGCAGTCAGGTATCCTCCATCAAAGAGACGCCGAACGATCATAATCCCATTGTACGCTACGTGGCCGAAGGGAACGGCAAGGGCATCGTTGAAGAGGAATTTGACATGGTGGTATTGTCCGTCGGCCTGGAAGCCCAGGCCACAACCGCGGACATAGCCGCCATAACCGGAGTGAAATGCAACCAATTCGGGTTTGCAGAGGCGCAGCCCTTTGTGCAGACGCTGTCGAACCGCGAGGGCATATTCCTGAGCGGTGCGATCAGCGGGCCGAAGGACATCCCCGAAACCGTAATGCAGAGCAGTGCGGCGGCCTCAAAAGTGGGTGAGTTGCTGGCGCCGGTCCGTGGGACGGAAGTCAAAGTCTCCGAATATCCCCCCGAGCGTGATGTCACGGGCGAAGAGCCGCGCATCGGCGTGTTCGTCTGTCACTGCGGCATCAATATCTCTTCGGTAGTGAACGTAACCGAAGTCTCTGAATACATACGTTCGTTGCCCAACGTGGTCTACTCGGAACACACGATCTTTACGTGTTCGCAGGACACCCAAGAGCGAATGAAAGAGGTCATCAAAGAGCACAACCTTAATCGTGTGATTGTGGCCTCGTGCACGCCGCGAACGCATGAGCCCCTGTTCCAGGAAACCATGCGGCAGGCCGGATTGAACAAGTGCCTGTTCGAAATGGCCGACATCCGGGAGCAGTGCTCCTGGGTGCACAAGGACGATCATGCCGCTGCGACAAAGAAAGCCAAAGACCTGGTTCGCGGCAGCGTAGGCAAATCGAGGCTTCTCGAACCGATTCAATTCAGGAAAGTCGGCGTCACAAAGGCCGCCCTGGTAGTAGGCGGAGGTATGTCCGGAATGACGGCTGCGCTGGCTCTCGGGAAACAGGGTTTCCAGGTGTACCTGGTCGAGAAAACCGGAGAATTGGGCGGCAACCTGCGCACCATCAAGACCAGCATGGAGGGATACGATTGGCAGGTATTCCTCAACGAGACCATCGAACAGGTAGAGGCCCATCCTCAAATAGACATCATGCTCAACTCGGAAATCGACGGAGTGACGGGGTTCGTGGGCAACTTCACTACCAAACTCAAGGGCGAATCAACGGCTGAATTGAAGCACGGCGTGATCATACTTGCCACCGGCGCCGAAGAATACAAGCCCGAAGCGTTCGAGTACGGACAGAGCGACCGGGTCGTCACACAACGCGAACTCGAGAAGGAGCGGATGGACGACAACTACGACGGCAAGACCGTGGTGATGATTCAGTGCGTGGGGAGCCGCGACAAGGAACATCCCTATTGCTCGCGTGTCTGCTGCGGCGAGGCGGTCAAGAACGCTCTCGATATTAAAACCAAACACCCCGGCGCCGACGTGTACATTCTGTACCGCGAAATTCGGACTTACGAGTTCAAGGAACTCTACTACCGCAAGGCGAGGAAACTTGGGGTCAAGTTTATCCACTTCCCCGACGAGACCTATCCGGAGGTATCACGCAACGGCGCCGGCATGAACGTGACGGTCAGGGACACCGTGCTGGACCGGGATATCAACCTGAAGGCCGATCTGGTGGTGCTGAGCGCCGGGACCATTCCCAATACGGTCAGCAATCGGCGGCTTTCAGAGATGATGAAGGCGGCTTTGAACGAAGACGACTTCTTTATGGAGGCACATGTCAAACTGCGGCCCGTTGACTTCGCCAACGAGGGTATCTTCGTCTGCGGACTGGCTCATTCGCCGAAGTACACCGAAGAAAACGTGACCCAGGCCCTTGCGGCGGCGGGTCGTGCCGCCGTCATCCTGTCCAAGGAGTCGCTCGAGGTGGGCGGTGTTGTGTCGCACGTCGATCCCGAAAAGTGCGCGACATGCCTTACCTGCGTGCGGGAGTGCATCTATGAGGCGCCGTTTGTGAATACCGACGGCAAAGCCGAGATTGAGGAAGCCAAGTGCCAGGGTTGCGGCAACTGCGCTGCTGCCTGCCCGGCCGAGGCCATTCAGCTGCGTACTTTTACCGACATGCAGGAACGCGCACTGTTCATGAGCATGCTGCGCGAAGAAGTACCGGCAGGAGTAGGACCAGAGTAGTAATTGAGATGCGGGTTGGGCCGGCAACTCGATAATACAAAGTAGCGGGAAATATGGAAAACGAACCGACGATTATTGCCTTTTGTTGTCATTATTGCGCCTTCACGGCAGCCGACCTGGCGGGAACCATGCGGAAGCAGTATCCGACAAACATCCGCATTGTGAGAATTCCATGCACCGGCAAGGTAAGCGAGAATATGGTTCTCCAGGCCTTTGTGGAAGGAGCCGACGGCGTAATGGTGGCGGGTTGCGAGATAGGCAGTTGCCATTTCATCCAGGGCAATGTGCGGGCGGTGAAACGAGTGGCGCACGCCAAGAAGCTGTTGAGTGAAACGGGCGTGAATCCCGATCGCCTTGAGTTTTACCACATTGCCGCATCGCAGGGGCCGCTTTTTGCCACAACCTCTGCAGAGTTTACGGAGCGGATTAAGCGACTCAACGCCGGCGGCAAGGCCCCGGCGGATATAACGAGTGCTGAGACTCCGCGGGAGACAGTTCATGATAGTAGCAGAACGTAAGTTATTCGACGACCTGTATGCAAAGGCCAGCAAGCATAAGAAGGTGCTGCTGCTCGGATGCGGCACGTGCGTCACCGTATGTATGGCCGGCGGTGAGAAGGAAGTGGACATTCTGGACAGCCAACTAAAGCTGGCGGCCAGGGAACGAGGCGATGATTTCGAAGTGACGACGCACACGATCGTCCGCCAGTGCGACGACGAGTTTTTCGACGAAGAGACATCGAGGAAAATAGCCGCCGCGGACGCCGTTATCACGCTTGCCTGCGGGGTCGGTGTTCAGTTCTGTTCCGAAAAGTATCCGGAGAAGCGGGTATATGCCGGAGTCAATACAACTTTCTATGGTGCGACCGTCGAACAGGGCCTGTGGGAGGAGCGATGCGCCGGCTGCGGGGAATGTATCGTGGACCAGTTCGCCGGGATATGCCCGATAGCGCGATGTGCGAAGAGCCTGATGAACGGTCCATGCGGCGGTTCATCGAACGGCAAATGCGAGGTCAACAAGGAAACCGACTGCGCCTGGGCCCTTATCGTAAAACGGATGAAGGAGCTTGGTACGCTCGAGAAACTTTCTGAGATCACATTGCCGAAAGATTGGTCGACCTCGCGCGACGGCGGTCCCAGACGAATAGTTCATGAATCACTCAGGCTGGATGAGGGGACCAAAAAGGAAGGTTGAGGGAAAGGGAGGATTTGAGACCGTGAAAACGAAATCAAATATTGAGCGGCTGCTGGAAAAAGGAGAGTTTGTAGTAACCTCGGAATGCGGGCCGCCGCGAGGATCGGACGCGGAAGCTGTTCGGAAAAAAGGAAACTTGTTGAAAGGCGTTGTAGACGGAGTCAATGTCACGGACAACCAGACTTCCGTTGTGAGGATGAGTTCCCTGTCCTCCTGCATCATCCTGAAGGAAATGGGATTCGATCCCATATGGCAGCTGGTCTGCCGCGACCGCAACCGTATAGCCATTCAGAGCGACATACTGGGCGCCGCAGCGCTGGGAATCAACAACGTCCTGTGCCTGTCGGGCGACCACCAGAGCTTCGGCGACAACCCGAAGGCCAAGAACGTCTATGATATCGACTCTATCCAGTTGATCTACACGGCAAAGACACTCCGCGACGAGGGTAAATTCCTCGGGGGAGATGACGTGAAGGGCGCGCCCATGCTTTTCATCGGCGCTGCCGAGAATCCTTTCGCCGATCCCTTCGAGATCCGCGCCTTGCGGCTGGGGAAGAAGGTCACAGCCGGGGCCGAGTTCATCCAGACCCAGTGCATCTACAACGTAGAGAAATTCTCCAAGTGGATGGAGGAAGTCCGGGAAAGGGGCCTGCACGAAAAATGCGCTATCCTGGCGGGTGTCACACCACTGAAGTCCGCCGGTATGGCGAAGTACATGAAGAAAAATGTTCCGGGGATGGACGTACCGGATTCACTGATTGAAAGGCTCAGCGCCGTTCCGAAGGAAAACCAGGCGGAAGAGGGCATCAAGATCTGCGTCGAAATGATCCAGCAGTTGAAGGAGATCCAAGGTGTCCGCGGCGTGCACATTATGGCGATTGAATGGGAAGAGAAGGTCGCCGAAATCGTTAAAGCCGCCGGTCTCGCGCCAAGACCCGGCGCGTAAACACAAGCAATGCCAAATCACCTGAAACGGCAGTGGGAAACATATCCTGCTGCCGTTTTTTCGTTGTAATCGCTGTTCCGCGGCTCTTTTGCACAAATTTATTTGTTATCGTATACATGCGGCTAAAGAGCAAGAAATGTATAAAACAAAAAAAGAAAACGCAGATATCTGCATAGAAACGCGGAGATTCTGGATGATGCTAGTTTGCACATGGAGTCCAGAGGCCGATAAAAAAGACCACCGGGTTAAAAGTGATGTGTAAAAATCCCCATGAAGTTTCGGGAAGCCTTGAGGAAATAAAACGATTCCTGGGAATCGATCGCCTGGTGCTGCAGGTCCATGCCTCCAGCTTTCCCATGAATGAGAATGAAGATCTGGGGCGGGGAACGCCTTACGGGCAGGCCGCCGAAAAACTGCTGGCGTTTGCGTCGCGGCTGGGTTTCGATGCCCTTCAGCTCGGCCCCATGGGTTTGACGGAAAGAGGCAACCCGTCGCCCTATAATGCCGCCATATTTTCACGAAATCCGATGGATCTTCCGCTTATACGCCTTGTGGAGCAGGGCCGCATTTCTTCAGATGCCGCGGATGCGGTTCGTGCCGCGGCGCAAAAAACCGATGGAAAGAACCGCTATGCCGCGGCCTATGACGCCTGCGAACAGCTGGCGGCGGAAGTTTGCGCCTGCGCCGGTGAGGACAGCCGCGCTTCGGCACTCGGGCACCTCGAGGCCAACGCCGCATGGCTGGTCCCGGATGCACTTTACGAATCGTTATGCGTCGAACACGGCGCCCGGTGGTGGGGCGACTGGCATCGAACGGAGCAGGGCTCTCTCGATCAACGTCTTTTTGATCCGAAGGCCGGGATGGAAGCCGCGTCGGAGAAAAGATTGGCTAACCTGCGTGTGCGATACTCCGGGACAATTGAAGATTATGCCCTGATTCAAATGCTTCTGGCTGAAGAACACCGGGCCTTTCGCGACCGGTTGGCCCTTTATAAACTCGAACTGTTCGGGGACCTTCAGATCGGCCTGTCCCCTCGCGACACGTGGGCCTGGCGGAGGTTGTTTCTGGAAGGATACCGTATGGGAGCCCCTCCCAGCCGCACCAATCCTGAAGGACAGCCGTGGGATTATACGGTATTTGATCCCCGGAAGTTCGGAACGCAGCAGGCACCGGGACCGGTTCTGCAGTTTATCCGTGCGTGGCTGAGCCGGATGATGGAGGAATGCGACGGTATTCGCGTGGACCACCCGCACGGCTGGATCGATCCCTGGGTATATCAAACGGGTGATCCCGATGCATACCGCGCCGTTCGAAGCGGTGCCAGGCTCTTTTCGTCTCCCGATGAAACCGGTCACCCGCATTTACGGCCTTACGCCATCGCTTCGGCGAACCAGATCGACCGGAACGAATTGCCCCACGCGGACGGCCGGGTACGGTCACTGACCGAAAGTCAGGTGACCCGCTACGCTACCCTGTTCGACGCGATCATGCGGCAAGCCTCGCCCAGCGGGAGCAAAGCCGGCAATGTTGTCTGTGAAGTTTTAAGCACGCTCCCCTTCCCCGTCGATTGTGTTCTGAAACGTTATGGATTGGGCCGTTTCCGGGTCGCCCAGAAAATAAGGATTGACGACCCTTCCGACGTCTATCGGATCGAGACAGCGCGGCCGGAAGACTGGGTGACGCTGGGCACACACGATACTGCGGGCATATGGCAGCTTGCGGCGGAGTGGTGCGCCGGAGCCGACACTGCAGGATGGGGCCGGTACCTTGCAGCGCAGCTTGTTCCGGAATCCCGGAGATCCTCTTTCTCAGCCGAATGCTCCGCCTCGCCCGGGAATCTCGTTCATGCTCTTTTCACAGCCCTGCTTGCCAGCCGCTCCAGGAACGTCCTGGTCTTTTTCCCCGATCTTTTCGGCATGACCGAACGATATAACCGGCCGGGTGAAGTCAACGACGAAAACTGGATGCTGCGGATTCCGGACAATTTCGGGAAGCTTTACGAAGAACGCTGCGCCCGCGGCGAGGCACTCGATATCCGAAGGTGCTTCAAGACGGCGCTTCAGGCACGGGCGGCCACATAAAGGCCGCGTGCTACAATACTGAAACTCAGGCTTCTCTCCCTTTGCGAAGGGCGAGTATAATACCTTCCGGTTTTAGAAACAAATTACCCGGCAGAAGGACAAACGGTCCGGAAATTCCGGCCGCATATGCCGGCATAATGCCTCCTGCACCAGAGGGATATTCAATGAAGACTATTGATCTGCGAAGCGACACCATTACCCTCCCGACACCCGCAATGCGTGAAGCCATTTTCAAGGCGGAAGTCGGCGACGACGTATTTGAAGAGGATCCCACGGTAAAACGCCTTGAAGAAATGGCCGCGGAACGGGTCGGCAAGGAAGCCGCTTTACTTGTTGCCAGCGGAACGATGGGAAACCTGACATGCACATTGACCCACTGCGCCCGTGGTGAGGAAGTCATTCTCGGCGACCGGGCTCATATTTTCCTGAACGAAGCGGGCGGTATGTCGGCTCTCGGCGGCATCCACCCCCACACGGTTCCCAACCAGCCGGACGGCACAATGAGGCTGGACGATATAGAATCGGCCGTTCGCGGCGATAACGTCCACTTTCCCCGTACGCGGCTGATCTGCCTGGAGAACACGCATAACCGCTGCAACGGATCGGCTCTGACTCCGGATTATTGCGATTCGGTCGCGGAACTGGCCCGGAAGCACGGACTCCAGATCCATATTGACGGTGCCCGGATATTCAACGCAGCCGTCGCCCTGAGAGTTGATGCAAAGGACCTGGCCCGTAGTGCGGATTCCCTTTCCTTCTGCCTGTCCAAAGGGCTTTCGGCGCCGGTCGGCTCTCTGGTCTGCGGCACCCGGGAATTCATCGTCGAAGCGAGGCGGAGCAGGAAAATTCTCGGCGGCGGCATGCGCCAGGCCGGCATCGTTGCTGCGGCCGGCATAATCGCACTCGAACAGATGTCGGAACGACTGGCGCAGGATCACGCAAATGCACGGAAGCTTGCGGAGGGCATCGACAAAATCGAAGGCTTGTCCATCGATCCGTCTGAAGTTCAAACGAATATTGTCTATTTCACCCTGACAACCGACAGGATCACCGGGAAACAATTATTGGCGCGGCTTGACGAAAAGGGTGTGAAGACACTGCTGACGGGACCCGACACTTTCCGCATGGTGACGCATTACGGGATCGAAGAAAGTGATATCGACGACGCCCTGTCGGTGATGCGCGCTGTCTTCGAATAATCACAGGGGAACCAAACGATAATTCAGAATACCCTCTAATTTCCTAAAAAACAACAGAACCCGGAATATGAAACGATTTGTTTACTTGATTCTGGCATTGCCTTCTGCCCTCTACCTGCTCTTGCCCACCAGGAAATTCTATTGGGACGGGGTGATCTTTTCTTTGGAAATTGAAAGATCAAACGGGAATCTGAACGACTTGTTTCGAGCGAACCACTTAATATACAACCTGGTGGGTTTCTTTTTATTCGACACATTCAACGGTCGGATTCGGGCGCTTTTTCTTCTTCAAATACTGAACGGCGTGCTCGCGGGCCTCTGTCTTTTGACGGTCTATTTCATTTTGAAGGAAAGGACCCGATCGCGTGACTACAGCATAGTTGTTACTATGCTCATGGCATTTTCGGCTACCTGGTGGAGGTTTGCCTCGGATGCAAACGCATATATACCTTCAATTCTTTTCCTGCTCGTAAGTTACAGTCTGCTGCTGCCGACAGGAAAACCAAGGCCGCTGATCGTCGGACTGACACACGCAGCAGCCATACTGTTCCACCAACTTGCTGTTTTCTTTTTTCCCGCAGCGGTTGCGGCATTGTGGAGACAAACGCGAAAATGGACTTCCATAATATGTTATGCAGCCGTCAGTTTTACGCTTACAGCGGCGGCCTATACAGGCGCTTACCACAGCATCTCGAATGCCGGCAGTTTCTGGAACTGGATAACCACGCATTCGGAAGATTCCCACTTCACCTTCTCCATTCTGAAAAATATCGGAGCAAGCCTGCTCAGCAACTTCAGGCTTTTTTGGGGGGGCAAGCTTGTACTGCTTCAATTTGATGCAGTGACAATATTGGGAATTATCGGATTAATTGTATGCCTCTGGTGGCTTGTAAAGCTGCGGGACGAACTGAAAACAGGTTTCAGGGAATTGCGTGGGCAGATAAACGGAACTTTTCTGTTTGAAAATGCTCCGCTCGTTATATGGATCTCTGTCTATGTATTATTCCTCCTGTTCTGGCTGCCCAAGAATACGTTTTACAGGCTTTTTTATTTGCCCCCTGTTATCCTTCTCGTCGGGATCCTGTGCCATCCATGGAAACGGAAATTCCGCCATACACTCATTCTTGCCGTGATTGTGTTGTGTCTCTGGAACCTCACGTTTCTGATCTACCCCTACTCCCGTGTCGATAACAATGAAATTCTGACCTTTGCATTACAGCGCCGTTCCGATTGGCCGGAAGGAACTAAAATCATCTTCAGCGAATATCACTCGAATCTCTGGACAATCAGCTACTTCAATCCGCAGGTTTCATGGTTGGGGAAAACCGATTATTCCGAGATCGTACAATTGCCGACGGATGCGCCTCTTTGGCTGGAGGGAACTACCTATGATCTGATCAGTCGGAAGCCGGAAGGCAAGCAGTGGCTGACCGTGCATGTCGATATGTCACGATCTCTTGTTTACCGTTCCCGCAAAAATGAATTCCGCTTTTACAGGGTTATCCCCGAGGGTTAGAGGATGCAAAGGCGCTGATTCAGAATTTACAGGCATTCATATTATTAGCTACCCGATGCCCAGTTTCTCCTGGATTTTCTCCAGTCGAATTCCCTTGGTCTCCGGCATTACTGCAATCACCCAGATCAACTGAAGCACCATCATGCCGGCATAAAAGGCGAAAACGCGGGCGCCCGCCCGCCCGGCTCCGGGCGCTGTCGCCGGACCTACCAGCATGGGGAAGGTCCAGGAAATGGCCGCATTCATAATCCAATGCGTGAAGGAGCCTAGGGCCTGCCCTTTCGCCCGCACCCGGTTGGGAAAAATTTCACTGATAAAAACCCAGATGACCGCTCCCTGTCCGAAAGCGTGGGACGCGATGAAAAGCAGAAAGCAGCAGAGCACGATCGTCCCGCCGCGCTCCGCGCCAAAGGCCCAGGCAACGGTGCTTAGGCTGACGATGTAGCCGATGGATCCGATAAGCATCAACTTCCTGCGGCCGAAATGATCGATGACGGACAATGCCAGCATGGTGAAGACAAGGTTTGTCGCTCCTACAATGACGCTCTGCAGGCGGGCGAAATCGGCGCTGGCGCCCGCCATTTCGAATATCCGCGTGGAATAGTAAAGCAGGGCGTTGATCCCGGAAAGCTGGTTGAATGCGGCGATTGCAAACGCCAGCAGGATAGGCTTCAGATACATCCGGCGGAAAAAAGGTTCGTGAACGCCGTGATGGGCAAGATCGATCGATTCCCGGATCTCCCGCATTTCCTGATCGATATTCCGTGCGCCGATACGTTCCATAACGGCGCGCGCTTCATCGCCGCGCCCCCGGATCATGAGCCAGCGCGGGCTTGGCGGGATTCCAAAAAGCAGCAGAAAAAAGGCTGCTGCGGGCAGCGCCTCCACTCCGAACATCCAGCGCCACTCCATGCGGCCTAATTCAAGCCCTCCGATAATATAGTTCGAGAGGTAGGCCAGAAGAATGCCGAATACGATATTGAATTGGAACAAGGCTACAAGACGGCCCCGGGAGCCGGCGGGAGAGATTTCCGCGATATAGACCGGCCCGACCACCGACGAACCGCCGACGGCCAATCCTCCGATGAACCTGGCTGTAACAAAAGACAGCCAGTTCCAGGCAAAGGCGCTTCCGATGGCCGATACAAGGTACAATATTGCCAGAATAAGCAGCACCTCTACAACATAGGCTACGGG
>CAZPHK010000094.1:17102-17337 GCA_964586015.1 uncultured Acidobacteriota bacterium | reverse complement strand
AATTACATTGGTTCCCGGATCCGTTAATGTCGCCTTTAATACTTTTACGGTTCGCGCATGGCCCGAAGGGCATGCGATAGTCGAAAAGATAATCAAGAAATATGACGTGCCCAAAAAGGCAATCAAATTCCAGTTCTACCTTATAAAAGCGAATACAGCGGGAGAAGGATTAAAAGACAGCGTTCCTGAAAATGTTCGGAATGCATTGAGAGACGTTGCCTCTTTAACACGCTTT
>CAZPHK010000094.1:0-17092 GCA_964586015.1 uncultured Acidobacteriota bacterium | reverse complement strand
GAATTTCAATTTTTCCTGATAAAAGCCAGTCCAACAGGAGATGCCCTAGAGATCAAGTTACCTGATAAGGTGCGAAATGCTATGAAAGAAGTAGCTTCTCTGATGCGCTATCAGGGATTTGAATTGATTGATGCCCCTTTTATTCGTGTAGAGGAGGTCGGCGGCCCTGTTTCCCTGGAAGGAAAGGGAATTTATGGATACAACCTGAAAATAATAACACCTGAAATAGTAACCAGAGAGAATAAGAGGCAAATAAGCATCCGACGTTTCATGGCTGATTTTAAAGTTCCGGCCGTTGACTCAGAGGGCAATCCATTTTTCAGGAACATAAGACTGGACACACAGTTCAACATCACGGAGGGAGAAATTGTCGTTCTCGGCGCATCTCAAATTGAGCGTGAAGGCAAGGATTCAAGCACCGCAATTATCACGATCGTCACCGCTGAGATTATTTAGGAATCCTAAGAATTAAGTAACCGCTACACCCGCGTATCGACCTTCGATCAATCAGAAAGCGAACTCCGTCAACCCACGTTCCCACGTTCAACGGTTTTTTAACGTGCAACGATGCATTTTGCTTTTAACGTGAAACGTTTAACGTTCAACATGCAACGTTAAAAGTCGTATGACCATTATCGACTTATTACGAAAATAGCCATATCCGCCATCGAATTGGGATCCTCGGTAACGATGCTTCCTTCCTCGGTGTCCAGGGTTATGCATTCGTGGATTTTAATATTCCGTTCGTCACAGAAGACTTTGAAGTCCTCAATGGAGAAAAAACGGATATTCGGCGAGTTGTACCACTCGTAACGCAGCAGTGAAGTTGAGCGGGGCGATCGGCCCTCTTCATAGAGCATCCGGCGCAGCTTGTGATAGGCGAAGTTCGGAAAACTGACGATGGATTTCCGTCCGACGCGGAGCATTTCCTTGATGAGGTGCTCCACATCCCTTACCGACTGAAGCGTGTGTGAAAGCACGATGTAATCGAACTGGCGGTCCGAAAAAGGATGAAGCCCTGAATTCAGATCCGCCTGCACGACGTTCAAACCCCTCTGCACGCAGTACAGGACGTCCTCTTCGTTGAGCTCCAGTCCCGTCAGTTTTCTGTTGCCGTTGGCGAGCAGTTTAACCAGCAGGCCGCCCCGGCCGCAGCCCAGATCGAGCACGCTTGCAGCCGGATGCACGAGTTTGACGATCTGTTCGTTGTCGAGGCGGGGACGATGGATGGCGCCGAAAATGCTGGTCGGCGCATGGACATAAAAATCGTCCTCCTCAACACGTTCCGGATTCCCGTCCTGCATGTTGTCCAGGAACGCGCGTATAAATTCCCCGTAGATCGGCAGATCGTCCTGGAGCAGGAAGGCATCATGGCCGCAGCTGCTGACGACATTGCAGTAGCTGATCGATTTGCCGAGGCCCAGCAGGCTGTCCGTCAGCTCCCGGGACTGTTCCGGCGGGAAAAGCCAGTCACTGGTAAAGCTGATAATAAGCCATCGGCACGTAGACCGGCTCAAATTTGCGGACAGCTCTTTGCCCGTATTCCCGAGGTTGAAAAGGTCCATGGCCATAGAAAGCTTGATATAGCTGTTGGCGTCGAATCGCTCCACGAATTTTCCCCCCTGGTATGCCAGGTAGGAGCCGACGCTGAATTTCTTCTCGAATTCCGTATCGATTTCCCTGGGCTGAAGGCGATTGGACCCGAATTTCCCCCTCATCGCTTCGAGAGAAAGGTAGGTTATATGGCCCAGCATGCGCGCCAGGGCCAGGCCGACCGCGGGCACGGTTCCCCTGTCGATGTAGTCGCCCCCTTCAAAGTTGGAATCGCGTCGAATCGCATTGCGGCCGACAATGTCAAAAGCCAGCGCCTGCGTCGTCAGTCTGGCTGAAGTGGCGATTGCAACGGCGCCGGAGACCCTGTCGGGAAGGCGCGTTGCCCACTCGAGAACCTGCTGGCCGCCCATGGAACCGCCGACCACCGCAAGCAGCCGGGATATGCCGAGGTGATCGATCAGCCTTTGTTGCGTTTGGACAATGTCGGCGGTGGTAATGGTAGGGAAGTTGTCTCCATAACGACGGCCGGTTTCGGGATTCACGCTGTTCGGGCCGGTGGTTCCGCGGCATCCTCCTAGAGCATTGGGACAGATCACAAAATACCTGTCGGTGTCGATGACTTTTCCCGGGCCCACGGCAATATCCCACCATCCCGGATCGTCCTCCGCGTCATGGGCGGCTGCGTGGGAATCCCCGCTTAACGCGTGACAGATCAATACGGCGTTGTCCCGGGCGGCGTTCAGGCTTCCGTAGGTTTCGTAAGCAACCGTTATCCGGGGAAGGCTGCCCCCCAGTTCAAGTTCGAGCGGTTCGCGGAAATCGACCGTTTGTACATGCTTCAAAGGTTGTGCCGAACGCACGCTGTCGCTGCTTTCAAAGATTTCTGTGGACATCTTATTCGCCTTGTGCAAGTTCCTTATTTCTGCGACATCTGTAACGCCTGATCGAAATCTTCCTGTATGTCGGCGATGTCCTCGATGCCGACGGAAACCCGGATGAATTCCCGGGATACTCCCGCCTCCTTTTGCTCCTCTTCCGTCAACTGGGAGTGGGTGGTTGAGGCGGGATGGATGACCAGGGTCTTGGCGTCTCCTATATTGGCGAGATGACTGGCGAGTTTGACGCTGTCGATAAACTTTATCCCCGCTTCCCGGCCTCCGCGAATCCCGAATCCCAGTATGGCTCCCGCTCCGTTTTTGAGGTAGCGCCGGGCCATTTCGTGGTGACTATGGCCCTCAAGACCGGGGTAGTTAACCCAGGAAACGGCAGGATGCTTTTTAAGCCACTCCGCCAGCAGGAGCGCGTTTTCTGTGTGCCGCTGCATGCGGACATCGAGTGTTTCCAACCCGAGCAGGAATAAAAATGCGGCAAACGGACTCATGCATCCGCCCGTATCCCGGAGCCAGTGGGTGCGGATATGAACGATGTAGGCGAGGTTTCCCATCGGCTTGAACGCTTCCGTAAATATCATCCCGTGGTAGGCTTCATCCGGTTCCGTGAATTCGGGCCATTTCCCGGGATTGTCGGTCCACGGAAAATTACCGCTGTCGACAATGGCTCCGCCTACGTGCAGGCCGTGTCCTCCGATGAATTTAGTCGTCGAATAGACCACGATATCGATTCCATGCTCCACCGGGCGGAACAGCGCCGGCGTGAGTACCGTGTTGTCGACTATGAGGGGAAGGCCATGATGGTGCGAAACTTCCGCGATCCTTTCAAAATCGGGAACGTCGTTTTTGGGATTTCCGACCGATTCCATATAGACGGCCCGCGTGTTTTCGTCAGCCAGCGTATCGATCTGTTCCGGATGATCTGGATTGAAGAATCGAGCTTCGACTCCCAGTTTTTTCATGGTCTGAGCAAAAAGGGTTCGTGTGCCGCCGTACAGGCTCGTGGATGCAATGAAATTCTGCCCTGAATGAGTGATGGTGAGAATTGCGGCCGTAATAGCGGCTTGACCGGAGGCAAACGCTACTCCCCCGATTCCTCCGTCGAGGGCTGCCAGGCGTTTTTCAAGGACATCATTCGTGGGATTCATCAATCGTGAGTAAATGTTGCCGAATTCTTTTAAGGCAAAGAGATCGGCTGCATGTTCGGTGTTATTGAATGTGTAGCTGGTTGTGGCGTAAATCGGTACGGCCCGGGCATTTGTCGCGGAATCCGGTTCATGTCCCGCATGCAGGGCCAGGGTCGCCAGGCGATATTTCTCTTTCCCTTTTCTCATTAGATCCCTTTCCTTTTACTTTAGACCTGATAATACTCTATTAATGCGATAGACATTGTCAAGTATTGATTTCGAGTAAAATTCTTCTTGCTAAATATTTTTCTTTAAAAGGTTTTTTGTTGCAGATATACGGATTCACAGATTCGAAATAATCCGGACCCGATTCCGGATTGTCGGAAGGAGCAGAGACTTTTTACCCCAGAAGACGGAGGTAGTGCTGGTAGGTAGGATTATCGAAACAGACAAGTACCACTTTTCCCGGCAGGGTATTTTGTTCCAGAAAATGCTTTATAACTCGCAGGGCAATCCTGCAGGCTCGTTCGAGAGGAAAACGGTACACTCCCGTGCTGATTGCTGGAAAAGCTATGGAGGCAGCTTTCAGGTTCATCGCCAGCTCCAGGCTATTTCGGTAGCAGTCTTCAAGCAGCCGGTCCTCTCCGTGGTTCCCGTCACGCCATACGGGCCCTGCCGTGTGAATGATCCATTTCGCTTTCAATTTATACCCCTTCGTGACCTTGGCTTCCCCGGTGGCGCACCCTCCGAGAGTTCTGCACTCATCCAGAAGCTCCGGACCTGCCGCCCGATGGATGGCTCCATCGACGCCGCCCCCACCGAGAAGACTGCTATTGGCTGCGTTTACAATAACATCCACATCCTGAAGCGTTATATCTCCCTGGATTAACTCGATTCTGCTTTCCGGCATCCCGCTCTCCTTTGTTCCGATTACGAGTTCTATCGTTTAAGGGTTCTTCCCGTTAAAAGAATTTCAGCTTCCCGCGGTGTTTCAAAGGAGGGATCGGCGCTTTCCATCACCCATAAATATTGTCTGAAGTATTGTTTGGCATTATCGACGTGGTCCAGTTTCAGGCTGCATCGTCCCGCGTCATAGAGCGCCTGGACCCAGGTTCCCGCAAACCAGGGCCGGTAATATGGGAAAAGCATGGCTGCTTTTTGATCGCGAATATCGACGAACTCGGCTGCGGCTCGCTTCCACTGTTCGGCCTGCATCAGAATACGCGCCAGCGACAGGGATGGCGCCCGGGTAATTTCTTTTTCGCGCAGAAAGGACTGTTCCGCTTCCTTTAACCGGCCCTGCACCGACTGGATCTCTCCCAGCAGTCGGTCTTCAAGGGCTTGGATAAAGGGGAACGATGGAATCGTTCGCATGCGCTGGAGTATTTCCTCCGCCTCGGCCGGACTGCCGGCGCCGGCGAAAATGAATCCCTTTTCCGCCAGCAGAACCGGATCGTCGATCGTATCGGGGATCCGGCGGCATTCCGCGACCGCATCGTGCATGTTTCCCGTCAGTTGATATATCTGAGCACGAGCCAGACGTTTCGATGCTTCCGCGAAGGCATCCCGGTTTTTGCGGTCTTCCTCAATGCCTGCGGCCAGAAGATCCAGGGCATCCTTGAATTTTCCTCTGTAGATATCGGACTGCGCAATGAGCATGGTACTGCGTGATCTGAATAAAGGAAGCTGCAATGTCTGTTCGAAAGCCTGGATCGCGAAGCGGGGATTGTTTTCCACCAATTCCACTAAACCAAGCGAAATTTTGATGCCGGGGTCCTCCGGGGCAAGCATGGATGCCTGATCCAGTATCCTGCGCGCCGCGATGGAATCCCGGCTGTAGAGCAGGCCAAGGCTGAGGTCGATGTAGGATTCTATCCGGGTGTCGTTGAGTGAAACGGCTTTTCGAAATTCTTCAACGGCCGCAGGATAATTCCCGAGGACGGCCTCGCAACGGCCGAGCAGGGAAAATGCCTGCCAGTCGTAGGGGAAAGCATTCGCATAGGAACGGAAGCGAGCTGTCGCTTCGCGGTATCGATGATTTAGAAAATCGTGAAGCCCGTCGATCAGGTATCGATATTTTAAAGGGAGATTTGAGGAATTGTCTTTCGCTTTCGAGATATAAAGAAGAGCGTCCCGGGGTTTTTGAATCCGGAAATAGAGTGCTCCCAGGCACAACTGCGCTATGGCCAGATCAGGATCCCGTGCCAGAATATTCTCAAGACGCTCAATGGCGTCCCGGCTGCCGGTGTAAGCGTAAAATGAAAACGACCGGGAGAACAGGTCCATAATCTCAAACGTTGTGTCCTTCGAAAAAATTTCGCCCGTCATGGCCGGCGATTTCCAGCTTTCTCCCAGACTCTGCCGGATTCTTTTACTTAAATTTTCCAGGGTTATTGCCAGCTGGTCCAGGCTTCTCACCCTGAGGGTGTCTACGAACAATTCCCGGTTTTCTTTTATATAGATAAGTTTGGCGCTGATTATCAGGGATCCTTCCAGGCTGTTTATGCCCGGGACCAGAATGACCGGAATATTTTCACTGAGGCAAAGCCGGCGCGCCCGGGATATTGTCATTCCGTCGTCCGTTCCTTCAAAATTCTCGCTTAAGAATCTTTGGGCTTTTATCTCCGGATAGATGTCCAGGCGATCCGACTCCTCAAGCGTCCAATGCAGAACCGGCTTAATCGTCTTCGCCAGGTCCGGATCTCCGGTGTTGTTGGCAAAATCCGCAATCAGCAGTTTTATTCCCGGCGGCGGTTCCTCGCACTCCAGGGTTTCTACCGGGAACGACAGAAGGACAAACGAAAGGACAATCGAGAAGATCAGGGAGTGATGCAGGATCGCGGAAAGCTTTTTTTGTCCGTGCTTTTTGTATTTATTCATTGGAGCGAACCGTTGAAAAATCAGGCGCAATCGATTCACGGGTTGCCGAACTCAAACAGGACCGGACAAGGTTTGGGATATCCAATCCGGTTTCGGCTTCCTCCGCCTGTTGCGGCCTGGCCATGGTTTCCGGGTGGCGCGGAACGAAAAGGGAACAACAGTCCTGATCCGCCTGTATGCTGATATCGTAAGTCCCGATTTTCCTGGCGATCTCGATGATTTCCTCCTTGTCGGATCCTATCAGGGGGCGGAAAATCGGCATCCTGCAGACGCTGGATATGGTTTGAATGTTTTCCAGAGTCTGGCTCGCGACCTGGCCAAGGCTGTCTCCCGTGACAAGGGCCTTTAATTTTTCCCTTTCGGCTATTTCCTGTGCAATGCGGACCATGAACCTCCTGTAGAGAACCACCCGTAAAGAGGGAGGTGCGTAGGCGACTATTTCTTTCTGGACATCCGCAAAAGGAACCATGAACAGCCGGGACTGCAGCTGAAAACGCGACAGAATTTGAAGAATATTCCGGACCTTGTCCTGAGATTCCGCGCTGGTGTGGGGGAAGCTGTGAAAATGAATGAAGAAGACCCGACAGCCGCGCCGCATCAATCGATAGGCGGCGACAGGGGAGTCAATCCCCCCGGACAGCAGGCAGAGCACTTTTCCCCCGGTGCCGGAAGGGAGCCCGCCCGCCCCCGGAATTTTATTGAAATACAGAAACGCCCTGTCGTCGACTATTTCTACAAAAAATGTTCTTTCGGGATTTGACAGGCGGACTTCGGCGTTGGTTTTTTGTTGCACGTAAGCACCCAGCTGTTCATTCAACTGTTGGGAGTTAAGCGGGAAATTTTTGGTTCCCCGGCGCGAATCCATCTTAAAGGATCGGAAATCACCCTGGGCGATTAAAAATTCCAGACCCGACTGGATAGCCTCAATTTCCGCGGCAACTTCCCACGCGGAAACGAAATTGGCGATGCCGAAAACCATGGTGAGGCGGCGCTCAAGTTCTTCTGTCGGGGAATCTTCGGACAATTCAACGATAAGCCTGCCCGATATTTTACGGACTTTGTGATACTTCAATCCTTTCAAAGCGGCAGGGATGTGATTCTGTAGATGGGCCTCGAACCAACCGCGGTTGTTTCCTTTAAGATTGATTTCATGGTAGTGGATGATTATTGCGCGTTTCACGCGCTAATTTTACTCCATTAATCCTCATTTCTCACCAGGTTTCGTGCCGACCGTGACGGTGCGGATCGGGTTATGACATAATGTTCCCAATGATAAACACTGAAACAGCGGTCTGGAGGGAAACGTAGTAACACCATAGCAATGCTGCCTGATATGGACGGGCTCGAGTTCACGCTTATTGGAGACAATCATGAAAAAAGACCTGAAAAGGATAATCTTTACGCCGCAGGAACTCCAAATCATGAAAGTGATATGGGAATTGGGCGCTGCGTCCGTGAAAAGCGTGTACTCTGTCATTTCCAGGAAGAAAAACACCGCCTATACCACCATATTGACTATTATGGGAATTCTGGAATCCAAGGGTGCTTTGACCCATACGAAATCGGGAAGAGCTTTTATCTACAGGCCTCTCTTAAGCAGGGAGCAGGCCGCACGCAATCAAATCAGCGATGTTCTCGACCGGTTTTTTGACGGCAATCCGCAAAAGCTTATTGAAAGCATTCAGGAAAACGGTGTGAAGTCGTGGCGGGTACAAGATCAGTCAATGAAAAAGGAAGCTGAAGCAATACTTTAACTTGCCGGGGCATAATACCCTTTACGATAGTTTAATTTAAGTCCACCTTCCTTAACTTTAATTTCAATCTTCCGGTATTTGCCGTCTTTTTGAGAATTTGTCGACGTATAGCCTATGCTGTACTGGCTTCGAAGTTCCTGATCGATGTGCCGGAAGTTATCATACAGATCCTCCAATTCGAAAGGAAAGAACACCTGCCCGCCTGTTTGTTTTACAAGGTCCTTCAGCACGTCATCGCCTTTACTGCTGCCGCTGACTCCAAAAAAACCGCCTTTAGTGACGCTGATTGCGAAAATCATGGCTTCGGCCCTCAAGGCCATTTCCGTTGCCTGTTCCAGGTTATGTTTGCTGGATTCGTCCTCCCCATCCGACAGAATAATAATGGCTTTTCTTCCCGTCTCACGAATCAGCTTTTCGTCGCAGCTGAGATAAATGGCGTCATAGAGGGACGTGCCGAGACCGCCTGCTTTCAGTTTGTTTATCTCGCCTGCCAGTTTGTTCGGATCATTCGTGAAATCCTGGACCAGAGTGACTCCAGGATCAAATTCCACCAGCATCGCGCGGTCGTCTTCCCGGAGGACGCTTTGAAAGAAATTTATGGCGGCTTCCTGCTCGAATCCAAGCTTGGTCTGCACACTTCTGCTTGTGTCGAACAGCATAGCGATCGTGAGGGGCATGTCTGTTTCGCGCGAAAAATTTTCGATTTTCTGCTTTTCCCCGTCTTCGTATACAGCAAAATCGTCCTGTACCAGGCTGGTTACAAAAGAATTCGTGTCCTTGTCGAACACCGAACAAAGAACATTAACGAGGTCTACACTGACCCGATATGTTTGACTGGACAGCCTTGCCGGGAGTTGTTGGGAGGAAGAGGCGGGATTCTCCGCCGGTTGCTGGCCGGAAAGGATGGCCGTTTGGGGAATCAACAGGAACATCGACAAAACTAGAAGAAAGACCGGGAGCCAATGCAGTGATCGAGAAAACATATTAATTCCTATAGCTTAGGTAAGAACACGCTCGGACTGAAAATTATAAAATTACGCCAGCCGTCCAGTCAAGCATCCAGACGATATAGACGTCATACGTTGCCTATCGTTTCCAAAAATTGCTTGAGGCTATCCGGCAGAGGCGCCGTAACCGTCATCCGATAGCCGGATGCGGGATGGATGAATTCCAGCCGATGGGAATGCAGGAAGGGGCGATGAAGCTCTTTCACGACCGGTCCCAGACCCGCCGGCAGGTTTGCGTTTCTCTTGCCTCCATAAAGAACATCCCCCACAACCGGATGGCCTGCGTACGCCAGGTGGACGCGGATTTGATGGGTTCTGCCGGTTTCAATGCGAATTCTGAGCAGTGAAAAAGGGCCGTAACGGTTTTCAATTACATAATGGGTAACCGCAGTCCTGACTCTTTTTGCTCTGGTGGATATTTTAATTCGGTTGTGGGGATCTCTTCCGACCGGCATATCGATGGTGCCCCTGTCGGAGCGCGGGCACCCGTAAACGAGAGCAAGGTATTCCTTGCTTACCTGCCTGTTTTTAAACTGAAGGGATAAAGCTCTGTGAGAGCGGATGTTTTTCGCAACTACCATAACACCGCTCGTGAGTTTATCAAGCCGATGGACGATACCGGGGCGGATGGGGTCTCCGGTGTCCAGGGGGCCCAGGTGATACAGGAGTGCATTGACCAGTGTTCCCGATCGAACCCCCGCCCCGATGTGGCAAACAAGGCCGGCGGGCTTGTCGATAACAGCCAGTTCGGAGTCCTCGTAAAGCACATCGAGTGGAATTTCCTCGGGATGAGGACAGTTCTCCGGGGTGTGAGGAATTCTGACGGAAATCCGGTCGCCGGGTTTTGTTAAATAGCCGGTCTTGGCCCTGGCACCGTTTACAAGGAGATATCCCTTGCGAATCCAGTTCTGGATCTGGGACCGGCTTTCCCCGGAGATCCTGCCGAGCAGGAATTGATCCAGACGGATTCTTGCCGCGTCAGAGGGCACTGTCCAGGATTCAATCCGGTCACTCACTTTTTTGGTGCTTTCACTGGACGGTACCGCAAAACATAGTATACGGCCGCCGATCCGAAAAGGGTTAACAGTGCGATCATCTGTGAGGTCGACAGAAGACCGTACAATACGTAACTGCGTTCGTCGCCCCGGAAGAATTCCAGGACGAATCTAAGGATGGAAAACAATCCCAGGTACAGCAGAATGATCTGTCCCGGCATCGATTTACGGGGCAGGCGCCGCATCAGAAACAGGAATATTATGAAAGCCCCCGCAGCTTCATAGAGCTGTGTCGGGTGAAGCGGAATATGCAGGGGCGTTCCCTGATTCCGGGAAGCGTAGGGATCCGAAAAAACAATTCCCCAGGGCAAATTTGTCGTCCTGCCGTAGCAGCAGCCGGCGAAGAAGCATCCGATACCGGCTATTGCCTGGCCGAGCGCAATCCCCGGTGCGGCGTTATCCAAGACGCGCAATGGGGGAATTCTTTTCTTCCATATGAAAAACGCGGCGGCGCCGAGGGCCATGAAAAGACCGCCGTACCAGGATTCGTCCAAGCGGAGAGTGGAAAGGGAAAAAATCTGGTGGGGATTTTCCTTGTAGTAGGAGAAATCGGTAAGAAAGAGGAAAATTTTCGAACCCACAAGAGCTGAAAACAGAACGATTAATCCCATGCTCCAGATGGTGTCGGTATCGATTCCCGCTTTCTTGCCGTTTTTGCCGGTGATCCATATCGCGACGATGAACGCGGCGGCAAGAAAGAGACCGTAGGTGTGGATCGTAATAGTACCTAGATCGAGGATCTTGGGATACATTACGGATTATTCTTCCTCCTCGGTATGTTCTTTCCTGGCTTCTTCAATAATCTTCTGGGCTATGTGCGCCGGGACTTCATCATAATGGGAGAATTCCATGTGAAAACTGCCTCTTCCTCCGGTAACCGATGTCAGTACCGGGGAATAGGAAACCATTTCGGCCATCGGTACCTGGGCTTTAATGATCTGGATATCCCGCTTCATATCCATCCCCTGAAGCCTGCCTCTCCGGCTGGTTAAGTCTCCCGTCAGGGCACCGGCGTATTCCTGGGGCGCATAGATCTCAACGTTCATGATGGGTTCGAGCAGAACCGGATTGGCCTGCTCCATAGCCTTCTTGAAGGCCAGACTCCCGGCAATCTTGAACGCCATTTCCGATGAGTCCACAGGGTGAAAGCTGCCGTCATAGAGTATGACCTTGAAGTCGACCACGGGGTACCCGGCAAGATATCCTCTGGCGGCGGAGTCGACGATTCCCTTTTCAACCGCCGGGATAAAGTTGCGCGGGATGGCGCCGCCGAAGATCTCATCAACAAACTCGAATTGCCCTCCGCGCGGCAGCGGTTCCACTTTGATCCGGCAGTCGCCGAACTGCCCGTGCCCTCCGGTCTGCTTTTTGTGGCGTCCCTGGACGTCCGCCTTGCCGCGGATGGTTTCGCGATAGGGGACCTTGGGGGTTTTAAGAATTACCTCGACGCCATAGCGTTTCGAAAGCTTGGAAACGGTTATCTCGACATGGAGCTGGCCGTTGCCCGAAAGCAGGAGCTGTTTGGTCTGTGGATCCCGATTGTATTTAATGGCCGCGTCCTCTTCGGTGATTCGCGCCAGGGCGTTGCTGATTTTGTCCTCGTCCCCCCTGCTTTTGGGTTCGATGGCGAAAGTGATGGAGGGTTCCGGAATTTCCACGCTGGCGAAGACAATAGGAGAGGACGGATCGCAGAAGGAATCGCCCGTTGTGGTTTCCCTCAATTTTGTGACCGCGAAGAAATCTCCGGCATGAACCTCACCCACGGGAACCATTGTCTTTCCCTGTGGAACCTGCAGGGGACCGAATTTCTCGCTCTTTCCTTTGGTCTGGTTGTTGTAGGTGCTGTCCGAGCGCATGATTCCCGAATAGAGCTTGACCAGGCTGATTCGGCCCGCGAAGGGATCGGCTATTGTTTTGAAAACGTAGGCTGCGTAAGGCTCGGCACTGGAAATCGTCCGTTCCACGGCTTCGTTGGTTTTGGGATCGAGCCCCGCTGCTTTGGCAACAGCGGCAGGGGAGGGGCACAGGTCCGTAACGGCATTCAGTACCTGGGCGACTCCGATATTGAGAGTGGAACTGGCAAAAAACACCGGGTAAATGCTTCGCTGCATCATGCCGGCCTTGAGGCCTTCGATAAGATCTTCGTAGTTCAACGTTCCGTCGGCGAAGAACTTTTCCATCAATTCATCGCTGCCTTCGGCCGCCATTTCGATGAGCTTTTCACGGGCCTGGGATAATTCATCCTGGAATTCGGACGGGACGTCTTCTTCCTTGAAATTCCCGGATCCGTCCTTCTCGTAGCGGCAGGCTTTTTCGCTCAGGAGGCTTATGACTCCGGCAAAATCCTTTTCCATGCCCATGGGGATCTGTACGGCTACGGCGCCCCGCCCGAAAGCTTCTTCGAGCGAGGACAGGGTTCGATCTTTGCTGGCATTGTCCCGATCGCATTTGTTGACCACGATCATGCGGGGAAGGCTGTATTCATCGCAGAATTCCCAGACTTTTTCCGTCTGCACTTCAACGCCCGCCACGGCATCCACGACAACGACGGCGGCGTCCGCGGCGCGCAGCGCGAGCTGGGTTTCGGCCAGAAACGGCCTGTAACCGGGAGTGTCCAGAATATTGATCTTCTTTTTATTCCATTCACAATGGGCCAGGGCGCAGCTGATGCTGATTTTGCGCTCGATTTCCTCTTCTTCCCAGTCGGTGACCGTGTTGCCGTCCTCCACCCGGGCCAGACGGTTGACGGCTCCGGAATCGAACAGCATGGCGGATGTCAGGGAGGTTTTTCCCGCGGCCCCGTGACCGACAAGGCATATATTGCGTATGGATTCACTCTCGAAAACCTTCATAAAGGCTGCTCCTTTCAGGAGGAAAAAGCGGGTCAAAAGAAAGAGATACTACCATAGCCCGGATTGGGCCGCAATTCCTTGATGATTCAATAATACATCTTCCTCCGATTTGGAATCATGAAGACGAAATCACTTCAAACCGGATGAATGGTGCGTGAAAATTGTTGTTTGAGGTATCCGGTCAATCCGCGCCGGAAAGGGAAAGATCGTACTGGAGGTCGGGCCTTCCGTCCCCACGGAGGTCGCTGACCCGAATATAGTAGGTGCCGGTATAGGGAAGAATGTAATTGGAAATAAGCGAATCGTAAACAGTACCCAGGTCTATGTCATCGTTATATATTATCTGCGTACAGCCGTCATCCAGGATTTCCAGGAATGAGTCCAGGTAAATATCCTGGCTGGCCGGATCGTCGTCCATGTCGAGTCGCTGGGCGAAAATTTCGACCGTCACCTGATTTCCCTGTGTTCCCTGGAAAGAGTAGACGTCGATGTCTCCATAGGGGCTGATGGAAGCACGCAGAATACCGTTTGAAACCGGAGTTGCAGTCGCGGCGCTGCAGAAATCGTTCCTTTCCGGAGTACCGCTTTTTACAAGAATACTGAAGTCCTGCGATATCATATTGACGCCGGCCGGCTGGGAATTATCGTTCAGGTCGATGGTGAAAGGGTACGAAGTGTCTGAAGCGACATTCGGCGCCGTACCCGAAATTTCTCCCTCCGGACTCAAGTTCAAGCCGTTGGGAAGGGAACCGCCTGCAATGGACCATGTGTAGGGTACAGTTCCGCCTTCAGCCTGAAGCGCATAGGAATAGGATTTGGAACTGTAAGCGTCCGGCAGCAGCAGGGTCAATACGGAAAGCCCGGGGGCTTTTACGTTGAAAGGCAATATATTGGAGAGGCCGCCTCCCGGCTCCGGATTGTATATGCCTACATCCACTGTCCCTTCATTTGCTATGTATGAAGAGCTTATTGTGAAGATAAACTGTGTTGAATCCACATAGTCTCCGGATATTATGGAATCGTTCCATCGCAGTGTTGAATTTGAAAGAAAATTCCTGCCCCAAAATATTAAAGTAAAACTTCCAGTTTCAGCTGGAATATTTGATGGACTAAGGAATGTTATAGTTGGAACAGGATTGTTGACGTTAAATGTAACTCCATTGGAAACCGCAACTGCGGGTGAGGTGTTCCGGACGGTGATAGTACGGGTTCTTCCTATGGCAACGTCGGATGAAGAGATGGCTGCGGTCAATCGTGCGCTGCTGATGTAGTCCGTCGACCTGGTCGATCCGTTCCAGCGTACGGTAGAGCTGCTGTTAAAATTCGCACCGTTTACAGTAAGAGTGAAGCTGTCGCTTCCCGCCTGAATGCTGTCGGGAGAAATCGATGTGATGGAAGGTGCGGTGGTTGGAGTGACGGCCGGTGGAGAAGAAGAACCACCCCCGCAACTCAACATGAAGATTCCGGTTAAAACGACGACGGCATGAATTATATAAGGGTGGAATATGTCTGACGGTGCCGTGTGTTTTTCGGTACTCCAAAGGATTACCATATAAATCTTTCCTGCCTGGTATGTGAAATAATTGCGTTGCCGAATACCGCTTTATTCCCCGCCTTCCCAGGCATCGAATCGTGGAGGTGTGCCCAGGAGTATGACATCGGTATTCACATTTAAGTCCTGTCCTGCATTAATGTTCAGGATTGTAAAGTCCGAACAGCCGTCGCCTGGCGAAGAAGGGTTGTGAAGAAACTGCAGGTCGCACCTTCCCGGCATCTTGTATTGAAATCCCAGGTACTCTCCGATCGGCCCTACGCCGGAATCACCCACGAAGGCGGTGTATCCCGAGTTGTGGATCGGCTCGACCTCTACCGTATATTCGCCGGGGGGGAGTCCCGCAGCATCGTAATATCCTATGAGCGCAGGATCCCTGGAACCGAAGTTGATATAGGTGTCCTGAAGATCAGGTACCAGTTCGTTGCCTGCCGCGGGAGTGAACAAAAATCCCGAGACGGAAGATACGGCCGTATCCCTGGGTGAATCGACGCTTCGAATCACGACGTTGTATCCCTGCGCCGGCGTCAGGCCGTCGGAAAACATGACGCGGCCCCGAATTCTTCCGGTTGTGGAGCTCATAGACGAAGAGGGATAAAGCATCGAAACCGCCGACCGGTCGTCCAGGGTAAGGACAGCTTCCGAAGATGTTCGCAGAAGAAATGGGAACATGACGGGAACTCCATCCAGATCCTCGTCCGGACAATTTATGTCGGTCAGGCAGTTCACGTTTATCTGTGAATGGCCGAGGCCGATCAGGTGCCCGAATTCGTGAACGAAGGCCGAGCGGAATTCATCCAGAGTCAGTGACTGGTGAGCGGCAGTATCCGGCTGCCCGTCGATAAACCTTCCGTTCAGCAGCGCTAAGCCACTCGTGAAACGGGTTTCTTCCATATTTATGCAGGTAGCTATGGCGAAGCCTAAAACTGAATTGTTGTCGAATCCCATTTCCTCGATTGCGCTGCCGTCCAGATCGTAAATTACGGCGTTTTCGGGTTGGTCGCAGTTACTGACTTCATTAACAAAATCGAGGATATTATCTGCGTTTATGTCAACATCCAGCGCTCCCAACCGTTCAGAGTTGAAGTCGGCGGTTTCGACGTCGGCCCATACCTGAAAAGCGGTGGCGACAAGGTCGTTCGCCTCGGCATTGCTCTGATTTCCCAGGCCTCCGAGGTCGGTGTAATAGGAAACGGTGTTATCGGCCCAGCGGTAAGGCTCTCCGCCAGGGCTTAGCGCGTAGGGTCCGGATACCAATAGCGGGTTTCCGGCCTTTGCAGGGAATGCAAAAAGCGCAAGAAAAATCGGCAGCATGGAGCATTGGAATATCCTGATCCTGGACATCAATGTATCCTCGGCAATGCGGTCAATGTTTTTACCAGTGCTGAAAATTCGATCAGGGAAACCGGGCCCTGTCTGGTTGCGGCAAGGCGTGTTTGTTTCTCTGAAAGGCGGATGCCCGCCAGGAATGCCGTATTTTCAACGTCCTTGAATAAACCGGCATTGCCGATTTCGTTCACAATGGTTTCTTCTCCGGTGGCAGGCAGACGGGTGATGTGGAACCGGCCCTGTTCGATGCCGACGGGACTGCTGAAGCCGTATTTTGAAGGCGACGGCAGGAAAAGCATCAGTCTTTGGCCGACTTTGTAACCCTGTTTGGTGCTTCCGGCTTTCACTCCGATTAACGCTTCGCGAAAAGTATAGGTATTGCGGCCGGAAGGGCCGCGGAGCATGTCTTCCACACTCAATGTCACTCTGATCGTTGGAATATTGGCGAATTCAGGATGGTTTTCGTAGCGGACGTCCATGACGCTACCCTGAACAATGATGTCCGCCCGCCGCGAGAGGTAAGTCAGACTGACCGGCAGTGTCAGAACCTGGGCCCTTAAAGGAAGGGCCGGGAAAATAAAAGATACCCCGATGAAATAAAGAAAAAACTTCAGCGAAAAACGAAGTAAATGGTGAGTGATCCTTTTTTCCATATTTTATAAAAGGTATTTTGCCTGATCGCAGCCTGAATAGTACTATATTTACGGGGACGGGCAAAGGAAATCGTAATTCATAAATGACTCGAATCCTCTGCACGAGAGGAAAACCAGGAATAACTATGCGTCATATATTTGGATCCGTTTGTATTTTAGTGCTTGCTTTTTCATCCTGCGGCCGGAATCCGTCCGCCGATTCGGCAGCGGAGTCCTTCAGCGGTGAGAACGCGATGGAGTACGTGCGTACACAGGTCTCCTTCGGTCCGCGCCCGCCCGGTTCCGAAGCGCTGCGGCGATGCCGGGAATTTATTGTGCAGGAACTTCGCAGCTTCGGATACCAGGTTGAAGACGACGCTTTCACAGCCGACACGCCGTATGGTCCCATAAAAATGCACAATCTGATTGCCAGGAAAGGGGACGGGGATCGAGACGCCAT
>CAZPHK010000093.1:0-17476 GCA_964586015.1 uncultured Acidobacteriota bacterium | reverse complement strand
TTTCTTGCCCTGCCGATTCTGACCAGATGGCTGCTGCCCGATTATCCCGTCCTGCCTTCTCTGTTTTTAATCCCGGCCGTCGCCGTCGCCCTGCTCTGGCCTTATGCCCGTGGATCGAAATGGGGCGATGTCCGCAAAGCCCTGGGGTGGACCCGGGGTCGGGGTTTATTCCGCGAAGCCGGATCGGGAATAATCGGTTACGTCGCAGGATTGCCGCTTTTAGCCGTGTCGACCCTGCTTGTCCTGGCGTTGTCCCGATTCACCGGCACTACACCCACACATCCTATTGTTAACGAAATCCGGGGCGATCCGATCATCCTTGTTTTGCTTTTTGGTCTGGCCTCAATCTGGGCTCCGGTGGTTGAAGAAACATTCTTCAGGGGCGCCCTGTTCGGATATCTTCGCCGGCGTTGGAGTTGGCCCTTTGCTTCCGCATTCACGGGATTACTGTTTGCCGTTATCCATCCGCAGGGATGGATCGCCGTTCCCGCATTGGCCACGATCGGTTTTATTCTGGGGGCTATCCGGGAATGGCGCGGCTCTCTTATTGCACCTATGACGGCACACGCCCTGAATAACGGCACAGTTCTGCTGCTGGCTGTTTTTGCCCTGACTTAAAAAATGGCGACAGGCTGGAATTTCCCTTTTTACGAATTCGGTGAGATAAAGTGTGACTGAACTGTGTACAAACCTTTTCTGGTTTCAATCGGGATGTATTCATTTAAAAAGTGAAATTCCAGCCTGTCGCCATTTTTCAGAAAGCCTGTGAGATTTTATTCCGCCCGCTGGCTTTCGCGGAGTAAAGACTGGCGTCGGCGATTTCCAGGAGTTCTTTGGATGAGGATATTTTCGAATCGGGCATCATGGTTGTCCATCCAACCGAGACTGTAACCTGAATCTTCTTCCCGTCACCGACGTTGTGAAGGGTTCCGGCAATTTCTGCCCGGATGCGCTCTGCTATTTTCCCCCCCACACTCTCCGCGGCGTTATTGAGAAGAACGACAAACTCGTCGCCACCGTATCGTGCCACTGTATCGCAATTTCGCGTTGCAGACTGGATCGTTCGGGATATCGACACCAGAACGGCATCACCGACATGATGGCCATAGGTGTCGTTAATCTGCTTGAACCGGTCAATGTCGATAAAAATCGCAGTCAACGGCTGAGACAGCGTTCGGCTGCGAATGAAATGATCCTCAAGCGCATTGTTAAGGTAAGCGCGGTTATATAGAGACGTGAGGGAGTCCCTCTGCGTTTGAAGCGACAGGTATCGGGTTTCCTGAATCGTTCGCAGGTGAAGGTCGGCGAGAGCCTGCCGGGCTTGATCGAGCAACCTGGTAATCGATGCGGCATCTTTGATGGTAATTTCCAGATTTTGAGTAATTTCCGGTATATCCTCAGCGGTTTTAACAAGAATCGGGTCCATCAGTCCCGGCGAAAGCCCGAGATAGCCGGCAAACGCTTCTGACGCCGAAGCCGTAGCGGAATCCGTATCTGGATTGATCCAGATATCGGCGATTCGACTGCCGATGGCGGCCGATTTGGCCAGGAATATTGTACTGGCCTCCATATTGTGACTGGCATGAACCGCATCGATCAGAATTTTCGGCAGGCCCCACCGGCTAAGAAACCAGCTCCCAACCAGCGCATGATCCGTTCCCAGCTCCTCCCTTTCAAGCTCCACAATCTTTTCGTGATCTTTACCGGCAGACTCGACCAGCCTCCCATAATCGGGCACCGTACCGCCGATTACCAGCATGCCGATATCCTGGAGCAACCCGGCCAGAAACAGCTCTTCCCGGGACGATTCCTTCAGAGAAGATCCGACTGCAAGTGTCGCCGACGCGGCAATGACGGAACGACGCCAATACCCCTGATAATCAAATGTAATCTTTTCAATATTTCTTAATTTCTGCACCAGGGAAAAACTGAGGGCCAGACTCATAATTCCGTTCAATCCCAAAAGATTAATTGCCTGATCCAGGGTAGACACCTCATGCCGGACACCGCACCAGGCGGAATTGGCCACCTTAAGAATCTTGGCTACAAGAGCCGGATCCCGGGTAATCGCTTTCGACAGTTTGGATGTGCTGACATTGGGATCCTGGACAAGATCGAGAATCTGCAGCACAACCGCCGGCGCACTGGGAAGCGACCGGCAGGATTCGATTGCTTTCAATAAATCTTCTGGAATTTCTGAAACCATACATACTCCGGGATTAAAGCATTCATTCCGCATTAATTAACGGTATTGGAGCGGACACAACTGCAAAATTCGCCGCAGGTCGATCTCTTTCAGGATACCGCCACAGCAAAACCGGTTAAAAGTCCACAGGAACCATCGTGTAATTTATCGTCGGAGAATTCCTTTTATTTATTGTTTTTATTGAAGATAATCTGGCCATCCTTACAATCGTCCCAGTCGAATATGGCTTAATTCATTCATTCTGAACAAGTAAGAATTAATCCCCGTTTCCTGCTTCCATATTTTCCGGGTTATGCATTATCCTGAAGTTTCGGCATACAGGGGAACGGGCAGTACGAACGATGCTGAAAATCTTGTTTGCCGTATGCCTGATGGAAAAGAGTAGTACGTCTGTCTGGAAAGGAAAAAACGAATGAAGCCGGATTGCCTGAAAAACAAAATAGCGGTCGTTACGGGCGCTAGAAGGGGCATCGGCAGAGCCGTCGCGATAACTTTTGCCGATGCCGGAGCCGATGTCGTTGTCTGCGATACGATCGTCGATGACGGTAAACTGAATGAAACCGAAGACATCATAAGAAAACGGGGCCGCGGGTCCCTCGCTCTTCAGTCGGATATTTCCCTGCGAAACGATGTTGAAAAAATGACGCATCAGGCTGTCGAAGCTTTCGGTAGTATCGATATCCTTGTCAACTGCGCCGGCGTCTGGATACCCGGGCAGACCCTCTTGGAATGCAGCGATGAAAACTGGGATGCCGTGATAGATACAAATTTGAAGGGCACTTTTCTCTGTTGCCGGGAGGTGGGCCGTCACATGGTCGCGCAGCGAAACGGCTGCATAATCAATCTTTCCTCGCAGGTGGGACTGACTCCCGCAATGGGTGCGGGTGCCTATTCGACATCCAAAGCCGGAATCATTATGCTGACGCGGCAACTGGCGCAGGAATTGGCCCCGTACAAAGTCCGCGTCAACGCACTGGCTCCGGGCATCGTCAAAACGGATTTTAATGCCGACTTCTGGAAAGAGCCCGAGAGGGAGAAAGAAGCGTCCGGCATGGTGCCCTTGGGACGCCTTGCCGAAACTGAAGATGTCGCCCAGGCGGCTCTGTTTCTTGCATCCGACGCCTCCGGCTACATAACGGGCGAAGTGCTCGCCATCAACGGCGGATGGAGCCCAACATCAAACTTGCCAACTTGAAAACCTGCCAACGTTTTGAATCCACAGGTCATCAAATTGTTGAAAGCCCGTGAGAATAGAAGACTCGCTTGACTCCATGCTTTAGATCAGTGGGGCACCTGTAAGAAGCCTGTAGGCTTCCAGGTACTTATTTGTCGTTCCTTCGACGACGGACGGGGGAAGTTCCGGACCGGGAGGCTTTTTGTCAAAATGTATCTGTTCGAGATAATCCCGGACATACTGCTTGTCGAAGGACGGCTGGGATTTGCCCGGCTGATATCCGGCCATCGGCCAGAATCTTGAGGAGTCCGGCGTCAAAAGCTCGTCGCAGAGAATGATTTCTCCGTTATAAATTCCGAACTCGAATTTGACGTCGGCGATAATAATTCCCCTGGACAGGGCATGCTCCACGGCTCTGGAATAGAGACTCAGGGTGAGCTCCTTGAGCCTGTCGGCATTCTCCGAACCGATGATGCCGGCCGCAGCTTCGAAAGAAATATTCTGATCGTGCCCCGACTCCGCCTTTGTCGCCGGCGTGAAGATCGGTTCCGGCAGGCGTTCACATTCCCGCAACCCGGCCGGCAATGAAATGCCGCAGACCGATCCTTTTTCCCTGTACTCCTTCCAGCCGGAACCCGTTATATAGCCGCGCGCAACGCACTCAACCGGGAGCATATCCGCTTTAACCGCAAGTGTGCTCCGCAGGTTGAGGATGTCCCGAAACGGCTGAAGCTCCTCCGGGAAATCACTCACATCCGTACTGACCAAATGATTCGGCACGAGATCGCGCATCTTATCAAACCAGAATCGGGACAGTTGGGTTAAAACCGCACCCTTCATGGGAATGGGAGTCGGAAGCACGACATCAAAAGCCGAAATCCGGTCCGTGGCAACGAGCAGTACTTTATCCTCATACTCGTAAATATCCCGAACCTTCCCCCTCCGGGGCTGCTTCAATCCCTTTAATTCCGTCCTGTAACAAATACTCGATCCATTGGACATGGCGCCCTCTTCTTTCAAACTAATTTTGTAAAGGTTGTTTCAGGTCGCGATTAACTGGCCAGTGCTTGCTGGTGCTCCCTGAAATCCACCCCGACGACCTTGGAAACTCCCGGTTCCTCCATCGTGATCCCATAAAGCGTCTGGGCGATTTCCATCGTAGTTTTGTTGTGCGTGATTATGATGAATTGCGTCTTCCGGCTCAACTCGGAAATCAGCTTTGCAAATCGATTTATATTGGCATCGTCCAGGGGAGCGTCCACCTCATCCAGAACGCAGACCGGGCTCGGACGATATCGAAAGATGGCTATCAGCAGCGCCAGAGCCGTCAGCGCTTTCTCCCCACCGGAAAGGAGCAACACGTTCTGCAGGCGCTTGCCCGGAGGTTGTGCGACGATGTCGATGCCGCTTTCAAGAATATCGTCCTCATCAAGCAGCTTCAGATCGCATTGCCCCCCATCGAACAGAATCTGGAACACCTCCTGAAAATTCCTGCGGATAGCAACAAAGGCGTCTTCAAACTGTTCGATGGAACGGCGATTTATCTCGGAAATAACTTTCTGAGTGTCCTCGATCGATTTCTCGATATCCAGACGCTGGCTGTACAGGAACTGGTAGCGCTGGTCCAGTTCCTGATACTCTTCAAGAGCGCGCATATTAATCGGACCGAAGTTCTCGATCGTCTCCCGTATTCTTTCGTGGGACTGCGTGACTTCCGAATATTCCCTTTCCCATTCGGTATCCGGGATGTCCGCGACAACCTCCGGGATTGAAAGGTGAAATTCTTCCATGCAATGCCGTTCCAGATGTTCGAGGTCGCTTTCAAGACGCGCTTTTTCGATTTCAATCCTGTTGCGAATATTCATCGCCTCTTCACGGGAACCGTGAATTTGCCGCAGTTTTTCTTCCATGCCTGTGAGAATATTGCGCTGTTCCGACAGTTCTCTCTGCTTTTCCTCCAGTTTTTCTCCGGTTATCTCAATATTCCTGCTGCATTCGGCAATCCTGTTTCGGACTTCCTCCTGGGCAACTTCCAGTTCCTGGATGCGGCGTTGCGCCAGCGCCGTTTCAGAGCGATTTACCTCGAGGCGCCGCCGGACGTCTTCCGATTCCGAAGCAAGCCGTCTCAGATCGGCTTCCATCGCGGCCCGTCGTTCCTGTTTCACGGCATGGGCGGATGTAAGAACCCCAAGTTCTTTCAACAGCGAGGCGCTGTCGGATCTGAGCGACTGGAGCCTGGTGTTCAATTCCTGCAACTCCTCGGATCCGTGTCCGCTGCGCTTTTCAATCTCCCCGATCTGCATGGAAGCTTCATTGAGTCGCTCTTCAAGAGCGCTTTTCTCTTCCGCAAGTTGGGCAAGTTCCGTTACGGCGACATTCTCCGCCTGCCCGATTTTTTCAAGCTCGCTTTCGAGGCGGGATATCTCCTGCCTTGACAGAGCTGTTTCCACCTCCAGCCTGCGGGATTCCGCCGAAAGAACCTTCAGGGATTCCCCCATGCTCTCCTGTTCCCGTTTCAGCTTTTCTTGCTCATCGCGGGTAGCCTGTATCTTGCCGCGCAGACCGTTCAGCTTTTTTTCAAGTTCGCGCTTTTCACGCTTCAGCGCAAGAAATCCGGACATGGATTTCTGCTCTCCTACCGCCGACAATGTCCCAAGCTGAGAATAGGATTCTCCGGACAGGGTCAAAAATCTGCCGCCGGAGGATTGTTCGGAAACACGAAAGGCGGTATTCAAATCGGAAACCATAACCGTAGAGGCATATTCCGGGAGCGCTCTTTCGAATGCTTCCTTTACTTCAGGATCCATTCGCAGCAGGTCGTCCAGGTAGCCTACAATCCCCTCCCCGCGCAATTCGGGACGGGGCCGGGTATTCGCATGGGAGGAGTGACCGTTACGGATTGTCATAAAGGTACACTTGCCCGCCCCGATGCGTTTGAGACGATCGATGCTGTCGACTGCATCTTCACGGCTTTCTACAAGAATATATTGAAGCGGATCGTTGAGATAATTTTCCAGGGCCGCTTCGTAAGCCGGATCGGTCTCGATATGATCCGCAAGAGTTCTGGCCCGGCACTCTTCTTCGCCCGGGATCCTTGTCGATAAAAATTTCTGCACACCGTCCGAATAGTTGCTGCGCCGGCGCTCCACCTCTTCGAGGGAGGAAAAACGGTGCTGCAACAAGCCCTGTTCGTTGAGCTGTTCGGACAATTCCGTTGATACCTGATCGATGCGCGCGGAGATCTGCTTCATCCTGGATTCGAGATCCTCACAGGAGGAAGAAACCTCGCTCAGCCGGGCGGCCTTCATTCCGTATTCCCCGCGGCTTTTCTCGAGTTCTTCAACCTTGGCGTCCCGCTCCCGGGATTTTATTTGACGTTCATTTTCCAGGCGGTTTCTGCCGGCGGAAATCCGCTCGAGACTCTCCTGGCATCGGGCCTGAACATTTTTCAGGTCCGACAACCTGGTGGCACCGGTAAGCAGAAACGCGCGCAGCTCGTCTATTTCGCTTTCGGTCCGAACAATCGCGTCCTGCAGCACACTGCTCTTGGACTGTTCCGATTCAAGAATCTCCTTTTCGCCCGCCAGTTCCCCGTCAATCACCGTTACCGTGGCGTTTAAGCGTTCAATCTCGCGCTGAACGAGTTCGCCCCGCTCTTCAATGGCGCCCTTCTCTTTTACCAGTTCGCCGGAACGGGAAATCAGACCGAGCTTTTGGGTTTCCTGGTTCTCCAGCATGTTCTGAGCGTTCCCTGCATCGACCTTCAGACTGGAAAGCTCTTCCCGAACCTGACTCACCGCTTCTTCCTGGGAACAGCAGGCGTTCCACACGGATTCCCTGGATTCCTTTGCACTTTCCAATTCATTCAGTATCTCTTTTTCCCGCTGGCGGGCGGTTTCAAACCGCGTGTTGCATTCTGTCAGTTTCCCGCGCAGCCGGCGTTCTTCCATACCGATTTTGAGGCGGTGGACGGAACGAAGTTCTTCGCGAAGACGGTTGTATCTGCGGGCCCTGGCTGCCTGACGTCGCAGGGAGTTGAGCTGCCGCACAACTTCCCGAATAATGTCCTGTGCGCGCACCAGGTTCTGCTGGGCCATTTCCAGCTTCATTTCGGCCGAATAACGGCGGCTTTTAAACAATGTTATGCGCGCCGCTTCCTCGATGAGACTCCTCCTCTCGGCCGGTTTTGAACTGAGGATCTGCCCGATTCTGCCCTGTTCCAGAATCGCGTACGAATTCGGTCCGAGCCCGGTTCCCTCAAATATCGTCTGTATATCCTTCAGGCGGCAACGGTGTCCGTCCAGATAATATTCGCTTTCACCGGAACGGTAGAGGCGCCGGCCCACTGTGAAATTTTCAGGATTCAGTTCCGGGATCTCGGGCAGGTCTATGGATTCCGAGATATTGAGCGAAAGCGTTACTTCCGCAAAACCCGTTGCTTTGCGCTTTTGCGTCCCGTTAAAGATTATTCCCGCCATTTTATCGGTACGCAGGGATTTGGCGCTCTGTTCGCCGACTACCCAGCTGATGGCATCGGAAATATTGCTTTTTCCGCAGCCATTCGGCCCGACGATGGCCGTGATCCCCGGGCTGAAGGGAATATTTGTCCGGTCGCAAAACGACTTGAATCCTACAAGCTCCAGCTTCTTTATTTGGCTCATTAAATTTCAATTCCTCCTGACACTCGTATTCTTCCCGGCTTTACGGTGAAACTCATACTGTTTGCCCTTTTACCGCAGACTCTGAAGGAAAAAATCCGTCACCTGTCTGTCGTAATCCTGAAATTCTTCCCCTTTCATCATGTGAATGCGCGACGTTCCAAAGGAAATGATTTCTTTTTTCGGGGGAATTTTGCCGTACAGGGATGTCGTCAAACGCCCCAGCTTCTTTCGGTTTTCGCCGATAATAAAGAGGAAAGAACAATTGTAAGGACCTTCAAACGGCATCTCTCTGACGCCCGGGGACCCCGTCGCCGTACTGAACAGCCTCAGGATCTGCCTGCACCCGAATTGCAGCATCCGATTGTTCAGACCGTATTCCTCGTCAATCATTAGATCCAAAAATTCATAGGGCGATTCAAACGCGCTGTCCGCCGCGATCGCCCGCACTTCTGCTACCGACGCCGCCGCCAGCAGCGCCGAATACGCGCCCACATCCACCCCCCAGATTCCGATGCTTGTACGGTCGCTTTCAGGTCTGCTCTGAACAAAATGAATTGCGTGCAGCATATCTTCGCTTTCTTTTAATCCGAAAGTGCTCGTTTTCCGCGCCGATGCGCTGCTGCCGCGCTGTGCGTAAATAAAAACGTTGTAACCCTTTGAATGCAGCGCGGTTGCCAGGCTTAAAACATCCGACCGGCTCATTCCATACCCGGGTGACAGAACGATTCCTGCGGATCCCTTCCCTCCTGGAATCCACCAACCGTTAATTTCTTCGCCGTCGTCGGAAGTCGCCCGGATATCGGAAAATTCCAATAGATAGTACGAAGGATTCAACTGTTCCCCGACCGGATCAGGGTGAGAAATCGTAAAAAATAAAACACTCGGAATCGCGACAATGACGACGCCCAGTATCACGAAGGCGATGAGCATCTTCTTAAGAAGTTTAAAAATGCGAACCTTTGCCGGCAGGCGCTGTTTCATGAAAATCGTAACTCCCGGCCTGTGATCCCCTGGCTCCGGGACCCCGGATACCCTGAATCCCGGGTACTTCCCCTATAAAGCATTTTTTTATAATAATTTATCAAGAAATATCGGCCTTGTTGTGCCGCTGCCAAAATACGCCCCCAATATAGCATAGCGATTAAAGAGAACCAACTGAAAATCACAATATATCGGGTTCCGGTAAAGATCAACTACTACATATAGAGTATATAGCTCCACATTCCCTGAGGAATGCGGAGTAAGCCCCGCATTTTCTTAGAAATGCAGGGTAACAATCCGAAGAAACGCTCTGAGCCGATAAATTAAGCAGAGCACAAATTCGTGTGCCCGGCCGTCGCCGCAGCGACCAAATCGCGATTGGGATTCTAAACGAAAAATCAGGAGCGGTTTGCAGCCTCCAGCTTACGCAGGTCGTCTGGTGTATTTATATTAGCCAGGTCGTTTTCGTCGTACTGGCCCTCTTCAGGGCTGATCCATCTTACCAACAGCGGCTCGTTAAGAAATATCTCGATAAATTTCTTATCTCCCCTTTCGAGGGCCTGCTCGATATAGGGAAAACAGGTTCTGCGGTATACGGCACATAGAGGGTGCGCCCGTCCGTCGCCGGTACGCGGGATAGCGGCGTCGAATCCCCTGGAAAGCAGAATAATTTTTTTCAGAAAAGAAATCGGCAGATTCGGAAGATCGCAGGCAAGAAGAACATAAAGGGCGCTCTTCTGCTCAAGCATGGCGGCATGGAGGCCCGCAAGAGGGCCGTATCCCGAAAATTGATCCGGGACGACGGGTATGTCGAGAAACCTGTAGCTGTCGGGATCGTTGGCGGAGATAATAATACGGTCTGTCAGGCGGCGCATCCGGTCCGACAGGATCTGGATCAGCGGCCGTCCGCCGATGTTCAGCAGGGCTTTGTTGGAGCCCATCCTGCGGCTCTGCCCTCCCGCCAGTATAACTATGCTGATATCACTGAAATTCACATCAAGAAATTGACCTAAAAACCGTCAAATATCAAGTCGAAACCCGGCTCCATCACCTACAAATCCATCACAGGGCAATGCTTACCTGTGATGCATCAAAACAGCTTTACTGAAAAACCGGCTGTTTACGGGTCAAAGGTCCAGGGTCTTTCATCAGATAGAGCTTTAGACCTTCGACTT
The DNA here is from genome assembly GCA_964586015.1 of uncultured Acidobacteriota bacterium. GTDB lineage: Bacteria > Acidobacteriota > UBA6911 > UBA6911 > UBA6911 > UBA6911. The sequence goes on along the minus strand of CAZPHK010000093.1, from coordinate 7,279 downwards.
TCGACCCCGGACCTTTGACATCGTTTATTCACCTGAGGACTTCGATGCGAACCGTCACGACGCCGTCCCGAATCATGTCCAGTTTTTCCGCCGCTTTTCGGGAAACATCGATAATTCGACCCTCGATAAAAGGGCCCCGGTCGTTGATTCGTACATCGACCTTACGACCGTTTTTAAGGTTTTCCACACGGACAATGGTGTCGAAAGGAAGGGTTCGGTGGGCGGCGGTCAACGACCGCATATCGAATTTTTCACCGCTTGCGGTTCTCTTATTGTGAAATTTCTGTCCGTACCAGGAAGCTTTCCCCGTCTGGAAACCTGTGGGAATCTTTGTACTTACTTTTCGACCGCATCCAGAGAGGCTGACAACGATTACAGCGCAGGCAACCAGTATTGTCGCGCAACACCGTCTTGAATTTTTGCATAGTGCTGAACCGCGACCGGCATCCATCGAAGGCCTCCCTTAACTATAAAAATATCCATACGGCTGCTGAAATAACTGATCCGACAACATAGAACCATTCATTTACTTCTGTTCGGCCTAAAAAGCGGCGAGGTTTAGCATCCATTTTTCGCAGATTTCGCGTTGTTTTGCTTACAAACCCGCTTCGATCGATGCGAGATGGTCCGGAGGACCGTTCGAGGCACTGTTTCCCCAAATCATTCATCTTGTAATTGGCGCCACGAATTCCTTAGAATAAAGTTTCAGTGAAAATGCAGACTTAGTCTTCCAAACCGACAGCCCCAAAACAGGTTCACCGGGCAACGGGCGTTGACCTGTCCGGATGCGATATCCGCGCCAGTGAAACGGAGCCTGAGGAATCGCAGATAGGAGAGAAAATACACGCATGCCGCCGATACAGTGGTCTTTTCTGGATTTCCTGTTTATCGTCATTATCGTGGTTTCAATCGTTTTCGCCTTGTTGAAGGGGCTGGCTCGCGAACTTATCAGCCTGACGGCGCTCATCGGCGGATTTATACTGGCTGTGTTTTTCTACCCTGTGCCTGCAAGACTGTTTAAGGAATTCAGCAAAACGGATGCAATCGCCAATCTTATAGGATTCGTCATCATATTTTTCGGCTGTATCCTGATCGGAGCCGCAGCATCATTCCTGGTCAACCGCTTTATCAAGGCGGCATCGCTGAAATGGGCTGATCGTCTGCTGGGAGGTATATATGGGCTCCTGAGAGGTTGGGCTATCGCTTCAATCCTGGTCGTCGCCCTGATAGCGTTTCCCATCCGGGACGATTTCATGGCGAGGTCGGTCATGGCTCCCTACCTGCTCGCCGGCGCCAAAATAGCAATTTACTGCGTCCCCCAAAAATTGAAGGATCAATTCAACGAACAATACATGAAAGTGGTTCAAGCCTGGAAACAGAACAGGAGTGTGGAATGAAAAACACCGGAAATCCTCCCCAGCCCAGGCTGAAGGAAAGAGTTGAAGCCCTTTGCCGGGATATGATCGAAAAGGGGATCCTATTCTCAGAAGCCATGGAGCATTTTGAGCGCTGTTTCATCACGGAAGTAGTGCGGAGAAGCGGGGGGAACCTTACACGCGCGGCCGCCAGGCTGGGCATTCATAGGAACACCCTCTCCAAGAAGGTCAATCACAGGAATCATCCCATGCGATAGCAGCGCCGATGTTACTGATCAGCCTGAACTGCCGGCAACCGGAGGCATGCCGGCATCCGAATGACAGACCGTCATCGGGCTCGATAAAACGGACTGGAATTTGCAAATCAATCGATATGGAACATAACGGAGAATAACAGATGGCAAAAGGCCGTATCCTGGTGATTGACGATGAGGCGGATTTAATAGAGCTGGTTCGTTACAATCTGGAGCAGGAAGGATTCCAGGTTACAAGCGCGTCCGACGGGGAGGCGGGTCTGAATATCGCCCTGCGGGAAATGCCCGATCTTGCTCTGGTCGACCTGATGTTGCCCGGGATGGACGGTCTGGAGGTCTGCCGTTCACTCCGCGCCGACAATCGCACCGCGTCCATTCCGGTGATAATATTAACTGCAAAGTCGGCGGAATCGGATCGTGTTGTGGGCCTTGAACTGGGCGCCGACGATTACGTAGTCAAACCTTTCAGCCCGCGCGAACTGGCGGCAAGAGTAAAAGCGGTGCTCCGGCGAACGCAGCAGCCAAGCCCCCAATCCAAAGCAATCCATCGCGGCGGTCTTTCTATCGATCTAAGCCGCCGGGAGGCAACCCTCCATGGAATTCCGATAGAGCTTACGGCCACCGAATTCCGACTGCTGCAATTTTTTGCCAGCTATCCGGGCCGCGTTTTCTCCCGATCCGAACTGATCGATGCCGCTTTGGGCCGGGACGTTTCCGTGATTGACCGCACCATTGACGTGCATATCACCGGTTTACGAAAAAAACTCGGGAGCTGCAGCGACTGGATCGAAACCGTGCGGGGATTCGGATACAGGTTTCGGGAAGAAACCGAACCGGAATAGGATTTCTATTCCGGAAACACTGCGCGGAACGTAACGCGGTTCATGATTCTTTTCGAATCGGCATTATTACATGGAATGTCGATCCGTTTCCGACTTCGCTTTCCACCGTTATCCTGCCCCCCTGCGCTTCCACAAGATGCTTGACTATGGCCAGGCCAAGCCCTGTTCCACCCGATTCCCGCGAACGCGCCGCGTCCACGCGATAAAATCTTTCAAAGATCCTTTCCTGTTCGACCTTCGGAATGCCGATCCCGCTGTCGGATACTGAAATAACAATCTCATCTCCGTCCACGGCGGCAGTCACCCATATGCTGCCGCCTGCGGAAGTATACCGGACCGCATTGTCCAAAAGGTTTTCAAGTATCCCGTGAAAGGACTGAAGGTCTCCATACAACCGGGGCAGGTCGGCGGGACAATCCGCCTTCATAACGAGATTCTTTTGTTCCGCTTTGACACGAGCCGTATCGAGGCATGGTCTAACGACTTCATCAAAAGAAATGAAGCGGGTATCGTTCGGAAGCTGCCCGGCTTCAATTTGAGCAAGCTTGAGCAGATCCTCCGTTAAACGGCTCAATCGCAGCGCGTGATCCCGGATGATCTCCAGAAAACGCTCCCGGTTTTCCTTATCTTCCAGGGCTCCATTCAGAAGTGTTTCCGCAAAGCCCTGAATAGCGGTCAAAGGCGTCTTGAATTCATGGGATATGTTGGCGATGAAATCGCGCCTTGCACGCTCCAGCCTCCTGATTTCGCTGATGTCGTGCAGTACCAATACCGCACCCGTTGTGGACTTTTCCGAACGTACAGGAGCCGCCGTTACCGCAAAACTGCGTGTCCGAATCGACCCGACAACGACCTCACCATGAATTGCCCTATCAACCGTGAGTACTTTCTGGATCAAAGCGATCAGGTCGGGATAGCGGATTAATTCCATAACAGGCCTGCCGTGCCAATCGGATTCGGCGACATCAACGGCACGGCAGAAAGTCCGGTTGCAGTAGACAACGCACTGGTCGCGTCCTATCACGGCCACGCCTTCCTCCATACCGGCGAGAACGGCGGCGGATTGATTTCTTTCCTCGGTCAGTGTTCGAATTGTGAGATCCAATTCCCTGGCGGTCCGGTTCAGACTGCCGGCAAGGTCCGACAGCTCATCCCGGTGTAGATCCATGGGAAGGGGTCGAAAATCCCCTTCCGCTACGCGATGAGAGAATTCTTTCAGCCGTCTGATTCGGCCTGAAATTGTCTTGAAATACAGGAGAGAGGCTCCGCCGGCCAGGATCATGATGAACAAAGAAATCAGCCAGAGGCGATCCCGGAAATTCCGAAGCGTCTTATTCAGATTTTGAAGCGGTATGGAAAACCGCATTACCAGGGATTTTTCGGTGTCGTAATCGTAGCGTTTCGCCAGGTAAACCAGGTCGTATCCGAGAGTTTTGCTGTAGCGCACCGCGCGCCCGGTTCCGTTTAAAAATGCTTTGCGTATTTCCGGTCGGGTTCCATGATTTTCCATCATTCCGGGATCTTCTTCGGAGTCGGCCAACACAATGCCGCCTTCGGAAATCAGAGTAACACGGATCCCGCTTTGCGACAGCCAGTCGGCCCAATCCTGAATGGCCGCGCTGTCGGAAAGGGAAGGAGATCTGGCCAGCGCTATCCGGGATATGGAGTCCAGTTGGGTGTATGCTGCGTCCAGATACTCTTTTTTCAAGGCCTGGACGACGTAGATGCCCAGGGCCCCGATTACCAGAAGCAACATCAGGAGGTAGATCAGACCCAGTTTCCAGAAGAGTCGGTTTTTCATAATGAATTGTACATGCACACTATACAATAGGCATACGTTGAATGCATCCTGCGGTCTGAAATTCACAGAATCTTCATAAACAAGCCTCCTGGAAATCGTGAAGACGCTATTAAAGGATTGTGAATTCTCGAAGATTTCGTTTTCAGCGGTTCGGGGTGAAAGCCGTGTTGCCGCTCAATTGCGTTTGATCACGACGAGGCTGATATCGTCGGACTGCTCCTGGATTGTATCTCTTTCATCCAGGACAGCCTTGCAGATTTCCTCGGCGCTGCAGTCTTTCAAAACGGATACGGTCCTCTCAAAATGCTTTACAGTAAATTTAGAGAAAGAGTCCGTAAGGCCGTCCGTGTAGAGGAATAATATATCCCCACGCCCCATCAAGTTGAGGTTGTTAACCGTATACCGCTTCTTATATCCAAGCGCCCGATCATAGTGCCTGGCGTCGGCATAATCCTCACTGGGCTGCAATCCTATAGGCGGATAGCTCACCAGGCGATCCGGGGTTATTTCGACGAAACGATCGTATTCCCTGGAGAAAACCAGCGGAGGAGGGTGTCCCGCGTTAACAAACCGGAAATGCCCCGTATGGGAAATTTCCCCGTAAATAAGTGTAATAAAAGAAGCCGAATCCCTGTCTGCAGCGGGACTTCGCCACGTCTTGGACTTCAGAAAGCGCGTATTCACCTGTTCGAACAAACGAACGGTGATTTCGCCGTTAAGATCCATTTCATACTGCGCCGCTGTGTGAAACGCCTGGTGCAGCATCAGCGCCCTCATGGCATCGGTAAATTCATGTCCGGCAACATCGGCGACCAGGATTCCTCCGGTGTACCGGAGCTTCTGCAACTCCTGTACGATATCTTCCCGGCCCTGCTCACAGGCATTCCGGATTCTGACATCCAGATCGAAACGATCCTGAAAATTGACATAGGTAATTAGATCTCCACCCGCCACTCCATTAAACGGGAGTGTTATGCCGAAAATATCGACGCCCGGTATTCTGGGTATGGCGCCCGGCGAGGGGATCAGGTGCAAGGCGGTATACTCCGCTCCCATGTGCAGTTCCTGGTTCAGGGCGCTGTCGGATACCTTAAGCACAGCCTTTTCCAAAACCGAATCATCAGCCGGTGAAACGGATGAAATGACTTCGCTGCTCTTCAATTTTTCGTACTTTTCTTCCTTCTGCATATTAAATCCATGCTCGGAATTTTTTAAGGATTCCGCGACACTCCTAACGCGCCTTTATAAATAAAATTCGTAAACCTTTTATAAAAAACAGGTGATGTGCGGATTAAATACTATAATGTAGCATAGTGAAAGGATTTGGCAATAGATGATAACAGCCCGGCAATACCGTAATTCCATGATTATGTTCCAAAGTTTTTACTTTTAGACACCTTTTATGTATCGTTCTTTGTTGAAAAACGCCGGTTAGCCGAAATCGGGCTTCAGCCTCTTCAACGATCTATGAAGAGACTTTTTGCTTCGCTCGTAGGTGGCCAGGCAATTTTCCGCACGTTGTCTCAAATCTTCCTGGAATTTTGCATATGCCGTCGAGTCTGTGAGGCCGCCCGGTACTTCCCCTGCAAGGAAGACATCAACAGAATCATGGCTCAGCAAGAAATCGTGCCAGTCCCCGAGGCTGCGATAGGTCTTCTGCAATTGATTCGATACATCTTTCGCCGATGCGCTTTTTCCGAAACAAACCTGCCATATATCCAGCGAGTATTTGAGTGACTTGGCTGATTTACGAAATGCGTGAAGGTCGCTGCTGCTGGGCCTGTTCCTTTCCATCAGGCTGTTTAACTTAGAAACGAATTTCAATATTTTTCTGCCGATTCGATTTCGCTGATTTTCCTCGCTGGCCACCGCCAATGCGGAAATTATCTGCCGACGGCTATTTGAGATTTCGGTTGTTGAATACCTCGAAACTGCATCACTGAAAACAATTCGAAGCTGAAGTTCTTTTTTTTTCAGATAATTGAAGTACTCGGACAGATCGTTCGCTCTCAACCACGGCAACGTAATGGCCTGATAAATATCGACGTCACGCAGCGCGCCGGCCGCCCGGAACAGCTCGTTGAAAACCTTAAGGTTCGGTTTTGAAGCAAATGAAGGGGCGGCGCAGTCAATCAGTTTATACAATGCCCGGAATCTTTTAATTTCCAGCCGAAGGCCATGAATACCCTCTACTGCAAAATACGATCGTGCGGCCTTTAAGACGCGCTGGAATACTTCGCGCCGCTCGTCAAAATACGCGAGCATTCGTTCTGCCGCCGGATTCAACTCACGTTTACAGGTCGATATGTTTGAATTTGACCTTTTCATACAATACATGGATCAGGCCGTCGGACAGGCCCAAAATAGGCACATATATTTTCTTTACCCCGGTCTGCCGCATGACCATTAAATAGATATCTGCCGCTTCGACAATAACATCCGCGCGATCCGGCCGAAGTCCCAGCACCTGGATCCTCTCCTCGACAGTGAACGAATCCAGGTAATCACGGATTTCTCCTATTAATTTTGCCGAAAGCGCTTTCCCTTCCTTCTTGCGCGAGAGTTTGAAGATGTTATTGATACTGCCCCCCGTCCCCACCGCCGCGACCGGCTGGCTCGGAGCGATCTTTGCTTTGAGCCAGGCTTTAAGCCGCTCCAGTTCCCTTTTCGAGCGCCCCTTTTTCAGCAAACGTACTCCGCCGATCTTAAAGGATCCTGATTCGACGATGCGGTTTCTAGACAGCAGAGTCACTTCCGCGCTGCCGCCGCCGACGTCGATGTAGAGCATAGGCTTGTCGATACGGAAAGCGCGGCTGATGTGGCTGGAGTATATGATGGCGGCTTCGCGTTTCCCTTCGATTATTTCAATGTCGACACCGGTCTCTTTTCTTATTTTGTCCGCGACCTCTGCACCGTTGCGGGCTTCTCGCATTGCCGACGTGGCGCACGCAATGTAATCTTCCGCCCCATAGGCCTTGATGATCAGGCTGAACGCTTTTAGTACCG
>CAZPHK010000092.1:0-17542 GCA_964586015.1 uncultured Acidobacteriota bacterium | reverse complement strand
CACAAGGCGCTTCGAAGGAACAGAAGCGTCCGCATTCTGAGCTGAGGTACAAACGCCTGGAACGCGGAACTTTCGGCTGGCCGACAGGCGACGGAAACAGTATCTGCCTGCGTCCGGAGGAGCTGCAACTGCTGCTGCACGGGATCGAAGGCAAACCGCGGCGGCACTGGTATTGGACCTGAAAATATTTTCCAAATATCTGCATTTTTTGCTGGACTCCGGATTTTGCTTCCGTCACAATAGCAGTCATGAACGAGACGCATGTGATCCAGGGCAGGAAGCTCGATTCGGAAGACATCGCCCGCATCCGCACATTAATTGACGAAAACCCGAAATGGAGCCGCCGCCGGCTGTCTGAAGCCATATGTCTTGAATGGGACTGGCGCAATGGAAGCGGCCGTCTGAAAGACATGGCTGCCCGGACGATGCTTGTCAAACTCGATGCGCTCGGGCTGGTGGATCTGCCCGCCAGGAGACAAGTTCCGGTTAATCGCATGGCCATCCGGCAAACGCAGCTAAGGTTGTGGGACAAGACGCCCATATCTGGACCGTTGCAATCCCTGGGACCGCTTTCTGTCCGGGAAATCAGCCTGGATGCTGCGGCCCGGAGTGAATTTTCCTCCGCATTGGATGAGTTTCATTATCTGGGCTATCGCGGAACGGTCGGCGAGAATCTTCAATACATGATTACGGACGCACAGGGACGGCTGTTAGGCTGCCTGCTCTTCGGTTCTGCCGCCTGGAAATGCAAATCAAGAGACGAGTATATCGGCTGGACCAGGACGCAGAGAGAACGGAATATCAATCGGATTACCAACAACACGCGTTTTCTTATTCTCCCGTGGGTGCGTGTGCCGCATCTGGCCAGCTGGATACTGGGACAAGTCCTTCGCCGGCTTCCGGACGACTGGGAATGCAAATACGGACACCGGATGGTTATGGTGGAAACCTTCGTCGAACGGGACCGCTTCCGGGGCACATGCTACAAGGCTGCAAACTGGATTCGGCTGGGGGAAACAGCCGGGCGCAGCCGCCAGGACCGTTATAACCAGCTGTGTGTACCGGTCAAAGACGTCTATGTCTATCCTCTCAATCGCCGATTCCGCAGGGAGCTTTCCTCATGAAACACGAAGAGCTTCTGGCCGAATACGAACGGATGAAAGCGGGTATGTTGGAACTCGAAGCGGAGAACCAGCGGCTGCGTGAGAAGTTAAAAGAAGCGCAGCTGTTGATTGCCCAACTCCGGCGCGAGCTGTTCGGACCGAAGGCCGATAAACTGACGGCGGAACAGGAAGAACAGCTGAAGGCATTAAACCAGGATCTTGAAGATGAAGTGCAGCGTCCCGCCCCTGAAATCAACCAGGTCCTTGAGCGGGAAGACCGGGCCAAACGGCGCCGCAAGAAACATCGCCGCGGACGCCACCCTTTGCCCGATAACCTGGAAACCGTAACGGTAGTACTGGAGCCCGAAGAGAAAGTCTGCCCCTGCTGCGGCAAACCGCTGAAGAAGATCGGGGAAGAGGTCAGCGAAGAGATCGACATAATCCCGCGCAAAGTAATACGTAAGCGTACGGTTCGGCCCAAGATGGCCTGTGACTGCGGAGAAGCGGGAGTGCAGATTGCGCCTCTTCCCGCGCGCCTTATTCCACAAAGCCGTTTAGGTCCGGGGCTGGCCATCCACATTCTCCTTTCCCGGTATGACGATCAACTGTCTTTTTACCGTTTGGAACAACAGTTCCGGGAACGGCACGGAATCTCGATTCCCCGGCAGCAGATAGTACAATGGGTTGAACAGATGGCCGTCTGGCTCCGGCCGATATATGAGGCGATGTGGCGGCGGATGCTGGCCGGCGGGTATCTCCAGGTTGACGAAACACCGGTCCGTGTGCTGGATCCCGACGTAAGGGGCAAAGCGGCGCGAGGCTACCTGTGGTTTTATGCTGTCCCGCACGGCGATGTTATCCTCGACTTCGATCGTAGTCGGGCATTGAAAGTGGTGCAACAGCGGCTCAAGGATTTTGCGGGCACAATACAGACCGATGCCTACGAGGTATACCAGTCGCTCGAGCGCAAGGAAGCAGGCATTGAACGTATCGGCTGTCTCGCACACTCGAGAAGGCGGTTCTATGCAGCATTGCAACAAAATCTACCGGAGGCTGTCTGGTTCATCGGCCAGATCCGGCTTCTTTACCGGATAGAGGACGAAGTACGGGAACTGCCATTGCCGGAACGCTACGATTTGCGCCTGCAGAAAGCACCGGGTATCTGGGAAAGTCTCAAAACGAAAGCCGCGGAACTGCAGCCGGAGTTTCTTCCACAATCGACAATGGGAAAGGCAATCAGTTACTTTCTTGACGAATACGATGCATTGACGGGGTATCTACGGGACGGACGTTTTGAGATTGACAACAATTTAATCGAAAACTCAATCCGTCCCACGGCTGTGGGCAAAAAACGGTGGCTTTTCATAGGACATCCGGATGCGGGCTGGCGCAGCGCCGTCATTTACTCGATTGTTGGCAGTTGCCGCCGTCGCGGTATAAATCCGGAAGAATACCTCACGGACATACTCAATCGGCTGCCGGAGCAGAAAATAAACCGAATCGATGAACTGCTCCCGGAAAACTGGAAGCCTCCGACCCATTCCTCCGGCTGATCGCATTGTTTATCATCCTGAAAATACTTGGATTCCTACGGCCCACAGACGTGGTCATGCTGGGGGTGTACCCCGCTTACCGCTTACACAATTTTTCCTAATCGTCCACATAAGATTGCCGATCTAAATATAGTATTCAGTAGTGGTCCGAGCACTTTTATGACCTTCATATTAAAGCGGATGTTATTATTTAATAATGAGGAATTACTTTATGTATATGAATTTCAACTGGGTAGTTACGCAGTTGAAACAGGTGCTTCCGGTTCACTAATCTCTAACCTCGCCTAGTGGACCGGGAGCGCTCATCGCGGAGTTAATAGTGAGAATAATAAAATGTCCTGGCTGTGGAACTCAAGGCGCTTTATACCCTTTCGATAATGCTGTTTTTGTAAATAAGGGTAAATTACTGAAGAAGAATATTGCTAAATGTAAAAAATGCGGCTGCGGAATTATGTACGGGAAGATTTCATATAGGCTTTTAGGTCGGGTTCTATTCATTCCTACGAACATACAGAAAGAGATTGAAATTAGATTTGGTCGTTTTTTTCTTGATGAATATGAATGAAATGTTATTCATCTTCCCTAAGTTTATCCTTGAAGGTAAGTTCGGATCCCCTTGCGGAATTGGAGCACCACTTGATAAGAATCAGAAAGAAATCAACCATATGCCAACAAAAAGAAGGTTTTAAGGCTTGCGGAAAGTAGTCCGAAATGGATTAGTTACACAGATTATCTGAGGCTTGTCTTGGTTCGGAGTCAGGATACCCAATTAACACAACCGAGCAAAATAGTTACAAATTAGCCAAATTGCAAAATTAGTACTAATTCAATCTCTTCGAAGACTGGATCATACATTTTGAGTGCATGATTGACGGCAGGTCCTTCAATTCGTACATATTTTGAAATACAAATTCAAGTAGCTCTTCCGGATCACCATCGAAAAGGTATTTAATTAGATACTTCAGGTGATTCGTCATTGCCTGCCGGTGCGATAGTAGAGGTTTGTAAAAATTAGTTATGCCTTTTTTAGATTTGACCAGGACCCCCTTTTTTTCGAGGATTTCCATTTCTGTGCTTATCGTAGTGTATGCTAATTTTCTTGTTTGGGATAGGACATTTAACACATCCTTTACCTTAACTTCCCTCCTGTCCCAAACCACCTTCATGATTTTGAGTTCCATTTTTGAGAGAATGATCGAATTTAAATCTTTTCCCATACTGCCCCCCTACTACTTCTAATTCATCAGTTACAAATTTTCCTCTTATCGAGGTTACCTAATATATATCGACATTAGAGGACAACCAAATTATTCGTTTTCATATATTTCTCTTAAATCAAACAAAATTATCGTTATGCTTTCCTTGATATGAACCCTATCAGCCCGTGGTAGAATCTATTATTTGAAAAATGGGCCTCAAAATGCAGCCAATCCTAGGATTTTTGTAAATCGTAACTGAGATACGCCCAGAATGAGAGTTAAAGTCCGAATGCCGGCGAATATCGCCTTGATTTTATGATAGAGCATCGAAAAGAACGTGAAACCGCGTCCCTGGAGGCCCCGTGGCGTCCCAATATTGAAGGAAGATCGCATCAGGAATCTAAGACTCAATGCACTGACATGAATCAATATTCGTTTAAGAATATTTTCCCGACCTCGCAGATGTGTACGTCGCATCCTACCGGTTTCATAAAGATGAGCGAATGGACGTTCCAATCTCTCACCTCGAAGACGGAGCAGTGCTTTGCCTCGTTTGCTGCGTATTCTACGCCAATTGCTGTAGACTGCATTGAGCTTCCCTATTGCCTTTCCAGCGACGCCGCCCACGTTTCGCTTCGGAAATATACGTCCTCACACTGAGACGCTCCAGATCCACAATCCGCTCTGTGCTGTGATATCCCTTGTCCGCAACAAATTCTCTGATCCCTTCGCTTTCAGGCAGAACGGCTTCAACCTGCTCGGCTGCCGTAACAAGAGTCTCAATCATGGTAGTTGTATCGCCGCTATCAGCAGGCTGAACCGTAACGCCCACAACAACGCCGGTTTCCAGGTCAACGGCATTTTCAGTTTTATGCGCGAGATGAGTGCTTCCATCCTTCATCTTCGTTATTCGAGAGTCCGGATCATGCGGATGCGTCCAGTCGTCATTGGATCCCTTTTTCGATCGCTTCCTGTCCATTCGAGCCAGATTTTCACGCGTTGGTGTTTCAATTCCCGATTCTTTAGCCAGGTTGGTAAGAAATTCCTGATAGCTGTCTCCAGTATCTCGGCGAACGATGCTCTTCAATGCAGCGTTTGCCTCAAGGGTAATAGCGTCAATTCCAATAGTCTTTCCCTTTAAAAGCCCGGAATCAGTAATTCTTTGAAGAACCCTGGTAAATACCTCTCGATGAGCTTCCAAGTCAATCAGGCAACGTGTGCGCGATACTGTCGATTGGTCCGGAGGAGCTTCTGTAAGTGCAAATCCAAGAAAATCACGCAGAACAAGCGAATCCGCTGTGCGCCATGCAATGCCCCGTTCGGAATCCAATCCTTCAAAATAGCCGATCAGTAGCATGCGAAAGTGAATACCTGGAGTCAATCCGGGCCTTCCCATCTTGGGAGCATAGAATCTCGCACAAATTTCTTCGACAAAATCGTCAAATCCGTGTTTCTACAGAAGAGCATTGAGGCGTCGATAAAATGGGTACGCCGGACCGGCGGCTATTTCGCTAGTGTAGTGCGTCATAATTTTCTTTACATATATGCAAAATAGCGTATGATAGTGCTCATGACCAGAAGAGCAACCCCTATCATACTTACTCCGTCTGAAGCAAAGACTTTGGATGCTTGGGCTCGTAGCCGAACCTTGCCGGCGCGTGTTATTGAGCGCGCTCAGATAATTTAAATGGCCGCTAATGGCATTCAAAACCATGAAATAGCACGAACACTGGGGCTTTCGCGTCCGACCGTACAGCTATGGCGACAACGTTTCCTGGGGCTCCGTTTGACCGGGCTCGAGAAGGATGCGCCCCGCCCTGGGCGGATTCCCAAGATTTCGGATCGAAAAATCCGCCGCATCGTGGAAGCCACCCTGCACAGCAAGCCAGAAAACGCGACACATTGGAGTACTCGAATGATGGCCAAGGCTCAGGGTGTGAGCGAGGCTACTGTGCGAAGAATCTGGCATCAACATCAGCTCAAACCTCATTTAACCAAGACATTCAAATTGAGTCGTGATAAGCAATTTGTTGAAAAACTTTATGACGTTGTCGGTCTTTATCTCAATCCTCCGGATAAAACCCTTGTCCTATGTGTCGATGAAAAATCCCAGATTCAGGCATTAGATCGTACCAGCCAGGATTGCCGCTAAAGAAAGGCCGTTGCGGTACGATGACGCATGATTACAAACGCAACGGCACTACGACTCTTTTTGCCGCGATGGTGACTCTCGACGGAAGAGTCATTGGTGACTGCATGCCGAGGCATCGGCACCAAGAGTTCATCCGGTTCCTCAAAAGGATTGATACGGAGACTCCTCCAGAAATGAATTTGCATTTAATCGTCGATAATTATGGGACGCATAAGCATCCTCGAGTTCAGTCCTGGATGAAGCGGCATCCGCGCTTTCATATCCATTTCACTCCGACTTCAAGTTCCTGGCTCAATTTAGTCGAACGCTGGTTTCGCGAAATCACAGATAAGCGGCTTCGCCGAGGATCTTTTCGAAGCGTACCGGAACTTATCGATGCCATTTATCAATATCTTGACAACCATAACCAGAATCCGCAGGCTTTCGTTTGGAGTGCACCGGTTGAAAGGATTTTGGCTAAAATATCCAAATGTAAAGAAGCGTTGGACGCACTACACTAGTTGGAATCCAAAGGATTTCTTGCTGTTTGCGTTTCCTTTTTCCGATTGCCATAGCCGCTATTTTACAGGCAAATCCATGGCCAGGCAATATGATATATCCTATAATCAAGCATTTTGCCGATTTTTACCACGGGATGCTATGCTAACTCAAACGGTGATCAAAATTCCGCTTTCGGCTTCTGCAGATAGCCCGATTCACAAACGGGGCCATAGGAATCTAATATTCGACTCTTCGTAAACCAAAGCTGAAGGGAGTTAGAAAGCGGGGCAGCATGATGTCTGGTTCAAATAATACTGGTGTGAAAGCAATCCGGTAACAGAAACGGATCCGGTCAGCCCACTTGGACTTTAACCTGAGTTGGAAGTGAATAAAACGAAATGCTTCTTCCTTCCCCCTCTGCATAAATAGTCTTTCTCGCGATTCCCGGGCAAGACGTACAGCTGTGGAGTCTTTCCTGGCAATTTGCAGGAATTCCTTTGGCAGTCCTATACCCAATAGATCGTAGACAGTCAAAAGGCTAAGAAAGATTATGCGTTTCAGGTCCGGATGGTGGTATTCATTTAATATATAGTCCCAGTCAAGTTCTGGACTGCAACCTAGAAGCCGTGCTATATCTACCAGCCATGCAAGACGTCTCCATAAATGTTTGCATCCATGTATACACAGGACTACTAACAGATCTTCGCCGGATAGTGTAAGAATAGGGTGTTCATGAAATAACACAGATCCAGCCCGTTCCCACCATTTATTGATAGGAAGAGGCAATACGAAATATGAAGGAACCATACTCCAGTGAAGTTCAACGATGCTCCGACCATGTACGCTTTCTAACAAATAATGATTCTTCTGCTTGAGAATCCATGATTTCACGGCAGGCCGATATCTCGGAATATTTTGATAATCCAACTCGGTAAGAAGTTTTAATGCTTTGAAAACAAACTGTTTTTCCACTAGGATGTCGAGATCGGCAAATTCCCGCAGAGTAGGGTCTTCATATAAAGCTTGGCCTAAGGTTGGGCCTTTGAATGGAATTGCCGGAATATTGTTATTATTAAAAGCCTCAAGGATCCTAATAAGTTCAGCGGAATAAAGGAGGTGGCGCTGTGTGCTTTTAATAGAATGATAATGAAGTTTCTCAAGGATTCCCTGCGGCACAGCCTCCTGGCAATTTTCATCCAAATGCCGGGAAAGGAGCGAGGTCATCATATGCATACTCGCCGTCTTGAGCGTATATTCCCAATCGATGGGTGTGTCGATGCAGGTTGAAACCAAATCTCTCTGTTCAGAATCGTCAATAATCCGTGCACAGGCTAGTAATAGTCTATGTTCCGGTCGTTCCATATCAGTCGCAAGCTTATCATAGATAGCCATAGTACGGTCCATCCTATAGCGAACAGAAAATCAATCATCGGAGATTGGGATTGTTATCATGTCAGGATAAAGAACTTTTTGACAATAGTCTTCCCAGCCACCACAAAATGTTTTTCCCATTCAGGAACGCGATAATGACTTTCCCAGGACCTATTCCCAATCTTACTCTGCCTCCTATCCTCTCAATGCGACTCACAGATCCCAGGATATCTTTTTTTGGAATAAAGCCATCCGGTTCGGAACAGCAATCTCCCCGGATCAGGCAGGAATTGCCTGCTATTTTAATGATCCTATGAATGGCCAGACTATTGGTTTCGGGAAGTTTGAATGCGACGATATCCCCGAGTTTCACACCGCCGATGGCCACAGACGATATGGTTAGAATATCGCCGTTCTTGATAAATGGATTCATGCTGTAGCCTTCGGCTCTAAGCTTCATGCATGATTTTTTTTCAAGCACCGTTTTGATTAATTCAATCAACTGAGCATGGGAAATGGAATATTTCTCTGTATCCAAATCCGGGACCGTCCCTACATCGGGATTGTCGCCCGTTTTGAATGCTCGTCCTATGAAATCAGGTCTCAATGTTTTCGCCATGGGATGCCACAGATATCTTTGATCGGTGATATAATAAAAAAAACAGATATTTATATATTGATTGAATTCGACATTTCAGGAAGCCTTAGCATTCGTTCTCAATAATAATTTCTTCATTACAGCAATATTCGGCCCCGATACCCAGCCTGCTCTATATTGTTTTTCGGCATTATGAAGCATCTACAACACAATTTTTATATTATCATCGGTTAGCTTCTCTAAAATCATCATTTACGTAATGTATATAAATTATCGGCCGATAATATTGTGTATGTATTGGCTCATCGCAATATGTTCGAGCTGATAACTAAGTGACTTAATTGCGGATGAAACCATCTTCATACCGCCCGACAACGTTGTCGGAGATTTACCCTTGTTTTTCAACATCCATTTTTTCAAATGATTTAGCGAGGATGTGAATGCTTACCAGTCCATTGCAATATAGTCGAGCTGATAACCTAGTGACTCGTAAGATCGCGGGGGAGACCGTCATCGTATCGATCGAGAACAGTGTCGGTGACTTGTGCTCCATTTATACCATTAATCCAACCGGCACCATGATTTGGGAGATGATTGGTTCAGGTTCATCCGTTCATTTGATTATTCAATCGATCTGTGAGGAATATGAAGTCACCCCCGGGGAGGCTGAGAAGGATCTGGAGGAATTTATGGACTCTCTTCGCGATGCAGGTCTTCTGCGCTCCTGTTAAAAAACTGAGGTCGGAAAGTGGAAAATTACGGCTATGGCGAGTTCAGCCTGGCGTTGCATCGGAAACTGGGTGGGCGCAGAGTGCCGTTGAATGGGACAATCGAGATAACACAGCGCTGCCCTTTGCAGTGTTCCCATTGCTACAACAATCTTCCGATGGGAGACGCCGCGGCGCGCCGGAATGAACTGACGTACTCTGAGCATTGTCGCATTCTGGATGAGATAGCCGAAGCCGGCTGCCTCTGGCTGCTCTTTACCGGGGGAGAAATCTTTGCAAGAGAGGATTTCTCCGACATTTACACCTACGCCAAAAAGAAGGGAATGCTCATCACCCTTTTCACGAACGGTACGCTTATCACGCCACGGGTAGCGGATCTTCTCGCCCGGCAAATGCCGTTTTCGATTGAGATTACACTGTACGGCAGGACACGAAAAACCTATGAACGCATAACCGGCGTTCCGGGATCCTTTCGTAAATGCCTGGAAGGAATCGAACTGCTGAAAGAAAGAAACCTGCCCCTGAAAATAAAAACTGTGGCTACAACCGTCAATAAACATGAGATCCGGGAAATGAAACAATACGTGGAGCGGGACCTGGGGCTCGAGTTCAGATTCGACGCCATGCTTAATCCCAGGATCGACGGAGGGCGGCGGCCGCTGGATTACAGGCTGTCTCCCACGGAGGTGGTGGGGCTGGATTTACTGGATCCGGCGCGCGTCAAGGCTTGGAAGGACTTTGCCCGTCGATTCAACGGCACTGTTTGTGCAGCGGACGACAGCAGCGAGATCTATCACTGCGGCGGGGGCATGTATTCCTTTTCCATCAATCCGCAGGGGGAAATGAGCCTGTGCGCGCTTTCACAGCATGATACCTGCGATCTTCGCCGGGAAAGCTTCAGGGACGCATGGGAAGGCCGTCTGTCGCAGGTGCGCAGGAAAAAAATCACCCGAACGACCCGGTGCGTTTCCTGTGGGCTCAAGGCCATGTGCGGGATGTGCCCCGCAAACGGCGAACTGGAACTGAATGACCAGGAGGCGCCCGTGGATTTTATGTGCCGGGTTGCCCACCTGCGCGCTTACGCTCTCGACATTCCGATACCACTCCACGGGGAGTGCCAGTATTGTCGTGGAGGAAGCGCCTACCGGCAGATGAAGGAACTGGCCGGGTTTCTGAGGAGTAATATTCCAAGCCCGGATTCCGGGATGGATGCATCCCACAAGGACCGGCAGGCAATCCTTTAATAGACCTGCAGGTCGGATTTCGGGATTCAATGAATATGTTGCATCAAACATTACGCATTCCCTGCCTGTCTGAATGCGTTTCAAATAAAGCATCACGCTATGGAGAAAAAACAGACTGGTGATATAAAGGCAAAAATGCCTTATGTAAAGCCGCAGGTAAAGCAAGTTGTTCTGAAGCCTGAGGAAGCTGTACTGGGAGCGTGCAAGATAAGTTCCTACTCGGGACCCGCACAGCCTGCCTGCGATTATTACAGTATGACATGCAGTTCCATTGGATCCTGAGACGGAATGCATTTTAAAAGCCAATGAACCGTATTGTTAATTTTTAGTGTCTTCCTGGGAGTTGCATTGGCATTATGCGCGAAGCCCGTATTCAGATCGCAGGCATAACTCTTGGAGTTACAGCGGCACCATCCTGTCCGGATATCGGCCTGGATGCGGACATGGCATATTTCTCCGCGCCTGACACAAATCCGGACCTGAATGTCGGGACGTCCTGGCGCAATCTGGGCAGCGAAGAAAAAGGAGAAAAAATTTTCGATTCCGGTGGAGTGTGGCGATTATACCGCGGGGAAGAGGTCTACCGGTTCCATTGTCTCGCTCCGGCATTCGGCGATGTCCCTTACAAAATAGCCAGTATTACACGGGATTTCAGCCGGGGTGAGGTTTGTTTGCACCGACCTTTTTTTGAAAACCGCCAAAGCATCTATCCCCTGGAATACCCTCTCGATGAACTTTTCATTCTTAACCTGTTGTCCCGGGGACGGGGAGCCGAGGTTCACGCCTGCGGCATAGTCGACGTAACCGGGGACGGCTACCTATTCGTGGGCCAGTCCGGTGCCGGCAAGACCACGATGGCAAGGCTATGGGAACAGGAACCAGGCACGACCATCCTGAGCGACGACAGGATTATTCTGAGGCGTGAAAAAGGGCGGATATGGATGTATGGAACGCCATGGCATGGGGAGGCGAAAATGGCTTCCGCGATGAAAGCGCCGCTTAAGGAGATTTACTTCATTCGTCACGGCCGGAAGAATTCACTGAAAACTGAAAAGGGAGTCAGGGCAGCGGCGCACCTTTTTTCCTGCTCCTTCCCGGTATTCTACGATCCCGGGGGCTTGGAGTTCACATTGGATTTTTTTGGTGAAGTCTCCCGCGACGTTCCGTGCAGCGAGTTGGATGTGGTGCCTGACAGGGATGTTCTCGACTTTATAAGGGCAAGCGACAGGTCCATTAAGGCCGCCTGAAGCGGATTGCCCCTTGGGGAATTCGGCGGGAAACCGGTCGTTTTCGCCCGCGGTGATCCATGGAGTCGAAACTGCAATTTATTGAAATTAAGGGGGCTTAGCGGAGAGATCGTGACTCCTTCCCAATACAAGACCGAATCAGATCCTCTCGGATTTCCGGCAAAACATAGCGTGTATTTTTTTCACTTTTTAAACGATAAGGCTGGTAGAGAGCCAGCGCCACCAAAGTCGACTAGCAGGACCGGTTTCCGTGTTTGGAAGTTCTCCCAATAATAATCCGGGTTTAAAAATGAATACTCTCCGATCCATACGCATATCTTTAATCCGCACAACCTTGCTAATCGGAATTGTGGTCTTGTTCCTGCTGGCCCGGCCGGTACGGACGGACGCCGCCGTTGTCGCCGATGCCGCCGCAACCGCGAACACGGGAGCAACATGGCAAACAAGTTTGACCATTCCATCGTTCGCTGTCTCGGGAAACAACCTGCTATTGATCGTGGGCGTAGCTATCCAGCAAACCGGAGGTCAGTATGTCACTTCGGTCTCCTATGGCTCGGACAGTCTCTCTCTGGTAGGGACTGCCGGCAACAGCGGGGTTATTCGCACCGAACTCTGGCAGGTGCTGAATCCAACCGTCGGCACAGCCAACGTCGTCATTAATGTCAGCGGCAATGCCAGGTTCGCTGCCGGAGTCCAGTTATTCACCGGTGTGGACCAGACCATGCCCCTTGGAACGTACGGCTCGGCCAACGGAAACAGCACAAGCCCGTCGGTTACCGTCTCCAGCGATACAGGCGAAATGGTCGTGGATGTGGTGGGGAATCGGTACGATACGCAGCCGTCGACCGGCAGCGGGCAGACCCTGCAGTGGACCGATGCCACTATCAGCAGTACGGTATATAGAAACGCCCGCGCTTCTTCCAGTATTGAGGCCGGTGCCAGCAGCGTCACCATGTCCTGGACGCTCAGCACGGCTCGAAACTGGGGCATTGTGGCCGTTCCAATCAAGCCTCATATTGACGATGTTGAGCCGGACGATTTCAACTATGCCAAAATGATAACGATTGATCGCACAAAGGTGGGAGTCCCGGGAACATCGACCACACAACTTATTGACTACCCCATGCTTATCAGTGTCGTCGATCCGGATCTGGCGACTGTCGCCAACGGCGGGTACGTCGAAAATTCCAACGGCTACGACATTATGTTCCGGGGGCGGAGTACTGAAGTTTGCGGCCCCGCAGCCAATACATGCCAGCTCAGCCATGAGTTCGAAAAATACGATCCTGCAACGGGCGAAATGGTGGTATGGGTCAAGATCCCCTATTTAAATACCAACGCGAAGACAATCGACCCATGGATTTGGATATACTTTGGGAATTCGGCCATACTGTATCCGCTGGAAGATCCCGAAGGCGTGTGGGACAGCGATTTCGAAGCGGTCTGGCATATGTCGGACAATGAAGCCTCTACGACGATTGTGAATTCCACTTCGGTGGATACTCCCGGGGACGGCGTGGCCGACGCCAACACCAGCACCAAAAGCACAACCGGCCAGATCAACGACGCGTTAAGTTTTAACGGCAGCAGCGATTACATCTACCAAAGCTCGACAAGTTCCATAGACAATCCACAGCATTATACCCTTTCCGTCTGGATCAAGACAGGAACGGCTTCAGGCCATAAAGTTATCGGATTTGACGCCAATCGAACCGGCACCTCCAGCGGCAACAAGGACCGACAGTTGTATATCGGTACAGACGGCAATGCATACGCCGCTTGTTATAACTCTGCCGTTTACACGGCAATCAGCAATAATGGAGTCACCGACAACAGCTGGCACTATCTTGTCGGGCATTTCAATGACGCGGACAATAATGTGAATCTTTATGTTGACGGCGTTCTCAACAACAGCACCCCTGTCGGAGGCGGCTGCCAGAGCTACAACGGCTACTGGCGTATGGGAAGCTACAAAACCTCCGGGTGGCCGAACGCCTCGGACGGCTACTATACTGGCAATATAGATGAGACCCGTATTTCCAGTTCCATTCGCTCCGCCGATTGGATCATTACGGACTACAACAGCCAGGGTTCTCCGTCGACCTTCTACAGTATCGGCGATCTGCAGGAAAGCCCGGTCACGCTGATCGAATTGATATCGTTCACGGCGGTGAATTATTACGGAGTGGTCCAGCTGGAATGGAAGACCGGATACGAGGTCGACAACCTGGGTTTCCGGGTTTACCGTGAGGACAACGGCCGCATGATCCGGGTCACGCCTTCCATGATCGCCGGTTCCAGCTTACTGTCGCGCGACAACGTAGCTCTGACTTCCGGGCGGACCTACGTCTGGGAGGATTTCGTGGGGACGTCCGCGAAAGTTCCCGTCTACTGGCTGGAAGATGTCGGCACGGAGGGGAAAAGCACCTGGCACGGTCCCGTAATCGCTACTGCCCGCGGAATGGAAATACCCCGCCAACTCCGTTCCATTGTGCTGAGCCACCTGGGCGAGGGTGCGTCCAAGCTGCGCAGCGACGGTTCGGACAGGAACTACCGGAGAGGCAAAGCCGCCCGGATACGGATCCCCGACCTTGCCTCGAGGCAGGTTCCCGACCTGACGATGTTTTCCTCTGCCGCCTATCGAATGTACAGGAAAGACGAATTGACCGTTCAGTCGGATCCTTCCAAGCAGGCTTCAATCAAGATCCTGGTGGACAGGCCGGGGTGGTATCGCCTGACCCAGCTTGAACTGGTGCAGGCGGGATTGAGCCCCCTGGCGGATCCGGAAAATCTGCAGCTCTATGTCGACGGCATCCAGCAGTCGATCGTGGTAAGCAACTGCGACAATTTTCCCCGTCCCTCTGTCAGACGGGATGTTCCCTGGCGCAAAACATGGATCAACCGGATCCATCATCAATCCTGCGAGAGAACGTTCGACGAGGATGACTGGATAGAGTTTTACGGAACGGGCCTCGATACACCGTGGACGGACACCAGAACGTACTGGCTTGTGGAAGGATCCCAACCCGGCAAACGCATGGCCGCCGTCACTCGTACGGGTGTAAATAGCGGAATATCCAGCCTTTTGACGACCGTTGAACTCGAACCGAAGCTCATTTACTGGTCGGGCCTGCGCAATGGGGACGGCGACAACTTCTTCGGCCCCGTGGTGAGTCCTGCGGGGAATGATCAAATCATCGCGCTGGATCATCTGGATTCGTCCGCTTCAGGAGACGGGATTCTTGAGGTCAGGCTCCAGGGTGTCACGGATGCACTCCACAGTGTCCGGGTAGCAGTCAACGGTAAAGTTGTAGGTTCACTGACGTTTGAAGGCAAAACGGCCGTTTCGGAATCTTTCTCTCTGCCTCAGGGTGTGCTGGTGCCGGGAGAAAATATTTTCCGGCTGGTTGCGCTGAACCCGGATGCCGACATAAGCCTGATGGATTATATCCGCGTGTCCTACTGGCGGACGCTGGAAACCGACGAAGACTTTCTGCCGATAACCATATCGGGAAACCGGACGATAACGGCCGGGGGATTCTCCACGCCGGAGATACGTGCGATCGATGTTACCGATCCGGCAGCTCCGGAGGAATACATGGGGACGGTGACGCCCGATGGAGACCGGTATGCAATTACGATCTCACTGAGGGATTCGGATATTCGGAATGTCTACCTGTTCGCCGATACCCAAATTCAAGAGCCGGCGGCTGTAAAGCCGAACAAGCCGTCGGATTGGTACGGGATGTCCGGAGGAGCCGATGTCGTCATTATCTCGCATGGGGATTTTATCGAGAGTCTGCAGTCCTTGAAGGATCAGTACCGGGCTGAAGGATATAGGGTCATTCTTGCCGATGTTGAGGATCTATACGATGAGTTCAGCTACGGGCATAAAACGCCCTATGCCATTAAAGACTTCCTGGCAAAAGCTATGGTGGATTGGCGGATAAAGCCGAGGTACCTGCTGCTGGTGGGAGACGCGAGTTTCGATCCGAAAAACCTTCTCGGTTTGGGGGATTTCGACTACATGCCCACCAAGCTCATTGATACAGAACTGCTGGAGACCGCCTCCGATGACTGGTTTGCAGATTTCGACGAGGACGGTGTTGCAGAGATTGCCGTGGGGCGGCTGCCGGTACGAACGCCTGAAGAAGCCGCACTGCAGGTCGACAAGATAGCGGCCTACAAACAGACGGGCCTGCGTGGTGAGCTCGGGGATTGGGCTGAAAGAGTGGTCCTGGTGGCGGACAGCGACAGTGAATATGACTTCGAGTCTGCCAGTGATTTAATGTCGGGCCTGGTACCCGAGGCGCTGGAGAAAGACAAAATCTACCTCGGGCAAATGGATGAGGCGACCGCCAGGGAGCGTCTTCTCCAGAGCTTGAACGAAGGCACCCTGCTGGTGAATTACTTCGGCCATGGATCGGTGGGGCTTTGGCGGGGAGGCTTGCTCTCTGTAGACGATCTAGCCGAATTAAACAACGGAAACAGGCTGCCGCTACTTGTCGCCATGACCTGCCTGAACGGCTTTTTCAGCGATATATATACGGAAAGCCTGGCTGAGGCTTTTTTGAAAGCCCCGAACGGCGGCGCTGTGGGCGTGTGGGCGTCGTCTGGACTGACTGATACTCAATACCAACACACAATGAATCTTGAGTTCTTCAGGCAGATATTTAACGGGCGGACGGTGGGTGAAGCGGTCATGCGGGCCAAGGAGGCCGTGAGTAATCCGGACGTGAGGAAAACCTGGATTTATTTCGGCGATCCTACCATCAGGCTTCCATTCTAACTGAATTGCGATG
Organism: uncultured Acidobacteriota bacterium; assembly: GCA_964586015.1. GTDB lineage: Bacteria > Acidobacteriota > UBA6911 > UBA6911 > UBA6911 > UBA6911. The sequence continues at coordinate 1,065 of CAZPHK010000092.1, read as the reverse complement.
ATTTCATCATTGGAATATTGTACTAATTATATTTGTTTTATCACAAAGAGTTCCTTTACTTTAATATTACGAAATTACACCCAGAACCCGATTTACGTAAGATTGAATCTTTTTTAGTATATCCGCATCGGCATTGTCAAATTGTAATCCCATGTGCAACTTCTTATCATCCAGAATCTTGTTTTTAACAATACATCGAATGGTTCTATCCCGCTGGATTTCCAACATCTCACATGATAATCCCAATACACTGTCAACTTTGATATATGTTGGCAACTGGCGTATAGTTTTGCTAATGGTAACTCCGCATCCACCGGAACTCAAGTCCGTAATAATCCCCGTATAGTCTATATTTTCATCCTTGTGGAGACAGACAGGAATGGAGCAATCAATTCGGAGGTTTTTGCGCAATTCATGCTTTTCCATAATTTCAGGGTAGGACAGAAAGAATAACGGTACAGGCGTTCCGATAACACTGAGTATCTTGGACATAAAACCGTAGATCGTACCGTTGTGTAGAAAAATGGCTTTGACGGATTTGTCGATTTTTAGTAGTGATTCCACCTCAGGTGTTTTCGGAGTTTTAAGGATTAAATAATGGTTTTGATCTATTCCGATGAGTGAACTTTTCAAATGGGCCTCGTTGTTTTCGACTCGCAGCATCATTTCTGTACCTATAGGGCAGAAAAAGCTTTCCTCAGAAATTGAATTCATTTTTTGCTTATCCATCATTACTCTCCAGCTTCCATTTTTATGCGATGCTATGGCGCATTTACTTCATATTTAATCGGATAAAAGATTTAGATATTCACATACTTTCACCATTTCAACAAAAACAATTCAATGCAGACAATGACTCGGAGGTTGTGCGAGGGTTGGACATTTGTAGTATGCTCTCATACGCTATAAATATTCCAAACTATTGCATTGCCACTTCATGGTGGCGGTTGAGAAATGTAAAAAAGCATCCGGACGCATCCGGATGGAGGTTATCCAGAACTTTAGGGCGACAACTCTAAACGATTTCATCACTAGGAATGTCACCCCGGGTTCGACTATTTACAC
>CAZPHK010000091.1:0-17831 GCA_964586015.1 uncultured Acidobacteriota bacterium | reverse complement strand
ATAACCCGGAGATTCATGTAATACCGCAGAATAGGCCGGACGAATCCTGCCTGAAGCAACCGGCGAATCCAGACAGCCCAGCGGTGCAGGGGCCAGAGCTTGTATTTCGTTTCCGGTGTTTTTTTCTGGGAAGCGACAAACTCCTCGAGCTCCGCGATAGTCGTCTGATCGGTTATAAGGGATTCGTCCAGTTCGACGCGCAGTTCTTCCTCTATAATGCTGACCAGCTCCACCCGGGAAAGAGAATCCATCTGCAGATCCAGTCCCAGAGTCGCGGTGGGAACAATTCGATCGGCCGGAGCGTTTGAAATTGAACGGATAATTTCAAATATCGGGCTTGCACTTTCAACGGGTAAAGGCGTTTTCGCCCCCGCATCCAGCTCCGACTCAAGCGCTTCCAGGATAAAACGGCGCTGGATTTTCAAGGTTGTGGTACGGGGAAAATCCGGCTTGTCCCAAATTGTAAATGCCTGGATCTTCTGGTGGTCCGCAAGATTTGCATTTGCCGTTTCTACAATCGCTTTCCCGTCGGCCACACCCTCTTCCAGGAGCAGCACCGCGTGGATGACCGTCTGGCCTCCCTGCTCCCTGCCCAGAACGCAGGCCTCCCTGACACCCGGAGTCCGGCTGAGTTCGGCTTCGATATCTTCCGGGTACACATTCATGCCGCTGGCGGTCAGGATCATATTTTTCGTACGGCCCTTTATGCTCAGGTAGCCCTCGGAATCGATCTCTCCGATATCCCCGGTCCGGTACCAGCCGTCTGTGAAGTATTTTTCCTTTAAATCGGGCCGCTTGTAATACCCCTGGGTGATATTGTCGCCCCTGACGAGTATCTCCCCTTCACCGGACAGTTTAATCTCCTGGCCCGGCAAAACCCGGCCGACCGTCGCCGGTCGCGGACTCCGGACACTGTTGCAGGCAACTATAGGTGAAGCTTCCGTCAGGCCGTATCCCTGAACAACCTTCACTCCAATGCCGTTCCAGAAAGCTTCGACCGCGCCGTCCAGGGATGCTCCTCCGGCCGCGAAAAAGCGGAAATTATTGCCGAATTTCCCATGCACAGACCGAAACAGCACTTTTCGCATACTTCTCGGCAATCCCTGCGCGATGCGAAGCATCCGTTCGAAGCTTCGAGTCATTCCTCTTGATTCGACGTCCCTTAGAATTCCCTCCCGAAAAGTCTGGAGCAGGAGAGGAACAGTGATAACGGAAGTGATTCCCTCTTCCTGCATCGCCTGCAAAATAGCGGCCGATTTCCTGGTTCTCAGATAGGTGATCGAGCAGCCATGGAAAAGGGGGATAAAGAGCCCTCCGTTCTGTTCCAGCATATGGCTGAGAGGCAATACCGAAAGGAATTTCCAGTCTTTATCATACGAAAGCACCTGACTCAGAGAAGCGATATTCGATACGATATTCTTATTCGTAAGAATCACGCCTTTCGGTTCGGCCGTTGTTCCGGAAGTGTAGACGATTTCCAGAATATCGTTCCCGGTTATCTCGGGTTCATTGAATATGGGAGGAATCTCCCGTATCCGTCGCAGAAGGTCCCCGGTATCCCACCAGGAAATATCCGTATCGATATTCATGAACCTTGATTTGATACCGGCTTTCGCCCCGGTTTCAGCCGCGATATGCCGCACAAAATCAGGCTGCACGCGTGCATCGAGCGGAACGGCAATCACTCCGGTCAGGGAACATGCCAGCAGAGCCGCCACCCATTCCGGGCTGTTCGGGGCCCAGAGCAGGATCGCATCCCCTTTTTGAAGTCCATGGTTCTGGTACCAGTTGGCCATCCTGTACGCATAATCGTAGAGATCGAGATACGATATGCGAATCGACCGGAAACCCGTTTTGAAAACGAGCGCCTCCCGATCGTGGAACTTGTAAAGTATCGGTTTGAAATAATTCGTCAGTGTGTCGCTGCTCATAAGAACCTCGCATGGGGATCAAATGAAAAACGGTATTCCGATTCTAAGTTCAGGCAGACAAGAATGAGAAGCACACCCGTTGCTAGCCCGCATTTCTCACAAGGTTCCTACTGCGGTTGCACAGAGGACCATGTCTACTGCGTTGCGCTCAATCGGCCTCCTCGACATACTGTCAAGTATGACGGCGGGGGGCCTCAATCGCGCGCCTTGTATCCACGGCCCTCTGCACCACCTCGCTACGGAATCCTGTGAGAAAAGCTGGCTAGCGGCGTCCGATTCGACGGCATAATGGATGAAGCATTGAAGTCGACCCATTGTACCAAAGTTGCATTTTCTCAACATCTTCTAAATCCCTAAAAGATTCGACCTCGGAATTGTCACATCAGTCCTTTTAATCCCAGATGCCGCAAAGTCCGTGCCATCCGGAGATTAACGAGCAAGTTAACCGGGACCAACAACTTGCAGGATATGAGCAGGATATGTATGGATTGCGGGATTGAGCAGAATGAACATAATACGTTCAATGCGCGTACATGAATTGTGCACCGTATAAAATGATACCCGGTTATTAATTCACCTGTTTGCAGAATGGTACGTGATTCACAACTACCCGCCGGAAACAGGTGATTTAATAACCGGGCACCATTTTTATTCAGCAGTCGACGACTATTTTGATGCCTTCTCGTTTTTCAGCCGCGTCATAGGCACGGGATACATCCGACAGCGGGTAGTGATGCGTCACCATGGACCGGACATCCACCTGTCCGTTTTGAACCAGTTCAATCGATCTCGGATATGTATGTTTCATCCGGTGTACGACATGGATGGTCAAATCTTTTCGACGGGCCGTGGATGCGGTAAATGCCGTCCGGTCATCGGACGGGATCCCAATCAGGCACACATTCCCGCCGGGCTTGACTGCAGCTATCGCGGATTCAACCGCGGCAGGATCTCCGGCCGCTTCGAATGCCACATCTACACCCTGACCTCCGGTAGATTCCAGGATTTCTTCCGCTTCCCGGCCGGCGTCGGCTTCGAATACTTTCGCTCCGGCCGTGCGCGCCGCCTCGATACGGTGCCCCAGGCCGGGCAATTCCGCGGCGAAAATGGATGTCGCGCCGGCCGCACGTGCGACCTGGATTACACAAAGACCGATAGTGCCGCATCCGAATACACCCACACTCATCCCGGGATTCACGTTTCCGCAGTCAACGGAATACAATGCCACTCCAAGCGGTTCGAGCATGACGCCCTCGATATCGGCCATGGAATCGGGAAGCGTCACGAGAGACGTCTCCGGCCAGGCAATATACTGTCTTAAGGCGCCGTCATGCGGCGCATGGCCCGCGAAGCGCAAATCCGTGCACAGATTCGGATTTCCCTCCAGGCAGAACCTGCACCGCCCGCAGGGACATGCCGGATCGATTGCCACGCGCTCTCCCCTTCTCGGGCCCGATTCGATCACGCCCGCGCATTCGTGACCCAGGATGAGCGGCTCGACAACCCTGTCGTTCCCTATACCGCCGTCTCTCAGCCAATGGACATCCGACCCGCACACGCCGACGGCCGTTACGCGCACAAGCGCTTCACCTTCGCCGGGATCCGGCATCGGCTCGTCATGAAGACGCATATCCCCCGCACCGTGTATTCGAGCTGCCTGCATATCGCCTGCTTTCTGCGTGGCTTTCCACACTTCAAATTTTTCTTAATTCTCCGGCAGAATCTCTGTTTCGATCCTTACCAAAGATCCCGAATCGAGGATTAATTTCTTGCAGATTCAGTTCCACATCTTTCCCTGGGAGTTTCTCCGTGGAGCCGCTTGCCTCAGGGTCGAACGGAATGGATCCAACATGACTTCCCCCCGATTTATAATGAAGGCCCGGTAACATCATTATTATTAGAAGGTATCTGAAGAACGCCGTCTCCCGCTACATCCTCCAGGTCGCACCACCACTTTTTCGTGTAATCGGGCTTCCCATAGCCCAGAACGTCGTCCAGCCAGGGGGCGATGCTTCTGGCCAGTGAAGAACGCCGCAACAGGGATCCGGCGGCGCGATGCAGGAGTGTATAGGGTTTGTTCCATGGGCAGACTGTCATGCATGTACCGCAGCTGGACCCCTTCTGGTTCCCGACCCGCATGGATGTGCATTTTTTTATGTCGCCGGGCCAATGCTCATACCCCTTTTCCATTACCTTGTCTCCCCGGCTTAAAGCCCCCGAGGGGCATTCCCGCGCACACTTCCTGCACTTGGCGCAGAAGTCCTGGAGTCCGAAGTCTATGGGCTTGTCCGTAAGGAGGGGTAAATCGGTGGTGACAATCCCGGCCTTGAACCTGGGTCCCAGAAACGGATGCAGAATGCATTCGCTCATACGGCTCATCTCGCCCAGTCCCGCCCAGAGGAGAATTGGCGGAACGATGACCTGGTAATTCATGGCGTGATGGGCCCGGGCCGGATAGCCGAGCCTTCGAATGTAATCCGCCAGGAGGCAGGCAATAAAACCGGAAGCGGAATAGGCCACAAAACTCATGGCATTGCTGATCCAGTCGTGACCGGTGGTGGCGCCGGCCGTTCTCGAATCCTGGTCCACTAGAATTGCAACGGCATATTTATGGTCAAGTGTGATCGGATCCCCCGTCGCCGCGCTATGAGTATAGACGGCATATTGAGGAAGTTCACAAATGCCTACGGCGTCGGCCCTGAGAAAATAGGCCGTCTCCTTGATATGGCGCGACAGATATGCAGGATCCTTTGATACGGGCGCTTCCCGAGGCGCGACAGGCCCGTCCACCATTTCCCGCATTCTCAGCTGCATCGCCATAAGTGAAGCGGAAAGCGGATGCTTGACCGAGAACCGCATTCTTTCCCTCTGAGGGATCGGACCGTACTCCCCCCGCAAAGCCCGGTTGAATCCATGGTCCTGCTCGTGGATTCTCGGGATTTCCTCTTCATGAATTTTAATTGTCGGGCGATCGACCCGTTTGATTTTGTGCATCGGGAAAGTTTCCCATTCGCGCTTGTGATACCCGCTCATAACCTCCCCCAAAACGTTTCAGAACCCGGAATTATCATACCCTCATCTTCAATTATATAGTCTGTATTTCTTGCAGGGCTTCACCACTCCGATCACTGCAGCAACATAACGAAGGTCGGGCATTCTCAATTTTCGGAGTTCCGGCCCGCATCGATCTTTCCCTGCGGGATAAATGCATCTCCAATAACGGAACTAATCTCCAAACGGTTTTCTCCTATCGGAACGCGGAACAAATCGGGCGGATAATGGAAACCGCTATTGAAAATTGGATGCAAAAAACGCAGCCTCCCCGAGAAATTTCTATAGGGAAGGTTAAACGCGTGCGGAATTTAAGAATTTTTTTATTTACGATGAGATCGCTTACTATATCCGGAAAAATAAAGTGAATATTAAAGCCGGTTTCGGCAGATTACTGCAGATAGGGGAACCGGTTCGCAACCAATTCATAATTCAGACACAGTTATTCTGTTATTGATCCGCCCTGCGATCGGGCCGGCTATCGCAGGCCCATGTCTTTGATTTTTTCAGGCGTAAAGACCCCGCGCTTAATTAATTCGGCGGCAAGGCGCCCGCAGAAATCGCAGTCGATGCATTCCCGGTCGCATGAAGTGACTTTTTCGAAAAATCCCGCGGCGTCCAGGCTGCGGTTGTCCAGGTGCATCAGGTAGGACATCCCGTAGGAATAAAGGTTGCCCGCCATCAGTTCAAGAAGATCCCCATCCCAGGCCTGCCGCATATACGCTTCCAGCGCCCGGCAAATCATGCTTTTGGAACTGGTCCTTCCCACAAGTTTGAAAAAGGTGGAAATTTCTCCATATCGCCCAAGGTCTTCCGGGCGGATCCATCCGGACTTAAGCAACTGCGCAGGGTCGCTCTTCGTCAGCTGAATGCAGTTGAGGCTGAAAACGTTGTCCTCGCCCTTATGCCCGTCCGAACCGGGATTCCTCGACTTGTGCGAAATATAATTGAAATGAAATTTCCGAAAAGGGCATTTGAACAGGCAACCTTCGTTGACCATTAATTTCAGTTCCAGGTCCGTTTTCTCCCTGATCTTTTTCAGTAGTCTCAGGTTGCGGTTGATGTTCACATCCGGCGTGATAGCGTCGGCGCCCGCTTTTTTATAGATTATGGCTTTATCGATACAATCAATATCTGCGAGAACGGAGGCGCAGATCTCCACCCCGGGGAAACGCTTCCGGACCTCCCTGATATACAACGGATTCGCTATTGTTACGGCTTCAACTCCGTAGTCTTCAAAAACCCGTTTCAGGTAGTCCATAGTACCGTTCAGTACATCGGGTGCGTACCAGTCGCTTCCTTCGCAAACAGAGTTTAAAAGCAGATTGACCCGGATTTTCTCCCGGTGTATCCGGTTCACGGCATCCGCGAAATCGTCGAATGATTGCACCGGAGATATCCGGCCTGAACCGGCGTATTCCTGGGGGCCTGAAAGATAGATTTCCCTTATGCGATTCCCGTTGCACTCTTTCCATTTGAAAATTTCCGTCAGCGTCCCGGGATCGCTGTTGTAGGGAACAGAAAATTCAAGAGCGCCCATGGATCCTCCATGATAAAACCGGCCGGTGTATGTCCAAATTCCTGTCCGCCCGACAGATGTTACATTCCTGGAAGAATGATACATCTATACCGATGTCCGTAAATGTGAATTTATAATCGGGAAGGATCTTTATGCGACGCCCGGAGCTGCAGCATTTTTAGATAAACATCTGTTCGTCGTCCTGCTGATCCGTTTCGGGTTCGGATGGATTCCCGCGTCTTCTAAAAAGAAAGTTAAAACCCGCCTGTATCCCGCGTGTAATGGCGTTGATCTGGTTTATCGGGACCAGGATGCTGTCATGCATCATCTCCAGCAGTTCCTCGGCCCGGTTTGTGGCCAATTCGATTCTGGCCTTCATTCTGTCGACTTCCAATCGGGCGGTATTGGTAGTTTCCTCCAGGAAGTCGTCCACACTCACAACTCTTTGACGCAAGGTCTCAGCGATATCCACCACTTTGTCCTTGACGGGCATGAAACCATCCCCGATGTCCTTGATGGTACTCAGGGTTTCTTCCGCTTTGGCGCTTACCTTGTCGACGTTCTTAAGCAGATCCCTGCTCAGGCCGTCAATCCGGTCGACCAACCGGCGGACAGCCTTATACATCCCGAAAAATATAAGGGTCTGCATAAGAACCGCTACTGCAAGGATTCCTGTGAAGATCGCCAGTAGGATTTCTTGAGTTTGCATCTGGTTCTATGCCTTCTCTTTTTCTTCCCGATACGCTTTTTTGCCGGCTTCAATGGCGGCGTTCAATGAATCCCGCTGCTGCTGGACGATTTCTTTTCCTCGGTCCAGGTATTCCGAAGTTTTTTGCGCCACCACCTTGCTCTGGGATGAAATGGTATCCGCGCCTTCCCGGGCTTTCGACCGGATCATCTTACGGGTTTCCTCGCCGCTTTTGGGGGCTAGCAGCAGCGCGGTTGCCGCTCCGATCACTGCGCCCAACATCAGGAATAACAGTTTTTCTCCGGCACCGGTTTGTTCGCTCATTGGCTTCTCCTCTGATATTAATAATTTTGATAACATGTCATGGTGTTAAATGTCAAATTTGAATACTCGAATACGGCATATAGACCAAGAAGCAGCGGGATTCGTTTCCTATATATTTTATGGCGGCGCTTCACAAATGGGACTGCGCCCCCTTCCGATTGGACTATAATAGCCGCCATGACGGCGAAAAATAAAAGAGACATCCCGAAACAGGCAGATCGAGCGAAACAAATCCTGGAACAATTCGACCGCGCGTACCCTGATGCCCAATGCGCGCTTCACTTCAGCACTCCGCTGGAACTGTTAATAGCCACAATCCTGTCCGCGCAATGCACAGATGAACGGGTCAATATCGTCACACAGGATCTGTTTAAAAAGTATAAGTCTCCGGCCGACTATGCCGGCGCGAAAACTGAAATACTGGAGAACGATATCCGGTCCACGGGTTTTTTCCGAAACAAAACCAGGAGCATCCAGGGAGCCTGCCGGAAGATTCTGGATACGTTCGGAGGAAAGGTCCCGGATACGATGGACGAGCTGCTGCAGCTTCCCGGAGTCGCACGCAAAACGGCCAATGTGGTTTTAGGCGCTGCTTTTGAAAAAGCTGCGGGTGTAGTGGTCGACACACATGTTTTTCGGGTCTCCAGGAGACTTGACCTCTCGAAGGGAAAAACACCGGAAAACATCGAGCGGGACCTGATGCGGATCCTGCCGCAAAACAGGTGGATCTCATTTTCCCATCAGACAATTCTGCACGGCAGACAGATATGCAAGTCAAGGAAACCGCTCTGTTCCCAATGTCCCGTCGAAGATCTATGTGAGTCCGAAGACAAACAGATTAACGGGTGAAAAGAACGTTGCAACGTTGGACGTTAAACGTTGAACGTGAGACGTTGAACGTTTGAACGTTCTCCTGGCTTCTTTCAATAATAGAGGGCAGTCCCAATTCAATAGCTTGTCAAGCTGATATTATCCTATCAGTACTATGTGAAGGTCCATGACATTGGTCCGCGTCGGACCTGTAATTATCAGGTCGCCCAGGCGTTTGAAGAAGGTGTAGGAGTCATTGTTATTCAGGGAGTCCCTAAGGAAATTGGTGCCATATTTCAGCGAGCGGGTGAGCGTTGAGTTGTCTGCAATGGCCCCGGCGGCATCGGTAGGCCCGTCGGTGCCGTCCGTTCCCAAACTGGCTACAAGTGCGGGCGCCTGCAGGTCGGCCAGATGCGGCACACAATGCAGCACGAACTCCTGGTTGCGCCCCCCGCGGCCGCTTCCGGTAATTTCAACTGTTGTCTCTCCTCCGCTGAGGATACAGGCCGGACGTCTCAAAGGTCTGTCCAGCTGTAAGATTTCCTTCATGATACTCATATGAAACCGGGCAGCCGACGCGTTGTCTCCCTCAAGCCTGCTTGTAAGAATCATGCTTCGGTATCCCAGTCGCTTTGCCGCTTTTAAGGCAGCGGTACACGCCAGTGAATTGCGGCCCACAATGATCGACGGAATTTCCTTAAATCCGGGATCTCCATATTTCAGCGTCTCTTCAACCCGGCCGATACATCCCTGTTCGATGCGATGCACCACGGCCGGAGGGATACGATCGTAAACCTCCAGTTCCCGGAACACATCCATGCAATCGCCAAATGTAGTCGGATCGGGCGACGTCGGTCCCGAAGCGATGGTAGCCATATCATCTCCGACAACATCCGACAGGGCTAAAGCGACAACATTGGCCTGACCCAATAAACGGGCCAATCCTCCTCCTTTCAGTCCGGACAGGTGTTTTCGAACACTGTTCAATTGACGGATGGAAGCCCCCGCGTTCATCAAAATCCCGGAACACCGCAGTTTGTCCTCCAGGGTAATCCCGTCCGCGGGAGAAACCATAAGAGAGGAAGCGCCTCCGGAAAACACGCAGATTACCAGATCGCCGGATTCGATCCTGCTTTCAACAAAAGAGCGTATCCGTTCCCCTGAAGCCAGGCTGTTTTTATCCGGAAGAGGGTGCCCGGCTTCTGTAATTTCAATTTTTTTCAGAGAAAGACCGTGCCCATACTTCGTTGTCAGAAATCCGCCGGAAAGGTGTTTCCCCAGGATTTTTTCGAGAGCTTTTCCCATCGGAGCTGCCGCTTTTCCCGCACCCAGAATCCAGACATTGCGCATGGAATCGAGGTCAAAGCGGTACTGTCCGACCTGTAGGACATTCTTCCGGCGTTTCACATGTTTCCGAACCGCGGCTTCGGGATCAACGGCCTGCAACGCAGCCTTCCATATGATCGCCGCTTCAGAACCGAGATTGCGCAAGGATTTCACTGTTTTTCCAACGAGGACTGGTCGGAACTACGGAACACTCTGTCGTAAAGATCCGCGAATATGGTTACGACCTGAGGATCGAACTGGGAGGAAGCGCATTGTGCCAGTTCCCTGATCGCTTCCTGAGGGGACCGCGGCATTCGATAGGGCCGCCAGACAGTCATGGCGTCAAAAGCCTCGACGACTGCAATAATACGGGCTCCGAGTGGAATAAGATTTCCTTTCAGACCGTCCGGATATCCGGTGCCGTCATAACGCTCACGGTTGTGACGAATGGACTTCAGCACTTCCTCATCGTCCAGAATGGGGCGCAGCACATCCTCAGCCAGTGTCGTCCGCTCCTGAAAATGGCGCTGTTCCTCTAGTGTAAGGGAGGTCTGCTTGTTCAACAGGACATCCTCCACAAGAATCATTCCGACGTCGTGAAGCAGGGCGGCAAGATAAACCTTCCGCACTCCGTCATCCGTCATCCGGAGTTCCCTGGCAACATAGCGCGACTTTTCCGCAACACGTAGAGCGTGGCCTACATTGAACGGGATCTTCAGGTCCAGGAGATGAATCAGAACCTGCGTCATGGAATAGAACAGGCGGCGGGTTTCCGCAGCGCGTTCATCGGCCATCTGGACGAGATATCTCTGGTATTCCCGATTGGCGTTCTCCAGCCGCCGCTTGTCGAGAGCACGGTTGGCCGACAACAGCACCTGCTCGAGGTTGAAGGGCTTGATTATGTAGTCGTAAGCGCCCATATGCATGCTCTGAATCGCCATGCTGGCGCTGTCCACCGCGGTGATAATAAGAACGACGACGTCCGGGTATGCCTTCTTGATATCCTGCAGCAGTTCCGTCCCCTGTTTCCCGGGCATCCTTATGTCGGTAAAGGCCAGGTCAAAATTCTGGGTAGAGAGAGCATTAAGAGCGGCTTCCGCATCTCCCGCCGTAACGCATTCAAATCCGGCATCCTCAAGAGTAGCCTTCAGTATTTCCTGTATGTAAATCTCATCATCTACAATCAGCACCTGTCCTTTATTTTTTTCCATAATGGCACCCAGGATCCATTTCCTGTCATGGATCGGAAATCGAAGAGGCAACAATATTTGCAACAACACTGCGCAAATGATTCATGTTCTGCCCGCCGTTGGGATGCACCCGGTTACTCAGGATAATAACGAAAGTTTTCGTCGGAGGGTGAATCCACAAAGACGTTCCCGTAAACCCCGTGTGTCCGAATCCCCCCTCGAAAATATCCCCGCGCGGCGAAGAATAATCGGTCCGGATATCCCATCCGTACCCCCTCAATTGTACGGATCCAGGGGGCGATTGCGGCCGGCTCATTGCCTGAACGGTCATCGGCGACAAAAGACGTCCGCCGCTGTATATTCCTCCATCCAGAAGCATTTGGGCATATACAGCTATGTCTTTTGTGCTGGAAAACAGTCCCGCATGTCCGGCAACGCCGCCCATTCTATAAGCGGTCGGATCGTGCACTTCCCCGCGGAGTATTTTATCAAGATCCGTCTTTGAACTTCTGGCGTGCAGATACAGCAGGGTATTTCCCCGCGATTCGGTGGGTGCGATGCGGCCGGCCAGGGCCGAAGGCGGACGGTAGCATGTATCCGTCATTCCCAGCGGAATGAATACGTTTTCCCGGGCAAATACATCGATTGTCCGGCCGCTCACCGCATGAACGATTTCTCCCAGAGCGATGAAATTGACATCACTGTAAACAAACTCCTTGCCCGGCTTGAGATCCACGCGGAGTTTCCACAATTCCTCGAGCGATTCATCGTATCCGAACCAGTTTTCTGAAAGATCGAGATCCGCCGGAAGGCCGGAATAGTGCGTCAACAGCTGGTGTACGGTAATCTCGTCCTTCCCTCCACCTTTAAAACCGGGGAGGTACCGATTAACGGGATCGCCGAGTCTGAGAAGACCTTTTTCGACAAGAAGCATGACCGAGGGAGTCGTCGCTAAAACTTTCGTCAATGAAGACACATCAAAAATTGTGTCCTTCGTCATGCGTTCCTGTTTCGGCTGCAATGATCGATTCCCGAAAGCTTTGAAATATTCGATCCTGCCTCTCCGGCTTACAAGAACAACCGCGCCGGGGACTTCCCCTTCGGAGATCGCCGCCTCAACAGCCGAGTCTATCCGTTCCAAACGCCCCGGAATGATTCCGTTCTGCTTCGGACCATCCTGAACCATTTCCCGGCCGGATTCATCCGCCGACAATATCGGCGTTTGATACTGGACGAATATCCCGGCAATCAACAGGCAGATCGCCACGGATGCGTACACAATCATATTCCTAATCCGCCACATCTTCTGTCCCGTCATAAATCATCACCTATTGAGCCATCATCATAAACCACAGGAGATATCCATGACCCGAATTTTTAGAGGAATTTATATCCGGGTTCACGAAATGTATTTATTAAGAATGCCTCAGCCTATAAATGCTTCTGTAAAGCTGTCCGTAACTCTCGGCGGATTTTTCCCAGGACCAGTCCTCCGCCATTGCCCGGGCCATAAGAGCCCGCCAGCGATCCGGATCGGAGTAGACCGATGAAGCCTGCTTCAATGCCGCCATCATTTCTTCAGAGGAATATCTCCGAAAGAGGAATCCCGTTCCATCCTTCCCGTCAAAGGGAACAACGGTATCGGCCAATCCCCCGGTCGCACGCACTATGGGAATGGTTCCGTAACGCAGGCTGATGAGCTGGTTGAGACCGCACGGCTCGTATTTGGACGGCATCAGAAACATATCGCAACCCGCTTCAATTTTATGCGCCAACTCGTTATCGAACGTCAGATTTACACCAATTTTATCCGGATATTTTGCAGCAATCTCACTCAGCATTTTGTGGTATTTCAGTTGACCCACTCCCAGTATGACCATCTGCATATTCATCGCCACGATCTCCGGCACCGCATCCGCGATAAGCTCAAAGCCTTTCTGGTCCGCCAATCGGGACACAATGCCGATTAAAGGAACGCGATCCCGGAATTGAGGAAGTCCAAAATTCCTTCGCAGATGTTCTTTGCAGATTTCTTTGCCCGAAAAATCACTGCCGGAAAAACGCGCCGGAATCAACGGATCCGATTGCGGATCCCATTCCTCGTAATCGATCCCGTTTACAATACCGCTGACATCCATCCCCCTGCTCTGCAATACTCCTTCCAACCCGTGACCGAACTCGTGACTGGTCTGGATTTCAACAGCGTAGGTTTGACTTACCGTGTTCACCTTGTCCGACATCAGTATCCCCGCCTTCATAAAATTCACTTTGTTCCAGTATTCGAAGGGAGACATCGGGAAGAAGTGCCTGTCGTCAATCCCGGCATAGTGGAGAACCTTTTTTGGATAAATCCCCTGATAGGCGAGATTATGGACTGTGAAAAGCGATCCGACATCCGAAAAGAAGGGGCTGCTGCTGTAATTAGTGCGGATGATGCCGGGTATCAGGGCCGTATGAGAATCGTGACAGTGAATGATATCGACCGGGATATTCAGCATGAGCAGCAACTCGAGGCCGGACTTCATGAAAAACAGAAAGCGTTTTCCATTATCGCGGTACCCTTCACCGGTCCTGGGATCCCCGTAAATCCCGGGCCGGTCGAAATATTTGCGGGATCCTATAAGATAGACGTCGACATCCGAATTATTAAGCCGGGTTTGATATATTTTCGCTTCCTCGGTCTCGTTCCCTAACTGAACCTTAAATCCCGGAATGGCCCCGCAATCCCGGATATCGAATCGGCTCTCCTGCAAAACGGAGGCGTAAGCCGGTATCAGGACCGTCGGTTGAAATCCAATTTTATTCAGTGCTTTCGGCAACGCACCGACAACATCCCCCATTCCGCCGACTTTGGCGAACGGCGCGGCTTCGGCCGAAAACATGACTATTCTGGATGGACCGTTCTGGGGCATAATTTTAGGAAATGCTGTTCAAACAATAAACCAATCGCGCACAGCCCGCATTTCTCACAAGCTTTCTGCTGCGGCGGCTTGCCAAGCGAAGCGACCGGATGCAGGCTAATCCGCCGATGGCATCTTAAACTGGATTTACGGCAGGCACAACACAAGCGCATATTTTTCCCAACCTCCCCGGAACGCTTGCCCGGCGAAAAAATACGAAAAAAGGGACTCAGCCCGCGTTGTTACGGCAACGGGCATCGTCTCTTTTGAAGTATTTCGGGAATTTTGAGACTTCAGCGTTATTCGGAATCGCCAAGATAACACTTATGAACGTATTCCTGAACCATACGCCAGGTTGTAAACTTCGGCAGCATGGTCGCCATGGAGTGACGGATTTTATCAATCCACTGGCGCGGTATCCCGCGCTCGTCACGGTCATAAAAACAGGGGATGACTTCCTCACTTAAAACTTTACATAAATTCACGTTGTCCAGTCTGTCCTGTTCCTCCACGGAATCCGGGTTTGAGTCCTCCCCAATCGCGAATCCATTCGTGCCGTCATAGGCTTCCCGCCACCAGCCGTCGAGAATGCTCAGGTTCAGTCCGCCGTTGCAGATGATTTTCTGGCCGCTGGTGCCGGACGCTTCCATCGGGCGTCTGGGCGTGTTCAGCCAGACATCGCATCCGGAGATCATCTGGCGCGCGATATGGACATCGTAATTCTCAATAAATACAAGGTGCCCTCTCAGTTCGCTATGCTGGCTGAGGTGAATGATTTTCTGGATGCGCTTTTTCCCTTCGTCATCTGCCGGGTGCGCTTTCCCGGAAAAAATAAATTGGACCGGCCGGGCCGGATCCTTCACGAGCCGCACTATCTGCTCATAATCTTCGAAAACAAGAGGCGCGCGCTTATATGTCGCAAAGCGCCTTGCAAAACCTATGGTAAGGGCGTCGGGATTGAGCAGCCGGTCGAACGACTGGGAATCGCCTAAAGACATCCGTTTCAACATAAAACGGCGCCGGGTAAATTCGATCAGGGCCCGCCGCAGCCTGTAGCGCAGGGCCCAGAGCTCCGCATCGGAAACGAATTCCCAATCCAGTACGCGCTGCCAGAATTCCGGCTCATTGATGTCCTTGTCCCAGTTCGCGCCCAGTCTGTTGCTCCAGAACCTGCGAACCGGACCTTTCATCCATCCGACGAGATGTATCCCATTTGTAATATGGCCGATAGGCACTTCATCCACCGATTTTCCCGGGTAGAGCGGCTGCCACATTTTCCGGCTTACCCGGCCATGCAGTTCACTGACGGCATTGGCGCAACGCGAGGCCTTCAACGCCAGAACGGTCATGCAGAAAGGCTCTTCCCGATTGCCCGGATCGATGCGGCCCAACGCCAGCAGATCCTCAAAGGAAGCGGTAATTTTGGGCTGGAAACGCTGGAATGCATATTCCATCAGTCCGGGACTGAAACGATCGTGTCCCGCTTCCACAGGAGTGTGGGTTGTAAAAACGCATTGCCGGCGTGTTTCTGAAAAGGCTGCATCGAACGAGCTTCCCTGCTCTATTTTCTCCCGTATCAACTCCAACGCCAGAAAAGCCACATGCCCTTCATTCATATGGTACGTAGAGGGCCGGATCCCGAGTTCGCGCAGCAGACGCACTCCCCCCAATCCCAGCAACATCTCCTGCATGATCCGCGTGGAGCTGTCGCCGCCGTAGACATGGAGCGTGAGATCCCGGTACAGGGGCTCGTTTTCCGGCCGGTTCGAATCCAGAAGGAAGATAGGACAACGGCCTACGTGCACCCTCCAGGCCTGGAATCGCACATTGGCGAGATTTATTTCGACTTCTCCAACGTACCTTTCCCCATCCGGCTTCAGAACCGGCTCCAACGGCAGGGAATCCGGATTTAGAGGAAGGTAATACTCCGTCTGCCAGTTATCCCTGTTTATCAATTGCTGGAAATAACCTTCCCGGTAAAAAAGGCTGACGCCGACCAGGCCTATCCCCAGGTCGCTGGCCGACCTTGCGTGATCGCCCGAAAGGATGCCGAGCCCCCCGGCGGCAATGGGAAGGGTTTCGTGAAAGCCGTATTCCGCCGTGAAGTATGCCACAGGATTATCAATCAGGCCGGGTGCATTGCGGAATGCCCAGGTATCCTTCTGATCCATGTATGTTTCGAAGCCGGAGATAACATCCCGAACCTTTCTGGCCAATACAGGATCTCTCAAACGGGTACGAAGTTCGTACTCGGAAATATCCTGCAAAACCGCAACCGCGTTGTGGTATAGGTCCTGCCATCCTCTGGGAGAAAGATCCTGGAATATTTCCTGGCATTCCTGGTTCCAGGTCCACCACAGATTGCCTGCCAGCTGTTTGAGCTTGGCCAGAAGCTCGGCTGTCTCATCCCGGTACGTCAGCGGATTTTTACTCAGTGTAGTCCCCCCCTGTAATAAGCCGGTAAGCCGGCCGCTTGCATGCATTCTTTATCGGCATCTTTGTACCGAAACCGGAATTATATAACCAAGGCACCGAGGAACGGCAAAGCATTCCAGTCCGAGATTGAATTTATATGAAATACAGAATCGTTTGTATTAAAAAGTTAGTCGGAACCGGGATAATGGAGAAGAACAGAGGGGAAGTTTTGTGGAAGGGATTTCCGCGGCAGGAAAGATCCTGCCGCGGATGAAGTTCAGTTTTTGCTCACAAAGTCGGAGAATTCCCGTAATTTATTGGATCGGTAAGGACTTCGAAGTTTAAAAAGCGCTTTTTCTTCGATCTGCCGGATCCTTTCGCGCGTTACCTGGAATATCTCGCCGACTTCCTGAAGCGTATATTCCTTCCCGTTCTCGTTCAAACCGTAACGCATTCGAACGATTTCCTGTTCGCGGGAAGACAGCGTCTGTAAAGCGGAGTTTGTTACTTCCCGAAGATTGTGTTTCATAACATCTTCGTCCGGAGATACGGCTGTTTTGTCCTCGATGAACTTATTCAGTACCGCATCCTTGTTGTCCGCGATGCTCGCTTCAAGAGAAATCGGCTCCTGAGCAGCTTTTAATATCTGGGTCACCTTGGAAACCGGAGTTTTCAGTTCCTTGGCCAGTTCATGAACAGAAGGCTCGCGTCCGTTCCGCTTCGTAAGTTCGTTGGCGACTTTTAAAACACGATTCATGGCTTCCACCATGTGGACGGGAACCCTGATGGTTCTTCCCTGATCGGCGATCGCGCGTGTAATACTCTGCCTTATCCACCAGGTAGCATAGGTTGAGAACTTGTGTCCCAGGCGATAATTGAATTTATCCACCGCTTTCATAAGGCCGATATTTCCTTCCTGAACCAGATCCAGCAGATCCAGTCCGGGGTAGGAATAGTTCTTGGCGATACTCAGCACCAGTCTCAGGTTTGAACGCACGAACTGGTCTTTGGCATGAAGCATTTCCGTTTTATTTTCGCTGATCAACGCCAGAATTTTACGCAGATCCTCCACATCCGTCAGGTACTGCTGCTGGAGATTTTTAAGGCGTGATCGCGCGTCTCTCAACTGCTTCGGCTTCGTATCATGACGATGGTTCAGCTTTCTGATCGTTCTTTTTGCTTCCTCCATCTGATGCATTGCATCTTCCAGACCGCTGACCAGCTCCGCAATCTGATTTTCGGTGAACTCGATACGCTGCAGGGAAGAAAAAATCGCTTCGCGGTTGTTTTTGATTTTATTCAAATTCAAATAGAATCTGCATCGGATGATGGAAGCACTAATAAAAATGAAGATAATGAAGAAGATGATAAAGCAAGATCAGCAACACAAGCTATAGCGGGATATAGTTTTGTATTCCTATTAATAATATCAACCCTCTCACTTGTTGTAGTATATTTTAGAAAACAAAGAAATAAAATTTCCAAAAGATAATTTATTTAAACTAAATTGACAAATTTTTAATAAAGAAATAGGGGAATAAAAATATGCCTAAAAAAGTCTCAATTATTTGTCCGGCTTGTAGTAAAACGGGCAACATTGAGATAGATGAAACTATATTAAATAAATCATCCCGAGGAATAACTGCTATAAATATATCTGCAGGACAAGTATGTGAG
>CAZPHK010000090.1:16680-18225 GCA_964586015.1 uncultured Acidobacteriota bacterium | reverse complement strand
TTGTGTTCAGGCTTGTCCAAATCAGCGTTTTTGTTTTAGGTCCGAAGGATCAGGCCTCACGATCATTTTTCCTGCCAGGATCAACTCGACAGCACCGACACAAGGTTCGCCCCTAGAGGCACCGCAACACCAAATCAATCAGATTGCCGATTCCCAGTCAGCTCGAATCTTCAATCTTCAATTTTCAATCTGTAATCTTTCGGAAGGTTCACCCCTTCTTATAGACGATGTGTTCCATGAACAATACGCTGAAAACACCCGCGACAAAACCGTTTCCCAACACCGGCTGAAACATGTCCGGGGCTTTTTCCAGAACCTCCGCGGGAAGAAAGGCGATGATATTCCCCAGCAGCACGGGCAATCCGATAATGATGCCGCTGTCGAAAGAAAACTCTCCATTCCGTGCATCCCGCATGGCGAACTGAAGACCAGCCGCAATCTGGGATGTCATGACATAGACCATTACGCCGCCGATCACGACGGAAGGCACACAGCCGAACCATCCTATCAGCCTGGGAAAAGGCGAAAGAAGAAGAACGAAAACTCCGGCCACTATCAGGGGGGAACGGGAAGCGCAGCGCGTGGATGCGATGATTCCGGGGCTCAGGGCATAATTCACCGGTCCCAGAACACCCAGGAAGCCGCTTGCCAGATTCGAAATTCCGGTCAGGGTGATTCCCCGGCTGATTCTACGGCTCTTGTGGTCCGGATCGAGAAGTTCATTCAAGGACTGGATTGATCCGAAATCGTTCACCGTCAAAGCTATATAGCAGATCAGGAAGGACAGTAGAACGCCCGGAACGACAACGGGACGGACCGTCATATCCTCAAAAAAGGACTGCACCCAGGATTCATGAGTGAACAGGTAGCTGCCAAGCGCTGCAGGAAAAATCAGAAAATAAACCACGCTCCCACCCAGAATGGAAAACACGATGAGCCCCGCTTTCCATATGCCGGACAGAACCCGGTCCAGCAGAAACATGGCGAATGCGAGGAAAATGGCGAACGTGACATTCCACAGAGGATCGATCCCGCCTGAAAGGCCGATCATCAGATCCCGGATGGTGGGGGCAAGGGTGAACACTATCAGCAGGAGAACGACCGCAATCACGCGGGTTGTAAACAGCCTGCGGACATAGCCGAACAGACCCGTCACCGCAAGAACGGAAACGAATATCCCTCCGATCATAATCGACGAATTGATCACAGAGAGCCCGTAACCATGGCTGGAAACAATTCCGATCAGAAGAACCGCGGCAGGTCCCGATACCAGGGGAAGCCGGTGTCCCCACAGGAGCTGGACGATTAAGCTTGCGCCCGTCAGGAAAAATAGTTTCTGAAGATAGAGGATTTCATCCTGGGTTTGTCCGAAGTGAATCGAGCCCACAATCTTGCCGAGAATCACAATGGTGGAAATAGCGATCAGGGCCCACTGGAGGCCGAGAACCAGGTTCGTGGCCAGGGGCGGAGAATCCTCTAAATCATATTCGAGCTTCATGGAAAGCCTTGATTTCGTAACTGGAGGCGCACTTCGTTTCAGGGCGA
>CAZPHK010000090.1:0-16580 GCA_964586015.1 uncultured Acidobacteriota bacterium | reverse complement strand
TTCGCCCTGCGCCGTCAGGAAATACATGTCAGGATGTCACGGCAAGGATTTTTTGGGTCAGCGCCGGCACGATGCCCAACAGGCGGGCATAGACCGTGATCTGCCCCCGGTGGTACATCTCCTGGTCGATTCCGTGATAGAACCATGCCATCCGCGTTCCCTTGTTTCCGTCAAAGCGCGTTATATGCTGAAGCATATGAAGTTCGCCGGCCTCCCGGAATTTTTTCTCGCCATCAAAAAGCTGCGATTTGAGCAGGCGCAGCAACTCGGCCCGGGTCTTGGCCTTATAGGCCGGACCGGCGTATATCTTGAGCAACTTCGGCCAGGGCGCCCGGCGGAAGTCGGTGTCCTCGCGCGTCAATTCGCCCGTCATCATCATGGCGATCTCCAGGACATGGACCACGATTTCCCGAACGCTTCTGACCTCGGGGGTCGGCCTGAAATCCCAATGTTTAGCGGGGATATTTTTTACTTCCTCGATGAATCCCATGCGCACATCCTGCCAGGACTCTATCGCTTCCTCCAGAATCGTCGTCAGCCTCATGCTGTTCGCCTCCATGTTTCAATTTCTTGGCCTTCAGACAAAGAGATCTCTGAAAAGCCTATCATTGACAGGCACGTTCGGCAAACCAATCCAATATCCAAACAGGGCGGGAGTATATTTTAAGATTTCTCTTAGTCCGATCCTAATTTTATAAGGGTATCTATTCAGAGCCGCTTCCCAGGGGAGTGGTTAATTCCACATTATCGATTGCATTATTCGATACAGCCCGTAAAAGAGAGGATGCCACTTTAGATACATCAAATATAAACCTGCATTTTCCATCTCTCTGGGAACATTTAAGCTTCCCGCGACGGACCAGACGCAGCGGCTGTCCATCCGGAGTACGAAATCGAAATTGCGTGTTTAATAAGTGTTTCTCGTATACGCGCAGCTTTTCATCGCCGGTAACAAATTCGGCTTCGGAAGGCTGACTGGATGAAAGAACAATCAAAAATATGGCCTCAAGATCTTCCGCAATCCCGGGATTTACTTCCACCGCACGCATTTTTTCCAGGTCCTGGATTGCCTGTTCTTTAAGGGCCTCAATGTTTTCCTCCTCTACGAGCCCCGTTAGAAGTTTGTGCACATCCGGATGTGGATAAATACTAACGGATGAAATCGCCAACTGCGGAATGGCCTTTTCCCTGTCGCCACGCCGCAGATAAAGCAAGGACAGGTAGTAGGCATTCTGCCCGGTTTGTTCCAGTTCCCAAGCGCTCGAAAGGTACTTCTCGGCTTTTTCGTAATTCCCTTTTTCAAGGTAAACATACCCGAGCGTCGTCCACGGGGTGACGAGATAACCGGTTAATTCAGGATTACTTTTGACAAATTCAATTGGCATATTTCGAAGAAGTAATTCTGAAGAATCAACCGCCTTTTTTGCATACTGTTCGGCAAGGTCCATTCTGTATTTGCTGGTTGCCAGCGTTTGGGCGATTAAATTCAAATTAGCGGTACCGGAGCTTTCCTGCACAGTGATCGTTGTAGAAATCTGATCAAAGATAATCGAATGATCTGAAAATGCACCGGAAGTTAGATTCCCATTTTTCTTCACCGGATCCTGTCCGAATCCCGTTGAGATATAAAGGGCGAAAAGAAACACCAGCCAGCAAGGGCGATGATTGTCCATAATCTATCCTCAATATAAATGCTTATTGGAACAAAGAATGGGCTGATTATACACCAGCTGGAAGAATTAAGATATTAGGTAATCCTGAGTGCTCCTTTCTACTTACGTATCTTCCCGGCTCAATACAGGAGTTCACCATTAGAAATAATAACGGCAGTGAATTTTTACACAGAAATGCGCTTAAATTCCTGTTGACCTTGTGTAGCCCAGAGGATACATTATGGTTCAGCCTGAAATTCTCAAAACCGATGCGTTCCCCGGATGGATTGACGGTTTGCGGGATATTAAAGCAAAGGCACTTATCCTGGTGCGAATTGAACGATTGTTGCAGGGAAATCCCGGAGATACGAAAGCTGTGGGCGAAGGCGTCCCGGAATTACGGATTCATTACGGGCCCGGTTACAGGATCTATAATAAGAAAATCAGGCAACGCGTCGTTATTCTTCTTACCGGCGGGGATAAACACTCACCGGCGAGAGATATAAAAACCGCTCATCGCCTGGCACATAATCTTTAAGGATTGATCATGGCTAAACCCAGAACCACACGATACGACGTTGCCGACCATCTGAGAACTCCGGAGGAAATGTCAGCCTATTTCGAAGCCTGTTTAGAGGAAGCAAACGGCGATGCCGCCTTTATTGCCAAAGCGCTTGGAGACATTGCCCGCGCCAAAGGCATGTCTCTGGTTGCGCGTGAGTCAGGCTTATCAAGGGAAAGCCTTTACAAAGCTCTTTCCGGCGATAGAATTCCGAAATTTGATACGGTACTGAAAGTAATTTCCGCACTTGGCCTTAAGCTGCATGCCAAAGCCGTACGAGTTTCAGCACAATCGAAAAATTAGAAGAATATTTGAGCGCCCTAAAAGAAATCTTGATTCATAAGGAATCGGAGGCTATCGTATTATTTTGATCATATGTTCATAATTCTTGAATAAAGGGCATATACCCAAAACATTCGGAGGGACGGCGTAATGGGAAGACGGCGCATGTGGCGGAAAGTCAGCACCGTGCCTCAGGTAAATTACTTCAAGCCTTCGGGAATACCGCCGGCCGCCATGGATGAAGTGAATCTTCTTGTTGAAGAGGCGGAAGCCGTAAGGCTCAAGGATCTTGAGGGGCTGGAGCAGGAAGAATGCGCTGATAGTATGCGCATTTCAAGAACCACCTTCTCGCGCATTCTCGATGCCGCGCGGCGGAAAATTGCGGATGCTCTCCTGAACGGAAAAGGCTTGCGAATAGAAGGCGGAAATTTCGAAATGGCGGTACGCCGCTTTCGATGCCTGTCCGGGCATGAGTGGGACGTACCTTTCGAAACCATGGTATCTACCCCGCCCCAATTATGTCCCAGCTGCGAAACGCCCAGCATCATGCCTATCTCCCCGGAGGGAATAAGCTTGAGAGGCTCTGCAGGGAAACGGCGTTCCTGAAAAATTTCCATTCCAGGAGAAAGGCGGGTTTTAGCGGTGGCACAAATACTGGAAGACGTGATTTCAACATTGAATATGGAAGCTCCCGTAAAGGATATTCGGGTCGGTTTATTCCACAGCGCGGTTCTGACCCGCAACTGCGGCCTTGCGGCCAGCCTGCCGCGGGATGCGCTGAAACAGGAGCCGCCCCTGATGAAGGAACCGGGTACTTTATTAAGCCGGACCCCATCGGAGCTGGTCCGGATGACCCGGTCCCAGAGCATCCTCGAGTCGGCGATCGGCATAGCGGCCATCAATTCCCTTCTGGATATTGACGAAACTTCCTGCAAAACCCTCAATGCCCGGGATTTGATTGCCGAGAAGGGGCGGGACAGGAAAGTCGCGATTGTGGGCCATTTCCCTTTTATTCCCAATCTTCGGAAGGCGGTCAAGGAACTCCAGGTTATTGAAAAGAATCCTGTAGAAGGCGATCTCCCGGAATCGGAAGCCGAAAATATCATCCCCGAAGCCGAGGTCGTCGGCATAACGGGCACAGCGTTTACGAATAACACAATCGAAGATCTGCTGGCCTTATGCAAACCGGGAGCTTTTGTCGTTGTGCTTGGAGACAGCGCTCCTCTGTCTCCCGTCCTTTTTGATTACGGGATTCATGCCGTCTCGGGCACGAAGGTCGTCGATCCGGACCTGGCGATACGCTGTGTCAGCCAGGGCGCGAATTACAGGCAGATTCAGGGGGTCCTGAGGCTTACCATGATTCGAAGCAGTAAAGGAACGTAGCAGCAATCCACGTCTTGACAGGCGTTTCCCATAAAGTGAAGGCCGTTAAATCGTGAAAAAATAAAATAGGGGCTTGGTTGCTGCATCTTTGCAGAATGGAGGCAAACCATGGCGACATCCTGGGAAAAGTTTGAAGAACTCATAAAAGCCAAGATGCGAACCGTATATTCCGAAACGGTCGTTGAGCTGGGCATGAATCCGGAAAATCTTGGGGAAGTCGACGATGCCAACGGTTTCGCCAGAATCACCGGGCCTTGCGGAGACACAATGTCCATCTGGTTGAAAATCGACGGGGACATAATACTCGATGCCGGCTTCACAACCGACGGCTGCACCACCTCTCTCGCTTCGGCCAGCATGGCGACACTGCTCGCCAAAGGCTCCCGGCTGGAGGAAGCACAGACCATCAGCCAGCAGCATATATTGGATGCACTGGGAGGGCTGCCCGAAGGAAGCGTACATTGCGCGCTTCTGGCGGCAAACACTCTGAAGGCAGCTATCGAAGACTACCTGGAAAGAAAATACGGAAGAGAGTATGCAACTTAAAGATTATTACGCAGTCCTGGGCGTCGGAAGAAATGCCGGTACGGAAGAAATACGAAAAGGATTTCGCCGATTGGCACTGCTTTATCATCCGGACCGCAACCCTGAAAGCGTCCGGGAGGCCGAGGCGAAATTCAAAGATATCAATGAGGCTTATACCGTGCTCGGTGACGAAAGCAAGCGCCGGCAGTACGACTATTTAATAAATACTGGCAGCGGCTCGGGCGGTACAATTTCCGCTGAAGACATTTTTAGAGGATTTCCCGGGCGGGGATTTCCCGCGGGTGCGGGTTACGGAAAATCCCGGGGCCGGGGATGCGGGAGAGGCTGGAAATGCCGCTGGAAATGATATCGATATTCTGCACCATTCTAATATGACAAGACCTCTATCTGCCCACTCTCCATTCGACGAGCTGGCCCCTGAATACGACCGATGGTTTGACGAAAAAGGGCGGCTCCTGTTCGGGATCGAGCTGGAGGCATTGCAGCCTCTTCTTGCCTCCCTTCCGAAACCGTGGCTTGAAATAGGCGTCGGCAGCGGGCGTTTCGCCGAAGCCCTTGGCATAGAAACGGGGATTGATCCCTCGTACAGGCTGCTCCAGCTTGCCCGGGAAAGAGGCATCCGCGTTCTGCAGGGCCGGGGAGAACAAAAGTTATTCAAGGAAGAGTCCTGGGGAGCGGTATTTCTGATTGTCACCCTGTGTTTTCTCGATTCCCCGCTGCAAGTTTTAAGAGAAGCGCAACGGATTCTCAGGCCCGACGGCAAACTGGTATTGGGTCTGGTGTTGAAAGAAAGCGGCTGGGGCCGGTTTTATACGGCAAAGAAGCAGCAGGGGCACCGCTTTTACAGGTACGCGCATTTTTACAGTTATGAAGAAATTCAACAACTACTGATCGAGGCGGGATACACTATCGAAAGGACTTTATCCACGCTCTTCCAGGAACCGGGTGCCGTGAATATGCTCGAAGAACCCAGTGAAGGCTATTTCCCCGATGCCGGGTTCACGATAATAACAGCCGTGAAAAATTCGGCACAATCCCCGCAGGATAACCGAGGGAAGGAGTAACTCTGAAGGATGAAAACGTATCTGGAATGCATACCCTGTTTCTTTAAACAGGCCCTCTTTGCCGCCAGGGAAGCGACAGACGACGAAAGGAAAATCAAGCTTATCCTGGATGCCGTCGCTTCCCATATTCCGGACATTCCACTGGATAGTCCCCCGCCTCAAACAGCAAGATTGGTTTATGGCCCGATATCGGAAATAACGGGCGTACGGGATCCTTTCAGGGCGCTCAAGGAACAAAGCATTAAAATGGCTCTCAGTCATTACGAACAAATGCAATCGGCAGTTCGGAGCTCCGTCGATCCTTTGCGAACGGCCGCCGGCATTGCGATTGCGGGCAACGTGATCGACTTCGGATCCCATCAGCATTTCGACCTCGAAAAGGAATTGACCGCGGCCCTGGAAAAGCCCCTTGCCATCGATCATTACGAATCTTTCAGGAGAAGCATCAATAAAGCCCGAACGGTGCTCTACCTGGGAGACAATGCAGGGGAAACCGTACTGGATCGGCTATTGATTGAAACGATAGGGAAAAACACGATCTATGCCGTCCGGGATATACCCATTATCAATGATGCGACCGTTGAAGATGCCCGAAAAAGCGGCCTCGACTCTGTCGCGCGGATAATGTCTTCCGGCTGCGACGCTCCCGGCACCATTCTTGACCGGTGCTCCCCGGAATTCATGGAGATATTCCGGACCGCGGATGTCATCATCAGCAAGGGCCAGGGGAACCTGGAATGCCTGTCCGAAGAAACCGGACCGATATTTTATCTCCTGAAGGTTAAATGCAGCGTTATTACCCGGAGCCTCGGCGCGCCCAGGGGGGAGATGATTTTAAAAGACGCGCGTCTGTAGTTCCATTAAACGCGTTCCGGCTTCTCCACGAATTTTCGGATCGTGTGCAGATTATCCCCGGGGACGGTATCCGGATCGAACGTGCATCCCGGCGCAAGAATCATCGGCCGATTGCCCGCCTGCTGCACGGCATCGGCCGCTTCCTTCTCACAATCCTCCGGCGAACCCGTAGCCATCGTACCCAGGTTGTCGAGGCCGCCGCAGATCGCCGGCCTCATCCAACCGGCTACGGAGGCGATCGCGGGGCCGGCATAGCGGTCCGCCCAGTTCACGGCATGAACCGGATAGTTGCCGAACCTTGCGAAATTCACGGCCTGCCCGCACACATGAAGCATGTTGAATGTTCCGCTTTGAACGGCCTCTAGAATTCTTAAATCACCGGGTTTAACCAGGCTGTCGTATGTACCCTCGCCGTTTTCGGGCGAATCCACCCAATCGTCCCGCACTGAAAAGAAGATGCCGTCCGCTCCCGCCTCCAGGCAGTTCCGAACGAAGTTTATAAGGGATTCGGTGATGACATCCAGCGCCCGGACAAGCACATCGGGCGCGGCGCGGAGAAATCCGGAAAGCGCGGCATCCCGGGGATCGCCGGTTTGTCCAAGCACCGGCGGCCTGTGCTGTCCCGATTCCGGCGAGGTCATCTGACGCAGCACGGTCCAGGAATTGAAGACGGTGGTGATCATGCGGAATTTGCCCCGGTATCGCTTCACCAGAGCATCGATCAGCTCCAGCTGCCGGGCAAACCGATCCTCGCTCCCCTTGAGCGGGTGGAGCCTGTCCAGGTCGGCGACACTCGAGATCAAACCGTTTTCCAGTCCGATTCGGGGGTAGCGGTTGTCGTCCATGATCTTGAGGAAATCGAGATCGTACGTTTCCATGTGGCGGACATGGGCATCCACCGCCGCTGCACCCGCCGCGCATCCGGCAGGGAAATGGTACCAGAAAGACACAGGCGGCCGATCCGGCCGGCGCCCCTTCAAAACGGCATTCAGGCGTTCAATTTTATTCATCATCCAATGCAGGAACCAACCCCGCCAAAGAGAGTTGGCTTTTGATAAGCCCAGTTATGCCGGGCGGCCGATTTTCGGTGCAAGGTATTAACGGGAAACGCTGAACCCTGAACGGTGAACGGCATTAATGGTAGTCGTGGGTGCCCTGGATCACCTCGATGCCGAACTTTTTCGAAATTATGCTCGCCATTTCGTCGGCATTGGAATAGGGGCAACCGGGCTTGGCATTTACCAGGCAGGTGCTGAGGTAAATCTTGTCCGGTTTTACCTCGGAAATTTTCATGGACATTCCTATCGTGGGAACCAGCGCTCTGCCGGGGCATTCACACTTGATGAAGGAAACCACCTGGGAGGCTTCATCAAATTTGTGGTCGCCTAAAGCCGCCGCTTTAAGGCAACGCCATTCCCCCGGGCATCCGTAGCCGCTGTCCATGTATGCGCCGCAACCGATAACCGCTACTTTTTTCATCCTGTCCTCCTTGATAACTGTCTTTTTTCCGCATTAAGCAAGAGTAGAGCATTGTACCAATCACATTTCTTTCCTTCACCACCCCGGATTTCAACGGAGAACGCTGAGCCCTGAATGGTTTTACTCCGTGATCTTGAGGTGAAGTTCGCGCAGGTGCTTCGCATCCAGCTCTGCCGGAGCGTCGAACATCAGGTCGCTTCCGCTGGCCGTTTTTGGAAATGCAATGACCTCGCGAATGTTCGGTTCGTCGCACATGAGCATTATCATCCGGTCCAGCCCCGGTGCAATGCCCCCGTGCGGCGGGGCTCCGTATTCGAAAGCATCCAGCATATGCCCGAATCTTCGCTGAATTTCCTCGTTATTCAACCCGAGGCTCTTGAAGATTTTTGCCTGCACGTCGCGGTCGTGGATACGAATACTGCCGCTGGCCAATTCATATCCGTTGCATACCAGGTCGTAGGCATCGCTCATGACGGCTCCGGGATCGCTCTCCAATTTCTCCAGGTGTTCCGTTCTCGGGCTGGTAAACGGGTGATGCATGAAATTCCACTGCTTTTCATCCTCATCCCACTCGAACATTGGAAAGTCGACCACCCACCCGAAAGCCAGAAGGTCCCCGGGGACCAGCTTCAGCCGGTCGCGGAACTCCAGTCGCAGGGCGCTCAGTCCCTTTGCGACGGCCGCCGGACGGTCCGCGATGATGCAGGCGAGATCCCCCTCCTTCGCTTGGGTAATATCCGAGACCCTGCCCAGTTCCGCCTGACTGAGCTTTTTTGCCGCCGTTCCCTTCATCCCTTCGGGCGTCCAGGCCAGACTGGCCAGGTTTTTGGCTCCGGCCGAGCGCACCAGCTCTGTGAGTATATCCATGTCCTTACGGGAATAGTGGGAACACCCCGGAGCCAGAATACACTTGACGGAACCGCCCGCAGCAATCGTGTCGGAAAAAAGTATCAGTTCGGAATCCCGGACCGCATCCGTCAAGTCGATGATTTCCATACCGAACCGGAAGTCAGGCTTGTCGGTCCCGAACCGGCCCATGGCTTCCGCATAGGTCATTGTCGGGAATGGAGAAATGATCCGCTTGTACGGTGTTACGGCCGGGATTAATTCGGTTATCAGTCCTTCGACCAGACCGAGCACATCCTCCCGTTCGACAAAAGACATCTCAATGTCCAGCTGGGTGAATTCCGGCTGGCGGTCGCCGCGCAGGTCTTCATCCCGCATGCAGCGCGCGATCTGGAAGTACTTTTCATAGCCTGCGACCATCAGAAGCTGTTTGAGCTGCTGCGGGCTCTGGGGCAGGGCGTAAAATTTACCGGGCTGCACCCGGCTCGGAACCACGTAATCCCGCGCCCCTTCCGGGGTTGATTTGATCATCATCGGCGTCTCGATCTCCATGAATCCGGCTTTATCGAGATAATCCCGCATGAACTTGATGATCCTGTGACGCAGCATCAGGTTCTTCTGCAGCCGGGGGCGTCTCAGATCGAGATATCGATACTTCAACCGGATCGTTTCATCCGTTTTATCCCCCTCGTCGTCAATCGGAAACGGAACCGTCTTCGAAGGGTTGAGGATGGTGATGGTCTGCGCCAGCACTTCAACCTCGCCGCTTGAAAGGTTGGGATTGACCGTTCCCTCAGGCCTCGGCCGCACACGGCCTTTCACCTGAAGCACATACTCGGTCCTGACTTTTTCCGCGATCGAGAACGCTTCACCCACACTCGGGTCCGCCGTCACCTGCGCCAGGCCGGACCGGTCCCGTACATCCAGGAAGATCAGTCCCCCATGATCCCGCCGTACCTGCAGCCAGCCGGCAAGCGTTACATTCTTTCCGACATGCGACGAATTCAATTCGCCACAGTTGTGCGTCTTTAACATATTTTTCGACTTCCGTTCCTTATCCTGTTTATATCAGGGAATACTCTTTGAAAAACAGTAAGCATACCTCAAAAACCTTCCGGCCGCGGCAGGAAATTATCCCGAGCCAAATGCTTGCATCACTCTGCGGAATTTATTTTTTTACGGAATAGTGGGACGACACATATTCGTCCAATATTGCTTTGAATTGGGAAATGATATCCGGTCCCTGCAGGATTGTGGCCAGTCGGCCGTCGACATATACCGGAGATTTCGGATCTTCGCCCGCTCCGGGAAGCGAAATGCCCAGATTGGCGTGCTTGGACTCGCCGGGACCGTTGACCACACAACCCATGACCGCAACCGTCAGGTCCTCGATGCCGCTGTATCTCTTTTTCCAGGAAGGCATGGCATCCTGAATATAATTCTGTATCCGGTCCGCCATTTCCTGAAAAAAGTTGGAGGATGTACGTCCGCATCCGGGGCAGGCCGAAACCTGGGGCAGGAATTTCCGGATCTCCAGAGACTGCAGGATCTGCTGCGCCACCCGGACCTCCTCGCTCCGGTCTCCGCCCGGCCGCGGAGTCAATGAAACCCGGATCGTGTCCCCGATGCCCTCCTGCAGCAGCACGGCCAACGCAGCCGCAGACGCCACTATTCCCTTGGCGCCCATGCCGGCCTCGGTCAGTCCCGCATGCAGCGGGTAATCGTTGCCGGCCGCCAGTATTCGATATACTTCAATCAGGTCCTGAACTCCGGAAAGCTTTGCGCTGAGAATGATGGCGTTATGGGGCAGGCCGTACTCCTCGGCCATTCTTGCCGATTCGAGTGCGCTTCGGCTCATTGCCTCGATCATCACATCCCGGGCCGCCTTCGGCCGGATCGTTTTGCTGTTTGCATCCATCAGGCGCCCGACAAGGTCCCGGTCCAGAGATCCCCAGTTCACACCGATCCGGACAGGTTTTTTATTCTCAATCGCAATATCGATGATCTGTCTGAAGTTCTCATCATGTTTTTTACCGACACCTACATTGCCGGGATTAATCCTGTATTTGGCCAGGGCCCGGGCGCATTCCGGGTACTTTGAAAGAAGCCGGTGCCCGTTATAATGGAAATCGCCGATAATCGGCACACGGACGCCCCGGGCTTCGACCCTTTTCGCAATTTCCGCAACCGACCGGGCTGCTTTCTCGGTATTGACCGTAATCCGCACCAGTTCCGAACCGGCATCCGCCAACGCCAGAATCTGTTGGGCCGTACTCTCAACATCCTCCGTGCTGGTATTGGTCATCGACTGGACCACGACCGGTGCATCGCCTCCCACGACAACGCCGCCGACATCCACTGCAACCGACTGCCTCCTGGACCGAATCATTCACCTTTTCCTTTCAAACGGAAATACGGGCTAGCCCCCCGTTTAAAATACATCCCCCGCGAAAATACTTCAACCGGGAGGCGTTCCAGAAAACAACAGGTACAGATAAAACCGTTACAATCGAATAGCATCGAAAGATTCAAACTAATAAAATATATCCGCGATAGAATGACTTCAACCGGGGGGGGCCGTTTTGAAAACCAATGAAAATAACCGCCTTAATGTATCTTTGAGTACGGTTCTGCTGGATTCTTCCGCCATACAGAAACGCGTTCGCGAACTGGGATCTCAAATCACATCCGATTATAAAGGCAAATCCCCGCTCCTGATCGGAATACTCAAAGGCGCCAGCATTTTTCACGCAGACCTGGTACGTTCCATCGGGCTGGACCTGTCTTACGACTTTATGGCGGTCGGCAGCTACGGGAGTTCCACTGCCAGCAGCGGGGAGGTCCGCATCCTTAAGGACCTGGACCAGAGCCTGGAGGGAAGAGACGTTCTGCTTGTGGAAGACATCGTCGACACCGGGCGGACCCTGAATTACCTGGTGCAGGCTCTGAAGGCCCGGGAGCCGATCTCGTTGAAGGTCGTCACGTTGCTCAATAAACCGTCCCGCCGCGAAATCGACGTAGCCCTGGATTATATCGGCTTCGACATTCCCGACAAATTCGTAGTCGGTTACGGCCTGGATTACGACCAGCGTTACCGGAATCTGACCGATATCCGATTGATACAGGAATTAGGAATTACGAAATATGATTGAAAATTAAACATTGTAGGGGCGAACCTTGTGTTCGCCCTTGTACCGTATTTTTATCAGCGCACCCGAAACCGTTCAATTTCGAGAACACAGGCAGCAGAGCCGAACCTCGTGTTCGCCCTTATGGAATGCATTAGCAGAGCTCTTCCAGGAATGAAGTGCCGATAGGAAGCTGCAGGTTAAAATTCTCCGCCGCGGTTTGACCGACATCTGCCAGTGTCTCCCGGGTTCCCAGATCCACACCGCCTTTCAGTTTTTTGCTGTAAACAAGAACAGGAACGTACTCGCGGGTATGATCCGTTCCCCGGGCGGTAGGATCGCAGCCGTGGTCCGCGGTTAAAATCAGGCAGTCGTCCGGTTGCAGGGCTTCCTTTATTTCCGCAATTCGCGAGTCCAGATACTCCAGACCTTTTGCATATCCGGCCGTGTTCCTCCGGTGGCCCCACAACGTATCAAAATCGCCGAGATTGGCGAAGATAAGTCCGGACGGGAACTGCTGCAGAGCATTAATTGTCAGGTCCATCGATTCCGGGTTGCTGTGGGATTCCATGTTCACCGTAATGCCGGAATAGTTGAAAATGGATGCAATCTTGCCGATGCCGACGATTGTCAGCCCGGCTTTTGCCAGTCTGTCCAGCAATGTCTCCTCCGGCGGAGAAACGGAAAAATCCTTTCTGTTTCCGGTACGGGTATACTTTCCGGGTCCGCCGACAAAGGGTCGCGCTATGACACGGCTTACTCTATCCGGTCCTTTCAAAATTCCTCTTGCAGTGGCGCAGATCCTATAAAGCTCCTCCAGCGGTATTACTTCTTCATGGGCTGCTACCTGAAATACGGAATCCGCGGATGTGTAGACAATGGGATTCCCCGTCCTCACATGCTCTGCGCCCAACGCCTGAATGATCTCCGTGCCGGAGGCGCAAGTATTTCCAAGCACGTCCCGCCCTATGGCTTTCTTAAAAGGCTCCAGAATCCCGTCGGGAAATCCGTCCGGATAGGTCGGAAACGCCTGCCGGGTGATGATGCCCGTCATTTCCCAATGTCCGACCGTTGTGTCCTTACCGCGGGACACCATAGCAGCACGACCGAAGGAACCTTCCGGTTTTTCCACCGGAGGCAGTTCGGCTGCCGTCAGGATATTCCCCATGCCCAGCCGCCTGAGGTTGGGCAGTTCCGGCTTTTCTTCGGCCAGTACATGGCCGAGGGTATTCGTGCCGGCATCGCCGAACTCAGCGGCATCCGGCAGAGCGCCTATCCCGACACTGTCCATCACTATCAATAGGACTCTCTTGAATCGACGCATAATAACTCAGTCGGCAGTCAGCCCGCCCCCCTGCCGGGCGTCGGATTAAACTAATTGCGACTCCGGATATTTATTCAGTTAGCAGGTTTTCAAGTTCACAGGTTGACAGGTTTCGTTAACAAGTTCCAGATTTGAAATTCAGAGCCGGTTCCGGAAAATACGGGATATTGACGCACAGACGGTAATTACATCTTAACCCGCATTTCTCAAAGGGTTTCGTAGCGAGGCGGCATATATGGGCGTGGATGCAAGGCTTGCGACCGGAGGGCACCGGAGGCGTACTTTAAGTACGTCGAGGAGCTCGAGGGAGCATAACGCAGCAGGCATGCTCAGATACGTCGCCGCAGTAGAAACTTTGTGAGAAATGCGGGTTAAAGTGTAATTGATTGAAGGTTTGCAGAAACCTGAAACTTGTAATCCATGAACAGAACCTGCCGACTATCGACTGCCGACCGCTTTTATGATGCCGTTAAGAAGTGAGTGGAATTTTTCTTCCACTTTTTCAGCAGTCTTCAGAACATCACTATGCGCAATCTTTCGGGGCTCCATTCCTGCCGCCATATTCGTAATACAGGATATTCCAAGAACAGGAATTCCCATTTGTACGGCAACAATGACTTCCGGTACAGTAGACATCCCGACAGCATCGGCACCCAGTGACCGATACATGCGAATTTCAGCCGGAGTTTCATAGCTGGGGCCGGTCACACCCAGGTATACTCCCTGTCGAATTGGAATCCCAAGCCGCCCGGCGACATCCAGGGCAATTTCCCGCATGCCGGAATCGTAGGCATCGCTCATATCCGGAAAAAGGGGGGCTATTTCATCGGGATTGGGCCCTATCAATGGATTGGATCCCATCATATTTATGTGATCGGCAATCAACATCAGGTCGCCCGGCCGGAATTCCGGATTCAGACCGCCTGCCGCGTTGGTCACGATTAGGCCATGAATTCCCAAACGGCCAAAAACCCGTATCGGAAGCGTTATTTCCTGCATCGAATATCCTTCATAGAGATGGATGCGGCCCTGAAGGGCGGCACAGGGTATTTCCTCGACGATACCAAAGACAAGGTTGCCCTGATGACCTGCAACCGTGGGACATGGAAAATGAGGAATTTCTCTGAAGGAAAGGACTTTTCTGTCTGAAAAAGAGTCCGCGTACGATCCGAAACCGGATCCCAGAATCAGGCCCAGGGCGGGTCGATGCCGGCAATGTGTGCGGATGTAATGGACTGTCTCTGTGAGTTCTGTATTCACGAGCCGTAAATGAAAAGTGGACCGGGGTTTTACGCCGGTCCACCGTCATTAATCTTTATAGGCCTTCTACGAACGGGATCCGCGCATCTTTTTACGCAGACGCTTGCGGGCCAGTGCCTGTTTTATCCGTTTCTTTTCGCCCGGTTTGAGGTAGAAGGAATGCTTTTTAACGTCCTTGATAATGTCTTCCTGCTGAACCTTGCGTTTGAAACGTCGAAGAGCGCTTTCCAGCGACTCTCCTTCATTCAGAATGACTTCCGCCAAATTACACACACCTCCTTCTTGACGAGGGCATACATTACTCTCCGGACGGCCAACTGTCAAGACTAATCTATTCAATTATTTAGCCCGCCTTTCTCACAGGGTTTCGTCGGGAGTCGGTGCAAACGGGTGTCGGACGCGCCGCCTTGCATAAATTGGCTCCGCAGCAGACGCACTTGTTTACGCTGCCGCAGTGAAGCTTTGTGAGAAATGCGGGGCAGCAGATCGTCACGCGTTCATGGAGTCCCTTGCCTTCCGTGCGGACCGGCAATGCGTTTCCGCACGTGATGGTTTCGGTTCATTATTCCACGGTGGGAAAAGAAGCGCAGGTTATTCGGAAGATTCAGGCTCAGAAGTATCCGGCGCCGGGATCGTTCTTCCGGCAGAAGACTCCACTTTCGGGAAATAGAGACGGTGCACATTTCCGGCCTGAGGATCGTTTGTCGTAAAAATCCATCCGCCGATTCGTTCCATGATCGACTTATTGAAGGACATGCGTCTTTCCGGAAGAACCTCACAGCCGTCCGCGCTGATTGTCATCAATACAAAGGTACCGGATGGTATATTGTCGGGGTATTCCGAGGAGGATGCGTCGATTTCTATATTTTCGGTATCTATGGAAACCGTGCCACCCAGAGGCAGAGTCTTCATGGAACTGATTACAAGGTTCGATATCAATTGTATTGTTTCCTGACGGTCTGCAACAATCAAGCTCCCGTCCAGCGAGAAATGAATCTGCAGGTCGATATTTTCCCCTACCAGACTGCGCAACACGGCATCGTTATCCGTCAGTATTTCGCACAGATTGACAACCGCCGGTATCCGCTCGGTCTTTGCTGAAACGGACAGGAACTGGCGGACATTTTTTGAACCCCGGTTTGCATTTTTCAGAAGCGTTTCCGCAACCTGCTGTATTGTATTTACATCATCCGGATTGTCTTTTAAAAGTTTGCTGCTCTCAGCCAGAGACTCGCATATATTTTTAAGGTTTTTCACGGCAGCCGCCAGCAAATCCCCCGTGGATTCCACCTTGCGGATTCGCCGGATTTCTTCACTTAACTCGTAAATCCGGGTTATATCCGTAAGAACCCGTTCAATCCGGGGAGAATCTCCCGCGGGATCCTCTACCAGAAGTGCATCCTCGCGCAGTCGAATCAACCGGCCGTCCCGACTCAGGGATGACCATTCAATATTTTCCAGTCTTCCTTCAAGTCGCAGACGTTTTCCAAGGGTCCCCTGAAAGGTAAAAATTCTGAAACTGTCTTCATCCCCGGTTTGAGAGAGGGCATCCTCCGCTCCGGTGTATCCGAACATGCGGGCGGCGGAATCGTTGCATTCCAGCACCCGGCCTTCCATTGTAGTGACCACGATGCCGACCGAAGAGATCTGAGAAACCCGCCGATAGCGGAGTTTTTCCGCAGACAATTCGGATTCCAGATTTTCTATTTCTTCCTTCAGTTGCTGCAAATCCAGGCCGATCTGCTCCAACTGCGCATCTTTCTCCTGATTTTCTTCGCGGATACGGCCATATCGATCCTCTACATCCCGGATGGCGCTCTGTAGATTTGCACCATGCCGCTCTTCCGCTTCGCTGAATTTTTCTTCCCATTCCTGGCGTGCCTGCTCCCATCGGGAGCGCTCGGCGTCAAATACATCCGCCTGTTGCTTTCGGTTTTCTTCAGATTCATGGAGCGTGGCTTCCAGGGCCGTACTTCTTTCTTCCGATTCCCTCAATGAGGCTTCCAGGGCCGCCAGCCGTTCTCCTTTTTCCTGAAGCTCGGCTTCCAGGACCGTACTTCTTTCCGCCGATTCCTGCAGTGATGTCTCCAGAGCTGCCCGCTGCTCTTCTTTTTCCTGAAGCTCGGCTTCCAGGGCCGTACTTCTTTCCGCCGATTCCCGCAAGGAGGTTTCCAAAGCTGCCCGCTGCTCTTCTTTTTC
>CAZPHK010000089.1:0-18621 GCA_964586015.1 uncultured Acidobacteriota bacterium | reverse complement strand
TGATACAGAATCGGGTGCAGCGGTGTAATTTTCTGGGAATTGTGCTTCATGTTCGTCCCGTCAGCAACGCACCGCTTCCATCGATTGCGGCGGTCGCGAATGCATCTATCGGCCTGTAAAACCTTGGGTTCCTGTCGCCGCCAATGGAGAATGGACAGGCGTTTTTACCGGAGTAAGCATCCTTTTAACGGCCTGTTGGGCGCGTTCGGCAATAAAAGGATCCACATCCACGACGTGCTGCATGGATTTGAGTGACTCCAGTATTTTGGGTAGGGTGATCCGTTTCATATGCGGGCAGAGATTGCAGGGTCGAACAAACTCGATCTTTGGGAACTCTACGGCGACATTGTCGCTCATGGAGCATTCGGTGACCATCACCACCCGTCGCGGCATCCGGTTTGCGACTTCCCGGATCATCCCGGCAGTCGATCCTACAAAATCCACTTCCGCCAATACGTCCGGAGGGCATTCGGGATGAGCCAGAATTACCAGGTTATCGTAATTGTCCCGATAGCTGCGGATATCCGAAGCCGTAAACTGCTCGTGAACTTCGCAATGCCCCTTCCAGAGAATTACCTCCACGTTCGACTGACTCGCGACATAGCGTCCGAGAAATTCATCCGGAAGGAATATGACCCTGTCCGTTCCTAAAGACTCCACAACCTGGACGGCATTAGCCGATGTGCAGCACACATCCGATTCGGCTTTAACATCGGCGGAGGTATTCACGTATGTAACGACGGGCACGCCGGGATATTGCCTCCGGAGACGACGGACATCTTCCGCCGTAATCGACGTCGCCAGGGAACATCCCGCTTCAGGGTCCGGGATTAAAACCATTTTGGATGGATTTAGAATTTTTGTTGTTTCGGCCATGAAATGGACGCCGCACATCACGATGACGTCGGCGTCAACTTCGGTCGCCTCACGCGCCAAAGCCAGTGAATCTCCCGTCAGATCCGCCACCCCATGGAATATTTCAGGCGTCTGATAGTTGTGAGCCAGAATAATGGCGTTGCGTTCCCTTTTCAATTTCCTTATTTCCGCAATATAGGGAGCGTGGACCGGCCACTCGATTTCGGGGATGATATGCCTTACGCGTTCGTATGTTTCGGCTGTCTCTCTCATGACCTCCGGCGTGAACGGCAACGGTTCGTTCGGGCATCCGTTCCGGGCGTCTTTCTGGGCGAGTGTTTCCATAATACTTATGCTCATTATGAGTATATATAGTGTTAAAAAAACTGGCCTTTTTCAGACCACACTACTTATCCTAAACCTGAGTATAAGGCTTGTCAATTATGAATTTTACGTTAATTCGGCTTTTTCAAAGAAAAATATCGGGATCGCCGATATTAGGGAATTATGTATTCAATGGGTATTTACTTGGTGTTTGCCTTGTTTTTGCGCCAGTTGTCCCAGTATTCCTTCATTCGTTTCGACCGTCGCAGCCGTTCTTCCCTGGTGAACCGTGTGCGCTTTTGGGAGGCT
Source organism: uncultured Acidobacteriota bacterium (assembly GCA_964586015.1). GTDB lineage: Bacteria > Acidobacteriota > UBA6911 > UBA6911 > UBA6911 > UBA6911. The sequence continues at coordinate 17,133 of CAZPHK010000089.1, read as the reverse complement.
TTCGAAGGTGCAGCCGGTTTCCTGGCCTTTGAGGATGGTTTTCGGGCCACGGTCCTGCCCCGGAGTTCCCGGTTGATTTCTGCAATCTCCTCTTCAATTTTCTTTTTCTTTAACAGGAGCGATTCCAGGGCCAGTTCAAGGATCCTTCGGCGATCATTCGGCATTGAGTTGTCCTTTCAAATATTGAATTCATTGTTTTTTGCATTGTAAATACGCCGGCGGTTATTAGTCAATATATGAATAGAGTGAAATGAAGAATATATTAATGAAAAAGCAGTAAATGTTCCTATCGCTCTGACGATATGTATACCAGAATCAAACAATGTGTATAAAGCGTGACCGGCTGCATCAGCCGCCCATGCTTTCAGTGTGCGCGGGACGTGAAATCAGGCGGAGAAGCGCTCGGTAAGATGGAAACGGGTGAGGGGACCGTCTTTATTAATACCGGCCCGCGCGCCACCTTCTTTTTCCAATAAATAATCCTTTATATAGTATATGTAGATTCAATAAGGCCTTAATACTGTCAGGTTCCGGCTTTCAGACTTTATTACCCCCATTTGCATTGAGTATATATCTGCGCAGCAGAAGCCAGAAAAAAGTGGTGCTGGCCCCGACCATAAACATGACGATGATATTGTTTTCGAGGCTGACATTATAGATCCGGTGTCTGGTGAAAGCCGAAACGGCTCCCATTATAAAGCTCAAACCGACTAAAAATCCCGCCAATATCCCGTTCGGCGCCGTTTGACGCTTATATCGTTCCCAAATAAGGCATACAAGATAGGATGAGGCGCCCGCGGCGACAGCCGGTAAAAGCCAGATATCAATCGAGAAAAACATCCGATTCCTCCAATTGCCTCTGATACAGTGTAGCATTTCCCTCGAGTGAATCGGGCCTTATTAGTGTCTCATTATGTTGCGGTCCTTCCGGATTAGTATCCCCGGGCGGTAAGATATGCGATGGATGCGGCTTCGCGCATCAGCGGTCGAGCGGAGGAAGCAGGAGAGTGTAATAACGCATAGACTCATTTGCGATTCTTTGCACTTTATATATTTCCGCCGTATATTTGTCTTTAGACACTTATACGAGACCGGTTGTTCCCATGTTGAAATTATCGGTGATGAAGCGGTACACTGTATGCACCTGAAATATATACAAGATATGGTATTGCCAATGGCTGTTAACCGACAGCGCGTCGGATATTTCGAATCTAAGTACTTTGCGGGCCTCGTACATACTGCATGCCGAGTCCCTTTAAGTGGGGAATATGGATTCAGGTCGAGGGCTTCCGGATGTTTACGAACTTTGTAGTCCTTTTCGCTCTTCTGACGAATTTATTTATCGTATTTAACAGTGGATGCTCTACAAACCGATTTTCATCGATTCAAACGGAGTCGCAGAGAACAACGAAAACCATGGATGATGAGTTCGATCGATTACGCCGGCGGATGGTGGATGTCCAGTTAAGGGGAAGAGATATCCGGGATGCCCGCGTGCTGGAAGCCATGGGGAAGGTGCCGCGCCACGAATTTGTCCCGGCCGATCTCAGGGAGTTTGCTTATAACGATGGCGCGCTTCCGCTGAAGATGGGCCAGACGATCTCGCAGCCGTATATCGTTGCCTATATGACGCAGCTGCTCGAACTGGAGGGAACGGAGCGTGTGCTGGAGATCGGCACCGGTTCCGGCTACCAGGCAGCCGTCCTGGCCGAAATAGTGCCGGAGGTATATACAATTGAAATCCTGCCGGAACTTGGAGAGCAGGCGGCGACGGTTTTAAAAAGGCTTGGATATAAGAATATACATTTTCTTATAGGGGACGGATACGCCGGCTGGCCGGAACATGCCCCGTTCGATCGAATTATCGTAACCGCCGCCCCCAGGGAAATACCCCGGCCGTTGATCGATCAGCTCAAGGATGGCGGCTTGTTAGTGTGCCCCGTCGGCAGGCCGGACCAGGATCTGATTGTTCTTAAAAAGGGGAAGGATGGTGTTGCGCGCCGCTCTACGATCCCGGTGCGATTTGTTCCAATGACCGGGAAAGCTCAAGAATAATAAATATCACCGCCGAGACGCAGCCCGATCGGCGACCACGGGTTAATCAGATGTTCCAGCATTGAAGCCCGCCGATCGGGCGAACTCAGAGATTCACAGAGAATAAAATTATTAAAAATTCTGTAGATTTTATGGTGTTTTTTGATTGAGCATTCGTTCTTTCTGGCGCCAGAGTTTCTCAGTCAATCCCACTTTATATTCATGGGGATTATGGATGCGCCGGTGAGTTTCGTGGAGTCGGGAAAGCTGATCCTTCATGTGATTGCGTATGTGATCCAGGGAAGGGAAGTCATAGACAATTTCGCCTGACTCTACTATTGAGCGCAAAAGTTCCTCCCGCCTTGTAGAAATAAGCTTTTTGCGGCGCAGAGAATTGTTCGGATCCACAATCATTACCTCGCCGGCGCTTAAATCTTCGGAAACTTCACAGAGAGCGTCTGCCTCCATTACGCCTTCTTGATCGTAAAAACGAACGATTTTTTTTAACCCGGGATTGGTGGTTTTTTCCGGATTGGCGCTTAATTTAATTTTGGGTTGTCCGTTATGCTCCACCATTTTGTATATGCCGCCGAGGGCGCCGCCGCCGGGCCCGGATCCTGTTATTAAGTTTGTGCCGACACCCCAGACGTCGATCCTGCCTCGCTGGGCCAGGATATCCGCAATGATGGATTCATCCAGTTCGTTGGAGACCACTATTTTGACATAGTCCAGGGATTCCCGGTCCAGCATCCGCCTTGCCTGCATGCTCAGAAAAGCAAGGTCCCCGCTGTCGATCCGGATGCCGGCCAGACGGTGCCCCTCCCGCTCAAGTTCCCTGGCTACACGGATCGCGTTCGGAATGCCGCTTTTCAGAGTGTCGTAGGTGTCCACCAGTAGAATGCAGGCGTCCGGAAATGATCGGGCGTAGGCTTGGAAAGCCTCCAGCTCGGAATCGAAGGACTGGATCCAGCTGTGGGCATGCGTGCCCCGGGCTGGTATCCCCAGAAGGGCGGCTCCCAGAACATTCGAAGTGCTGTCCGCTCCTCCGATGTATGCCGCCCGGCATGCGCTCAACGCGCCGTCCGGTCCCTGGGCCCGGCGCAGACCGAATTCAATGACGGTGCCGTGATTGGATGCCTCCCAGATTCGGGCCGCCTTGGTGGCGACGAGCGTCTGGAAATTTACATAGCATAGAAGTACGCTTTCGAGGATCTGGCATTCGATGAGATTTCCCCGGATCTGCAGAATGGGTTCGTTTGGAAATACGACCGTGCCTTCCGCAACGGCCCGTATATCGCCGCGAAACCGGAAAGAGGCGAGATATTCCAGAAAGGCGTCTTTAAATATCGGGGAACCTTTGGGGGACTTCTGGGCTTTAAGGAACCGGACATCGTCTGCATTGAACCTGCAGTCGATTGCGGCGCGGACTGCGGGCTCCAGTCCTGCGGCAATGCTGTATCCACCGTTAAACGGATTATGGCGGAAATAGAGATCGAATGTGGCCGTATCCGACGCTTTCCCCTGCTCCAGATATCCTGCAGCCATTGTCAATTCGTAAAAGTCCGTAAGAAGCGCGTTTGTATACACCGTATTCATTCCCCGGTCGAAGTGGAATCTTCCGTCGATTGAAGATTGAAGATTACAGATTGAAAATTTATGTGATGATTGTCGATCTCCGATTGTTTGGTGGCCTCAATTATTGAGTATGTTTTACGATGAAACGGTTTTTCCTCTTAAGATGTACATGAGTGAATAAGATATCCGGCCTAATGTCCCCGTTTGTTTTAATCTTCAATCTTCAATTTTTAATAATTCAGTTTTATGGCGATCGGCATGCGCCTGCCGGAACCGAACGCGCGGGTGGTTACTTTCAGGCCCATGGCCGCCTGGCGGCGCTTGTATTCGTTGGCATGAATCATCCGAACCAGTTTTTCCACGGTTTCCCGTTCGTAGCCGCTTGCGACAATTTCATCCACGCTCATCTGCTCTTCAATCCGCAGCTTCAGGATGCCGTCCAGAACGTCGTACTCGGGAAGCGTGTCCTGGTCCTTCTGGTCCGGCTTCAGTTCCGCCGTCGGCGGTCTCTGAATGGTGTTGATCGGGACGATTTCTTTTCGGCGGTTTATGTATTTCGCCAATGCATAAACCAGGGTCTTGGGAACGTCGGAAATGACCGCCAGACCTCCGACCATGTCCCCGTAGAGGGTGCAGTATCCGGCGCCGAGCTCCGATTTGTTTCCGGTAGCCAGCACCAGGTGCCCGAATTTGTTCGACAGTGCCATCAGGATGGTTCCGCGAACGCGCGCCTGCAGGTTTTCCTCGGTTTCGTCCTCCGGCCGTCCCGCAAAGACGCCTGCAAGGGATTCCTTGAATTGCTCGAAAATCTGCTTTATGGGAATGGCTTCAAACTTTATGTCCAGGTTCCGCGCCAGGGCTCGGGCGTCTTCGTAGCTTTCGGTCGCCGAATATATTGAAGGCATCGATACGCCCAATACGTTGTCCGGGCCCAGGGCTGCTGCCGCGATGCAGGCGGTCACGGCCGAGTCGATCCCGCCGCTGAGGCCCAGAACGGCCGATTTAAAGCCGCATTTATGCAGGTAGTCCCGGGTTCCCATCACCAGGGCGTGATACAGGTTTTCGACGGCGATGCCGTCCGTGTAATCCAGCTCTTGCGGGGAATCGGGATCCACGATCAGGAGGTCTTCCGAAAAGCTTTTCCCCCGGGCGATGATATTGCCTTTACTTCCCAGCACCAGGCTGTTGCCGTCGAACAGGAGATCGTCATTGCCTCCAACGAGGTTAACGTATACGAGAGGCACGCCCAGTTTGAGGACGTGGTTTCTAAGCATTTCATAACGTGTTTCGAGTTTCGTCATTTCGTAAGGGGACGCGGAAATGTTGATCAGGAGATCGGCCCCTTTTTCGACCTGGCTGCGAATGGGGTTGGATGAATAGAGGGGCCTGGGCCAGAAGTCTTCCGCGTTCCAGGCGTCCTCGCAGATGGAAATGCCGAGATTGCGTCCCATGAACGGCACCAGCTGCACCGAATCCGAAGGCTCGAAATATCGGTCTTCGTCAAATACGTCGTAGGTCGGCAGCAGTGTCTTGTGTATGACCGCCCGGATTTGTCCTTCCGAAAGAAAGGCCGCGGCGTTGTGAAAGTCCCGGCCTTCCTTTTTTTTGTTGCGGTCCAGGAATCCGATGACGACGCCCATCCTGTCCGTCCGGGACGCGATATCCTCCAGGGCTTTCAGGTTGGATTCGACGAAACCGTGAAGCGCCAGAAGATCTCTCGGCGGATAGCCGGTCAGGCACAGTTCCGGGAATACAGCCAGATCCGCGTGCAGTTCTTCGGCCTGCTTGATCGCCCGGATCGCCCGGTCCCTGTTCCCGTGAATATCGCCTACAGTTGTATTGATCTGCGCAAGAGCAATCTTCATGGAGCGTCCCTGTACATATTATTGCCGTTCTTACTGTTATAGTAATTAAAGTGTAAATTAAATATTAAAAATTGAAGATTGAAAATTAAAACCGTGATTTTTCTTAAGTCCATAGTTTCCATAAGATAACAATACTACCACATGTTGGTATCGGCGCGATAAAAGCTGTTTAAATTCAGTAAGATGCATAATGTTCTGCATTGTGTGCGCCTGCTTGTCGTTATGTTACTCTTTGTCTATGGATTCAGTTTCGAATTTTAAAAGCCTGCAGCAACGAATCGTTCGGTGCCGGAAGTGTCCGCGGCTGGTGGAGTGGCGGGAGCGGGTGGCGAAGGAAAAGGTCCGCCGGTTCCGGGATCAGGAATACTGGGGAAGGCCGGTGCCGGCTTTCGGTTCGCCGGATGCGAAGTTGATCGTCATCGGCCTGGCTCCGGCCGCCCACGGGGGGAACCGGACCGGCCGTATGTTTACGGGCGACGGCAGCGGCGACTGGCTTTTTGAAGCGCTGCATCATTGCGGTTTCGCCAGTCAGCCGAAGTCCGTTGCCCTGGATGACGGACTGACGCTGCGTGATTGTCTTGTTACGGCGGTAGCGCGCTGCGCTCCCCCGAAGAATAAATTGATGCCGGATGAGATTCTCAACTGCCGGGATTACCTGAAAAAGGAGCTTGAACTCGCTCGTGACAGGAAGGTCGTTCTCACCCTCGGACAGGTGGCATTTCAGACCTTTGTCCGGCTGTGTCGAGATTCTGGTGAGAGGACAGACAGGATGAATCTTAAATTCCGCCACGGAGGGGAATGGATCCTGCCAGATGGCCTCTATATTCTTTCCTCCTATCACCCCAGCCGGCAGAATACCCAGACCGGCAAACTGACCCGGTCGATGTTCCATAACGTCTTCCGCCGCGCCCGTGCTATTCTGGATGCCTCAGGCTGAATCTATCGGCAACTTTGTTTTTCTTTTATTGATAAAGAGGAAAACAGAATCGAGGCGCATAAAGTGACTGAAATTCGCCGGGAATTCCAGGTATTCGTCAAACCCGTCGGGGCGTTGTGCAACCTGCATTGCCGCTACTGCTACTACCTCCCTCATTCGTTTCGCGGATCCAGAAAAATGTCCGGGGAATTGCTGGAGACGTACATCCTTCAGCATATCGAAGCCTGCACGGATCCCGTCATACAGTTTGCCTGGCACGGGGGGGAGCCGACGCTTTACGGAATCGACGGTTTCCGCAAAATCGTTGCCCTGCAGAAAAAGCATTGCCCGGCGGACCGGAGCATCGTCAACGGCATCCAGACCAACGGCATCCTGCTCGATGAAGCGTGGTGCCGGTTCCTCGCGGAGGAGAAATTCACGGTCGGGCTCAGCCTGGACGGGCCGGAATCGGCTCATAATCTTTATCGTGTGACACCAGAAGGGGAGCCGACCCACGGACAGGTGATGCGGGCGTATGACCGTTTACGGAAATACGGCGTGCGGACCGAATGCCTTTGCGTGGTTCACTCCGGCAACGTCGGCACCGCAATGGAGGTCTATGGATTCTTTTGCGGCATGGAGGTTCCGTATCTTACGTTTCTTCCTTTGGTAGAGCCTCTGGAAAACGGCAGCGTCGGCGAACGGACCGTGCCCTCCAACGCATGGGGGGAGTTTTTATGTACGATTTTCGACGCCTGGCTGGATCGGGATATCGGGCGCATCAAGGTCCAGATTTTCGAGGAAGCTGCACGCCCGGCTTTCGGACTGGAACACACTCTCTGCCTCTTCCGCAAGGTCTGCGGCGGCGTGCCGGTCCTGGAATGCAACGGCGATCTTTACAGCTGCGACCACTTCACGGCGCCCGAACACCGTCTGGGCAATATCGGCCGGACCTCACTGGAAAAGCTGCTGGACAGCCCACAGCAGCAGGCTTTCGGCAGGGCCAAACGGGATACCCTGCCGAAGCAATGTCTCGCTTGCGACGTTCTGGATATGTGCAACGGCGGCTGCCCGAAAAATCGATTTATCCGGACGGAGGACGGCGAATCCGGCCTGAACTATCTATGTTCCGGATACAAACGTTTTTTCACCCACTGCCGTCCTTTCGTCGACACCCTCGCAGAAGTCTGGCGCGGACAAAAACCCGGCTATTGAAGCTTGTCCTTGAAGAACGCTACGGTTCGTTTCCAGGCCAGCTCCGCGGCTTCCTTATTATAGCGGCCGGGGCTGGTGTCGTTGTTGAAACCGTGCTGGGCGCCTTCGTATATATAGATCTTATAGTCAATCCCGGCTTTTTTGAGTGCCGCCTCGAATCCCGGGATGCCGGCGTTGATTCGCTGATCTTCACCGGCATAATGACAGAGGAGCGAGGCCTTGATCTTGGGCACATCTTCATCCGCCGGGACCTGTCCGTAATACGGCACGGCCGCTTTCAGTTCCGGGGAGTGCACCGCGACCTGGTTGGTTACGCCGCCGCCCCAGCAGAATCCCGTGCAGCCGACATTCCCGGTAGTCTGGGGATGCGTTCTCAGATACTCGACCGCAGCAACAAAGTTTTTGGTGTTGGCCGCAGGGTCCAGATTGCGCATCTTGCCTACCGCCTCCTGCGAATCGCTCGGGGAACCGCCCTGCAGCGACAGGGCGTCCGGAGCGATCGCCAGGAATCCTTCCAGCGCCATGCGCCGGGTTACATCTTCAATATGAGGATTCAATCCGAAAATCTCTTGAATGACAATGACGGCCGGAAGCTTATCCTTCCCCTTCGGCCGGGCCATGTAGGCCTGCATTTCACCGTCTTCTATGGGGTAGGTGATTTTTTGCGTTTCCAGCCGGGGATCATCGGCGGCTGTGATTTCGGCCCGGGCCTCGGATCCGGACAGCACCATGCAGCCCGCGATCCCGGAGCCTGCCAGCGCCATGCAGTGCTTGAGAAATTCCCGCCGATCTTTTGGAATTCCCGGCTGACTTTCGAAAGACTCGGTTTTCAATTGTTCCATAGTTATTGTTTCTCCCCCGCAAATAAATCCGTTTGGTGTTTCCCTGTGAGTGCGTTTTGTTAACAGTTTCATCTTTTTTTGCGGGGAGTCAAATTAAAACGGAAGATTCCATGGAAGTGCGGGAGCAAACTTTGCTTGTGTGCTTTCTGCCGCACCGTGGATTCCGTGTTTTACGAGATAGGATGTTATGGATTTCGCGGGAGTCAGTCCTTCAGCGCCCGGGCAATCTCTCCGACAATGGCATCGGCGGCGGCGGCCGGATCCGGCGCCTGCATGATGGGGCGGCCGACGACGATGCAGCTTGCCCCGGCTTTTACGGCATCGTAGGGCGTGGCTGTGCGGAACTGGTCCTGGGCATCGGCTCCCTTCGGGCGGATGCCGGGTATGACGAGCTGCAGCTGCGGATCCATTTTGCTCCTCAGCATGGAAATTTCTCCGGCGGATGCGACAAGGCCCCGGATCCCGGCATTGTATGCCGTTCGGGCAAGCCGCTCCACCCACTCTTCCATCGATCCGTTTACGCCGAAACGCTGCATGTCCTCTTCGGAAAGACTTGTCAGGGCGGTCACCGCCAGCACCAGGGGCGGCGAATCGGAGGCTTGCGCTTCACGGCATGTAGCCTCAAGCATGGCCGAGCCTCCCGAGGCATGTACCGTAACCATATCGATTCCGAGCTTGCAGACGGAGCGAACGGCTCCCGCCACCGTGTTAGGTATATCGTGCAGTTTCAGGTCCAGGAATATTCTTTCACCTCTGTCGCGTATTTCTTCAACCAGGCGGGGGCCTTCCCGTGTGAATAGTTCCAGGCCGATTTTGAAACAGCCGACGTGCCCGGACAACTGATCTACGGCTGTGAAAGCGGCTTCCCGGCCGGGCACATCCAGGGCGACGATGAGACGCGATCGTGGATCATTCATAGGCGTGCAGGCTCCCGACCAGTTCGTTGATGTCCTCGATATTATGGGACCGGCAGTATTCCTGAAACCCCAGTGCAATGCGCTGCGAAGCGTCGGGCCGGTAGAAGTTGGCGGTTCCGACCTGGACTGCGCGCGCCCCGGCGATCAGAAATTCCAGGGCATCTTCGGTCGACGCGATTCCGCCTACTCCGATTACGGGTATTTTTACCGCCTGGCAGGCTTCCCAGACCATCCGCAACGCAATCGGTTTGATCGCGGGACCGGAGAGGCCTCCCGTAAGAAAGCGCAGCCGGGGCTGCCTTTTCTCGACGTCAATGGCCATTCCCACCAGGGTGTTTATGACCGAAACCGCATCGGCTCCGGCATCCTCGCACGCCCGGGCGAATTCACGAATATCCGTAACATTAGGCGACAGCTTCACCCAGAGTGGCAGGTTTTTCGAAGCTTTTTTGGCCGCCGCCGTGACCTTGAAGGTGTCCCTGGGATTCTTGTTGAAGTGAAAACCGCCCTTTTCCACGTTGGGGCAGGAAATATTCAGCTCCAGGGCCGCAATCCCCGGGCAATCGTTCAGAAACCGGGCGACCTCCAGGTAATCGTTGAGTTCGAAACCGACAATATTGACGATGATTTTTGTTTCATAATTCCTGAGGCCGGGAAGTTTGGCGGTGATGAATTCCGTTGCGCCGATATTCTGCCATCCTATGGCGTTCAGCATGCCGGATGACGTCTCATAGATGCGGGGCGGCGGGTTTCCCTTGATGGGCTTCATGGACAGGCCTTTGACCACAATGCCGCCGATGGCGTTCAGGTCCATCAGGTTGGCGAATTCCAGGCCGTAGCCGAAGGTGCCGCTGGCCGTCAGCACGGGATTCTTGAAGCGCACTCCGGCGATTTCCACGGCCATACGGGGTGCTTTCAACATTTCTTTCTTGCTCTTCATAATCTGTTGTTATTCCCGGCAGTGAACTCTTGTTCCCGGCTGTCCATTGCCCTTGGGAACCTTTAAACCTTGAACCTTTAAACCTTGAACCCTGAACGGTTTTATATCGGAGCTGTTTCCCAATCGATGAGCCGGCTGTCGAACACCGGCCCTTCCTGGCAGACCCGCAGATACCGGTCTTCCCCGCGGGCGCCTTTGCTTCGGACGACGCATCCCAGGCAGGCTCCGAGCGAACAGCCCATGCGTGCTTCGAGGCTGACGTCGCAATGGAGCGTTTCCTTTGCCGACAGTCTGTGGACTGCCTTCATCATTCCCCAGGGACCGCAGGCATAGACGCGGATGTTCCGATGCGCGTGTTTGTGAAGAAACGGCGCCAGGAGTTCCGTAACAAGCCCGCGTTCGCCCAGGGATCCGTCCATGGTGGTATAATGCGTATCCATCTCCAGCTGTTCGAAATATTCCCTCAATACAAGGTCGGCGGTGCCGGCGCCGCCGTAGAAAAGTATGGGCTTTACATTCTGCCGCATCAGGTCCTGTGCGAGCAGGTAGAGCGGGGCGATGCCGACCCCCCCGGCCACCAGACAGGCCATTTCCACCCGGTTTTTCATCTCAGCCGAGATCTTGAATCCGTTTCCCTGCGGGCCCAGGCAATGAATTGCCTGTCCCGGTTTCATACGGACCAGCTTGCGGGTTCCCGTTCCAACGTCTTTGATCAGCAGTTCCAGGCCTGCCGGTTTTCCGCTGCGCGCGTGCCTTAAGATGTTAAAGACAGTAAAGGGGCGGCGCAGGAGAGGGTTTTCATCCACCTCTTCCACGCACTTCAGCATGAAGAACTGTCCCGGGCGAATCAGCCGGGCCTGCTCGGCGGCGTTGAGAGTCAGCAGGTAGTTGTTCGAACCGAGGTCCCTGACGTTTTTAATTTTTACTTTTCTATCCAGCATTTCGATTAAGTATAGGTAGTAACTAGCTATTTGCAACGCATTTCCGCGTGTGATATTATCGCCACGCACTGGAGAGGATCAATTATTTTTCAGCACGATTTCCACCATGAAGAAAGCTAAAGGGAAGCTTTTGATGAAGGCCGAAGAGATCGACCTTGCTCTGGCAAGGATCTCTGCGGAAATTATCGAGAAATTAAGCCCCGAAGCTGAATTTGCATTCATCGGCATCCGAAGCCGCGGGGTGCACCTGGCCGAGCGGCTGTGTAAAAAAATAGAGGCGATCCTCAAACATCCCGTTGCAACGGGTATCCTGGATATTACCCTGTACCGGGACGACCTTACGGCCGTCAGCGATCACCCGATACTGCGCGAAACCCTGATTGATTTCAATGTCAATAATCTCAGTCTGGTGCTGGTGGATGATGTGTTGTACACAGGCCGGACGATACGCGCCGCCCTGGACGGCATTATGGACCTCGGGCGGCCTAAAAGGATCCAGCTGGCAGTGCTGTTGGATCGGGGTGGGCGCGAACTTCCGATCCAGGCCGATTATGTGGGAAAGCATGTTCAGGTATCAGAGGATGAGACTGTAGAAGTGCGTTTGAACGAAGAGGACGGCGAAGAAAAGGTCGTTCTCTTGAGAAATGCTGACTAACGACGACAACCACATCGGGCAAAAACCATGGCATCGCTCAGGTATAAAGATCTGCTGGGTATCGAGCAGCTGTCGGTGGACGATATTCAGCTTATCCTGGATACGGCGGAGGCGTTAAAAGAGGTAGCCGCCCGACCGGTCAAGAAAGTCCCGCCCCTTCGGGGAAAAACGGTCGTCAACCTGTTTTTTGAGCCTTCGACACGGACCCGGTCCTCTTTCGAACTTGCCGAGAAGCGCTTGAGCGCGGATATCCTGAATTTCTCCGCATCCACCAGCAGTGTTACCAAGGGAGAAACTTTGCTCGATACCGCACATACCCTGGAAGCCATGTCGCCCGACATCATTGTGATACGCCATGCATCCGCCGGGGCGCCCCATCTTCTTGCAAAAGCGTGCCGGTCTTCCATTATCAACGCCGGCGACGGCATGCACGAACACCCGACCCAGGCGCTTCTGGACGCCTTGACGGTCCGCACGGTAAAAAAGAAATTGGACGGGCTGAAACTGGCCATTATAGGGGATATCAGCCACAGCCGGGTCGCGCGCTCGAATACGATCCTGTTCCACAAGGTCGGGGCGGAAGTCTGGGCATGCGGGCCTCCGACATTGATACCCTGGGAGTATGAGAGGCTGGGGGCCAAAATAACCGGGCGAATCGAGGAGGCCATAGACGGCGCGGATGTGATAATGATGCTTCGGGTTCAGAATGAACGGCAGCACGAAGCTTTTATTCCGTCCACGCGGGAATATTATAATTTCTACGGGTTGACGCGTGAAAGGATGCGGCTGGCGAAAAAAGATACGATTGTCATGCATCCGGGACCGATGAATCGCGGCGTGGAGATCGATTCCGATGTCGCCGACGCGGACTATTCGGTAATCCTGAACCAGGTCGCAAACGGGATCGCCACACGGATGGCGGTGCTTTACCTGTTGTCCGGAAATGCGGGATTGAAGTCGAAAAAGCGCTCGCATTAATAAGTTACTGTCGCGATACGGCTTCATTTTTGAATTTATCGATTGGCGACGACCTTCTTTGGAATGCGCAAGCTTGCTTGCGCCTTTGTTGTGATTTTGTGAAGCGAACCGAAGGCGGGAGCAAGCTCCCGCACTCCAAAGAAAACCCGGATTACGATATATGATTTATAAGTATCGCAGATACTAATTAAGAGCACTTTTAGGCGGTTTTATAAGGATCAGACAGGAGCAGCGTTCCCGGCTGTTGTTTCCCGTTGAAGTTATAAACGGAGAACCCTGAACGGAGAACGGTGAACCCATTTATGCAACTGATACTACGCAAGGGACGGGTCGTGGACCCGTCGCAAAACCTGAATAAGATTGCGGATGTCGGCATCGACGACGGCCGCGTGGCCGAAATTGCAGTCCGCATCCGCAAAAAAGGCCGAAAGGAAATCGATGCGCGCGGACTCATCGTGTTTCCGGGTTTTATCGATATGCATGTTCACTTGCGGGAGCCGGGCCGGGAAGATGCGGAGACGATCGAATCGGGTACGAACGCCGCCGCACACGGCGGTTTTACGGCAGTCGCCTGCATGCCCAACACGCAGCCTGTAAACGATTCTGAAGCCGTTACGTCCTTTATCCTTGAAAGGGCGCGGGAAGTATCGAAGGTCGCCGTTTATCCGATCGGAGCCATCACCAAGGAAAGCCAGGGAAAAACCCTGGCCGAAATCGGCGAAATGTACCGGACGGGCATAGTGGCGATCAGCGATGACGGGCATTCCGTTCAGGACAACCAGGTCATGCGCCGCGCCATGGAATATTCCCGCCTTTTTAACCTGCCCGTAATCGATCACTGCGAAGATACAAATCTCTCCGCGGGCGGAGTAATGCATGAGGGCTACTACTCCACTCTCCTCGGACTGCGCGGCATCAATCCCGCCGCAGAGGAAGTTCAGATAGTCCGGGATGCGATCCTGGCCAGACAGACGGGAGCCCATGCTCACATCGCGCATCTTTCCACAAGACGTTCCCTTGAAGCGGTCGTCAAAGCCAGGAAGGAAGGGAAGATTGCCATTACCTGCGAAGTGACCCCCCACCACCTGCTTTTAACGGACTCGCTGGTCACTTCCTACGACACCAACATGAAGATGAATCCACCGCTTCGGTGCCAGGATGACGTGGATGCCCTTGTGAAGGGAATCGTTTCAGGGGATGTCGACGCAATAGCGACAGACCACGCGCCTCACAACATAAACGACAAGATGCTCGAATTCGACCGGGCGCCTTTCGGAGTTGTGGGGCTCGAGACGGCTGTCGGTCTCATATACGATCGTTTCGTGCGTACCGGAATCCTGACCCTGGAAAGGATGGCGCAGCTCTTTTCCTCGAATCCGGCGCGAATACTTCGCCTGGACCGGGGCACGCTGGCCAAAGGAGCGTGGGCCGACATCACCGTGCTGGATCCAGAACTGAGCTGCGAGGTGCGCTCGGAAAATTTTGAATCCCGCAGCCGCAACACCCCCTTTGAAGGATGGAAGCTTCGGGGCGGCCCTGCCATGACGATCGTCAAAGGCAAGGTCGTCTGGAGCCTCTGACCAGATTCGTACCCTTAAAAAACTCACCGCGGAGGCGCAGAGAGCGCAGAGATTCACAGAGATAATAAAATATATTTTCTCTCTGCGTACCTCTGCGTCTCCGCGGTGAGTTTTATTTCAATGCCTATCAGTTGACGGCGCAGACGATATCCTGAAGCGTTTTGATATGATTCTGTACGGAGGAAAGGTCCCGGGGACCGATCGAATGGGCGAGATAATAATTAAGATCCGACAGGGCTTTGGCAAAAAGGCCGGACTGCATGTAGAGCAGGCCCCGGTCGCGCACCTCTGAAGGAGTCCCTGGATTAAGCAGAAGGATTTTCTCTATGACGGAAAGCGCTTCGTAGTCCTGTTCGCTCTGTTCAAATATTCCTTTAAGGTTGTAAAGAATTCGCGTGATTATGGCACGGTTTCCCATAGGTTGAAGGAAGGAGGGGTTTATGGGTTCTTCGATGTCGCCGGTCTTATCCAGAAGCTCCTGGCAGTCTTTCAGCGTGAGTATCCGCCCCATGTTAAAAGGGTCGATTATGATTTCACGGTCTTCGGCCATGTGCTTGACCAGAAAGTGTTCGGGAAATCCAACGCCCGCTATGGGAAAACCGATGCGCTTTGCCACCTCCATGTAAACAACCGACAGGGTTATCGGTATTCCGAGCTTGCGGTCGAGCACCTCGTTTAAATAATAATTCCTGGGATTGTAATAGTCCTCCCTGTTGCCCTGCAGCCCTTCCTGCACAAAGAGTATCTCGTTAATGCTTTCTATGATGCCTGCGGGTGTGCAGTCGCGGCCGACCAGTACTTCCGTCCTTGCAGCCAGAGTGTCCAGGCGCTTCAGGTATTCGAGAATATCCAGGTCCGGATATTCTTCCATCGCCAGGGTCAATGCAACCCGGTCCAAAGGGAATGCCGCATCGTCCAGTTCGGCCATTTCGGCAAAAGACTGGCGAGCTCTGATAATGTTGACGATCACGCCGGATTATCGAACAGGGCTCCGAGGCTTTCAACCTGAACCTCTTCCAGAGACCCGACCACCCTGTCCGCCTCCTTTAATTTTTCGGGCGGATAGCTGTTGCTGACCGCCAGGCAGCGCATGCCCGCGGATCTGGCGCCGGCAATGCCGCCGATCGAATCTTCTATTACAAGACATTCTTCAGGCATTATCGGCGACTTCCGGGCAATTGCCGCATTGAGCTTTTCCAGAGCGAGCAGGAAGCTCTCCGGATGCGGTTTGCCGAGGGAGAAGTCCTCCGCCGCTACAATAACGATAAAATGCTGCTTCAGTTCCGTAGCCTCCAGAGTGGTCTCTATTTCCTCACGGCTGGCGCCCGAAGCCAGAGCCAGTGGAAAATATTGCGCCGCCGATGCGATAAATCTGGCGGCGCCCGGAAAAACCGGAAATCGTTTTTCAAGCCGCCTGTTGTACGACGCCGTTTTTTCTTTAAGAGTTCGGATCCGGTCTTCGTCGCTCAACAGGACTGCGTGATCGAGGCAGATAGCGTCCAGGCACTCGCTGTCGTCCAGCGGCAGGTATTTGTCCCAGTAGGCTTCTTCGGTCAGGGTGATTCCCAGATCGGCTACGGCTTCCCGCATGGCTTTGAAATGAAGCGGTTCGTCATCGAGGATTACACCGTTAAAATCGAAAATAATTGCCTTCAACATTAGGAAACCAGCGGATTTGGGTATTGCCTGCTTCAACAATTATACGGTTTTGGAAACGAAGCCTCTTTGGAGTGCGGGAGCTTGCTCCCGCCTTCAGTTCTTTATACACAAGAGAACCAAAGGCGGCAGCAAGCTCCCGCACTCCAAATTTATCATTCTCACATAACAGGCTGTCTAAAACAACAGAGGAAAGGGAGGAGGGTAACAAGAAAACAGAGACTGATCTCCATAAGAGCATCAGTCCCTGTTGGTGGAGTATCTCTTTGTAATGCCATCTCAAGGAACGCTGAAGGTCATGGGCGTTTGAAGTCTGAATTCGAGCACAGTTTCGGCGGGAATTTTCAGCGTCTCTCCACTGGTCAGAACCTGGACGCCTGTTCCGGCTCCGGCTCCGGCCGCAGCGCCGATCGCGGCTCCTTTCCCGCCGCCCGCTATCCCGCCGATAATGGCCCCGAGAGCCGCAACGCCTCCGACTGTGGCGGCGGTTCGCTTCCCTCTGGACGATCCTTCTTCAACATGGTCCGTGGTTCGAATGTAATATTTCCGGCCGTTAGCGATTAATTCATTCAATTCGAGCATCATTTGTGACCGGCCGGTCAGTTTGCCCGATTCCTTGGCGTAAGCGATCCTGCCTTTCACTCGCGCACCGCGCTGCGCGACGATATACCCGTCCTGCTCCAGAGGCTCTTCGAGAATCGCGTCAAATACGTCTCCAACACGATTCCGGTCCGTGTCGATTGCGGTTGTGGTCCGCACAACGATCGGTGTGCCTTCCGGCACCGTAACGGTTGAACCCGTCTGGTTTCCGGATTGAGTTCCTTCTTCAGACTGAGCCGCCTGCGCGGTTTCCAGGCTTGTTTCCGGTTCAGGCGTGTACTCCTCCGATTGATCGAGTGCCTGGGGAGATGCCGCAATCTCAGGTTCCGAAAACAAAATCTGCGCGATATCGGAGATCTGGAAATTCTCGGTTCTTCCCAGGATTCGACGGAAGAATCCGCGTTCCCATGCTTGTGTAC
>CAZPHK010000088.1:2063-18772 GCA_964586015.1 uncultured Acidobacteriota bacterium | reverse complement strand
GCCAATTATGCTGTGCATAATTGGCGCGCGCTCCCTCAACGATGCACCACATCGCATGCGTCGCGCCGCCTTGCATCTGCCCCTGCGGCGCTCGGAACGCGGCCCGCTGTACTTTTACCACGGGCTGATAGGAAGAATCCCATGATGTATTCGTTGAGACGTCCCATGAACCAGCTCAGGCTGGATAGCCGTTTGCGCAGCTCAGCTATACGTTCCGGACACTGAGCCGGTGCTTTGATATGTTCCTCGACAGGCAATTTGTGTTTCTCCTTTAACACTGCTAATGGCAAACTGGTGGGCAGAGCCAAAAAAATATGAAAAAAAACGGGTGTCCAGGTTTCCTATATGATGAAGGGTATGTAAAAGCCAATAAAAGGAATGACGTATTCATCGGATTTTGATTAGAATGGCGTCACCGATCAATTATCAGGCCGAATGACAAGTCATAAGGAGCAGATGAGTCTATGATACGCACGATTGCTGTCTGGGCCATAGTGGCTATTGGCTATTGTTTTTGTCCCGCATTAGGCAAAGATAACTCTGAAGCTACTAATAATTATGAAAAAGCGATTGAAAAATTGAAAGCCGGTGATCTTAATGTCGATTTCAAGGCATTGAGGCTGAACTGCGCTGCAAGCAAATACTCCTGTGAAGCGGATTCCGACAATAAGAAAACCATAAGGGATTTGCTGGAAAAGGAGAAATTCGATGATGCCCTGGTAAAGGCCGACAAAGGAATAGAGGAAGCTTTTGTCGATATTGACATGCACTATTTTGCATTCATAGCCAACATGGAGCTTGAAAAGGAAAATAGGGCTGAATTCCATAAAGCTGTGATCCGGGGACTTCTTGATTCAATCCGTGAAGATAAACATGGCCGCATCGAAGAAGACGCCTTTGAAGTGATCAACGTACACGAGGAATATGTATTCCTTGGCTTCAGCAACATGAGAGTTAAACGCCAAAGCCTGGTTCACAGTGAAGAGCACAGCTTTGATGTTATGGAGTGCACAGACGTGGAGAACGATCAGGATATCACCGTATATTTCAATATAGACATCCCTATGAAAAAATTGATGGACGCACTTCAGTAACGATGGATCGCGTTACCTGAATTCACCCGTTTGTTCAGGGAGAAAGGCAATGAGGAAATTATCGATATTGATTGTTGTTGTGATGATTTCCTGCGGCGGTTCATTATTTGCCCAGGATGATTTTCCCAGGGCGGAGGTTTTCGGGGGATTCTCCCTGCTGAATACGGATATGGGGAGAGCATTGAGTGTCCCCATCTCGTTTTATGGCTTCCAGGCTGACATAGCTTTCAACCTCGATGATTACTTCGGAGTCGAAGCTGATTTCGGCGGTCAATTCAAAAGTGAAGATGACGCGAAGATCCATATCTACGAGTATATGTTCGGACCCCGCGTTGCTCTGCGCCAGGAAAAGACCACACTGTTTCTTCACGTCCTTTGGGGAGGGATAAATGTGGGAGGAGGCAGCTATTCCAACTCAGGTTTTGCAATTGAATTCGGTGGTGGATTGGATTTGAATATGAACGATCGATTTGCCTTGCGGGTTGCGCAGGTCGACTTGATCTGGGCACGTTTTATCGAAAATACCGGTTATCAATGGAAAAAAGACAATATTCGATTCGGATTCGGAATCGTCATCAAGTAAAAGATCCCTGTTCCATTCCCTGGAGATTGGTATGACACATTTACGACTTCTGGTTTTATCAACAATCGCGCTTGTCGCGTTGTGCGTTTTCGCCTCGTGCGCTGCGCGAAACGATTTGGTACGTGCACAGGACCGCATAGCGATCGAGCAGTTGATGTGGGACTACATTCGTGCACTCGACTCAGGCAATGCAGAAGCATACGCCGCCCTCTTCGCGCCGGATGGGCAATTCGGAAGGGGAGATAACGCGGTCAAAGGGCGGGAAGCGCTGAAGAAAATGATCTCGGATGCCAGGCAGAACCTTAATGCCGAGAACACGAACGGTGAGAATGCGCCGCGAATGTACCATGTTGTGACGAACACACATATTGAGTTCGTCGATGAAGAACATGCCCGCTACCATGCTTACTGGCTTGGAGCGCTTGCGGCGGGTGGAACAACCTCTGCCGGTCGCGAAGTGAATGAACTCGTGCGGATAAACGGCCAATGGCTGATAAGCGTGAGGGATGTCGCCCCCCAGGACTAATCGATTACTGAGAATATTTTAAAAGGAGGCTCCGGATACGTTTTCACACACTAGCCCGCATTTCGATTTAAACGACATCCGGGGAATCTAAGGAAATTACGAAACCGGACACCCAAAGGTGTGTCCGCGGGAAACTCATTTCATCCAACCTCCATTCGATGGATGTAAGATAATATTGACATATTGTCAAATATATTTTACATAAAGGGTCTGGTCGATTAGAATCTGCTGCATCGACTGGTGGAACTGCCCATGAAAGTCTTATCCAGGCTGAAAAAATTTTTATCCGATTTGACCAATAGAGAATTGAACCTTTGGGCTGAATTTCTGGTTAATATCGTTGTCGCCCTTTACTGCTTTCCGGCTGCATTCAGGCTGATCAAGATGAATGAACGGACTCCGTCCGGCGGCGCAATGGTCGGACTGGTCATAATCACCATCATTCCGGCAGTCATTATCAGCATAATCCTGAGTATTCTTGTCGGCGTCCGGAAAAAACCGGCGAAGAAGGATGAGCGTGACTACGTGTTTTCGGCAGAGGATCCATGATTGCCTGCTTGGCTCTATTCATTTTTGTATCGATGATAATAGGGCAGGTAATGTTTCGAGGCTTGTGCCCCGAAACGGCCGTTAGGCCGGGTTTTGTGACAGGTCCGCTGATCATTGCCCATTTTCTGCTCCTGTCACTGATGGTCTCTTCCACTATAAAGTGTGTGGTGCAGCTTTTCTTTTATCGACGGGGTTTTTAAGATGGGGAGAACTTCCATACGCAATAACATCCGACGCCTGCGCTTCGAGGCCGATGAAATGACTCAGGCTGAACTGGCGGAAAAGGTGGGAGTTACCCGCCAGACGCTGAATGCGATAGAAGCAGCTAAATATTCACCGACCCTGGAGCTTGCATTCAAGATAGCTAAAGTATTTGATGTTCCCCTGGATGAAGTTTTTAAATATGAATAGACTCACCGCCCGTTGAAATCCATGCTCTCCTTTCCTAAAAAAGAATGGGGGAAAACGGGATCTGATCCGTTTTCCCCCTTCGAAGTTGCCGGTGATTGATCGGCCGGCTTCACGGTTCTCTAAAGTTCCAGCGCGCCTTGTCGCTTTTGGGATCGAACCTGGTCAACGTCGGCGTACTGCGGCCCACTGCGGTCAGGGCCATGGGCTCACTGGAATCGGGTACCGACTTGGGCATGATGCGGTAAGTGCCGTCGGTCAACTGGTCGATGCGCCACAGCTGTTCGGGACTGCCGGTAAAGACCGGAACCGCCACAACCTCACGGTCGGCCGTGGCAGTCAGCGTGCGATCCGTGCCGGCGATTGCGATCTTGAAATAGGGCGAGCCGGGGTAACCGCCGGCGTTGGAGACAGGTGTGATGGCCCACTTCTGGTGGGGGCGGACCATGTAGTCGCCGATGCGAATGTCGATGTCGCCGGCAGGCCAGTCCTTTGACACTTGAGCGAGTTCCTGGGCCGGAACGGGAGTTACGGGGCCCGCAGGGGCGCCGAAACCGCCGCGTAGGCCGCGGTCCATCCGCACGAAATCGACAGCCAGCTCCAGTGCGAATCCGCTGCGTTCGGACTGGATCTCATAGGTGCCTTCCCGGAAATTGTCGCCGGCCACGGGCCAGCCGTCTTTCCATAGCAGCGGGCGAATGTCCAGCACGCTGCGGCCGCCGCGGTCCAGGTCGGCCTCGTAATGACAGGAGAATTTCTGCACGCCATCGCCAAGGTCCAGCAGGCTGAAGTGGCCGGGCCCGATGAAGCGGCCGCCGGCAGACACGACGAGCTTGCCTCCGCCTTTGAGCGTGTCCACGCCCATGTTATCCACAAACGGGCCGGTCACTTTCCTGGAGCGGGCCGCGCGGATGTTGTAGGTGGAGTTGGCGCCGTCGCAGCAGGTGCCGTGAGTGCCCAGAAGGTAGTACCAGCCGTCGCGATGCATCATCGCGGTGGCTTCCATGTCGATGGCGATGTTTGCGGGCTGGTTGCCGGGGACGCGTTTCCCCGTTCCGGGATCGAGTTCGATGATGCGGATATAGCCGAAGTAGGTTCCGTAGGTAAGCCACAACCGGCCGTCGTTAGGGTCGAGAAAGAACGCCGGGTCGATGGCATCACAGTCTTCGATGCCGTCTGTGGCGACAACAACGCTGTCGTCGTGAAATCCGAAGTCGGGAGATTTGGGGTCGAGAGTATTGGTCCACATCGTATTGATGGCTCCGGCGTGCCCTCCGGCCAGCCCTCCGCCTTTCGAGGCATAGGCCACGTAGTAACGGTCCCCGATTTTGATGGCGTCGGGCGCCAGCCCGCCGCCGGGCCGTACGGCCCCACTGTGCCAGGTCCAGCCGTCGTCGGAGATCAGGCCGCCGCCGCCGGTGCCGAAAGTATAGAACCTGCCGTCGCACACCATGATGGTCGAGGGGTCGTGGATGTAGGGTTCGCCGTCCAGTGCGGGTGGTCCCGAAGGACCGGAAGACAACAAGGCGGGAACTGCTGAGGCCAGAACAATCGTTGCGGCGAGAACACGGAATTTCATAACAGCTCCTGGAAACAAGAATACGACGATTTATTCATTGACAGGTTCCTGGGTAATATCTTTGATCGGTTCACCGTTCTCATCGATGAAGCGGACGCAAAAATCACTTAAGCCGGGGCCGTTGATGACGGCGCCGCGAATGACGTTCCCGCCCTTGTTGAGCGTGAGCCGTTTGGAGACGCAGTCATCCATGACCATGCGCCGGTCGCCGAAGAGGCCGACGGCTTCTCTGCCGTTGAGCCACCACATGGAGGCCGAATTGGAGCCTACGGCCATACGTGCGTTTTTGATTTCGCGCGGGCTGTCGACAACGGTAACGGCCCAGAAGAGGACGCCGCAAGTCTGTTTGTTCAGACCGTAAGCGAAGCGAAAAAGCTTGACGTTGAAACCGGTGGAATCCAGTGCATGCCATGCAAGTTTCTGGCCGGCAACCGTCACGGTATCGCCGTTGCGCGGAATAACCGTGAACTGGTTGGGGAAGTACTCCAAATTCATGACGTTCCGGATGTAGGTGTCGGTAAACACTGTGTTGGTGCGGTTGGGCTTGTTGATAGGTTCGAGAAGCATCCAGCGCTGGAGGAATCCGTCCGGATCCGGCGCCCTGGGGGACGACGTGGCCGGCGTGAAGTAAGGAGCGATACTGCGGGGGGCATCGTCGGGAGCCTCGTTGCCGGGTTCGGCGGAAAAAACTTGCAGCGCCAGTGCAGCCCAAACAGCCAGGCTGCCCACTCCTATTGTTGCAATTTTATGAAGCATGTTCATAGCGGGCCTTTCACGGGATTTCCGGTTTTGGGACGCAAAGCAGGCACATCTCTTTCTCTGAAGGGACCAATCTAAGTGATTCGTTCCGAAATGTACAGCCCTTCTCATGATTGCATCCCCAAAATCGCTCTTCCCGTCGGCTCAGACTTATAATTTCCCCTTGACGGTCTCCGATAATATTTTTTTTAATGGCCTATCCTGAAAGAGGACAGGATAAAATAACCGGGTTATGACTACAAACGGGAGGTCACGGATGAATCGATTCGGATGGTGCTTATTAATCCTCAGTGCGTTCTTACTATCGGGCGCTGATTGCGTTCTTGCCCAGAATCCCCTGATCATGGATCAGTTCACGGCCGATCCGACTGCAAGGGTATTTGAAGGCATAATGTACGTTTATCCTTCCCATGATATCCCGGCCAGTCCGGGAAGGGGCCGTGCCAACTGGTTTGTCATGGAAGACTACCATGTTTTCTCTTCTGAAAACCTGACCGATTGGTCGGATCACGGCGTTATTTTGACCCAGACCGATGTTCCATGGCTTGGCCGTGAATCCTTCGACATGTGGGCGCCCGACTGTGTGTCCAAAAATGGGAAATATTATTTCTATTTTCCGACAGGAGGCAGAATAGGAGTTGCCGTAGCCGACAAACCGTACGGTCCCTTCAAGCCGGAAGAACAGCCCATAAACGGAGTGCGCGGCATAGATCCGTGCGTATTCATCGATAAAGATGGAGCGGCATATTTGTACTATTCCATGAATGCAATATTCGTAGCCGGGTTGAAGGGCAACATGGTGGAGCTTGATTCCGAGGTGCAGAGAATTGCAGATCTTCCGACAGAGGGACTTGTGGAGGGTCCCTTTGTTTTTGAACGCAACGGCATTTATTACTTAACGTATCCTCATGAAGTAGAGGGAGCCGAGAGACTTGAATACGCAACCGGCAGCAGCCCGACGGGGCCTTTCGAACAGAAAGGAGTGATTATGGACAAATCCGCCAGCGGCTGCTGGACCAATCATCATTCCATCGTTGAGTACAAAGGCCGATGGTACCTGTTTTATCATGACCGGGATTTGTCCCCTGAATTTGACAAGAACCGCTCCATAAAGGCGGATTATTTATTTTTCAATGAAGACGGTACGATTCAGAAGGTAATTCCTACCCATCGTGGCGTCGGTATTTCCAGCGCCTTGAAGGAAATTCAGGTTGACAGGTACAGCGCCATCAGCCCGGAAGGAGTGTCGGTTGCATTCGTTGACCCCGTTCGGAAACAAAACGGATGGAAAGCAATCATGGCGGCTACGAATGCATGGATACAATACAATAGGGTTGACTTCGGCGACGGGAAGTTAAACGCCGTCACTGTCGATGCCTCATCTTCAACAGGCGGCCGTATCGAAATCCGGATTGACGGAATGGACGGGCCGCTGGTCGCTCAAGTTGATATCCCGAACAATACGGACTGGAATTTGGTTGATGCGGCGCTCTCTGAAAGTCCCGCCGGGGTTCATGATCTGTATGTGATTCTAAAAGACTCAAAAAACGTGGAGATAGACTGGATTAAGTTTGAATAAAAAACTTGATATAAAATCGCACTGCTTGAAATACCTGGAGCTTACATGATAGATCTGATAGGAAATCACCGGATAGGGAGGGAATTCTCGAGAAGGAGATTCCATTCTTCCTGTCCCTCCGAAGGAGAATCGATAATGACTATGAAAAAGGATGCGAAAAAAACGGTGGCGAAAGCTGTAAAGAAAGTTGCAAAGACGAAAAAAGCGGCAACCAAAAAAGTTTTGAAGAAGGCGGCAGTGGCGAAAAAAGCGGTCGCTAAAAAATCCAAGGCAGCGAAAAAGACGGTTGCCGGAATAGCCAAGGTCGCGAAAAAAACAGTTGCCGGGAAAGCCAAGGTCGCGAAAAAAACAGTTGCCGGGAAAGTAAAGGCCACGAAAAAAGCGGTTGCCAAAAAGGCGGCTCCCAAGGTTAAGACCATCAAGAAAAAAGTCGCCGGGTAGTCGAATCGCACCGAAAGAACCACACAGGAAGCTGCAGGAAAGAATTCGGGAAATTACAGAGGAGGTCCGACGAATGTCCACCGCGATCAACCCGCCTGCCGGCCCGGGCGGGCCGAACAAAGCAGACCCACACTATGACCCCTACGCGGACTATGAACTCCCGGTCGAAGGCTTCCGGGGAACTCCCGAGGAAATCGAGAGTCAGTGGTACGAGAAGTGTTACACGGGGCGCGGCGACACAATCGCCCAACTCACCTGGCGCGCCGTCATCATGGGTTCATTCCTGGGCGGGATTCTATCCCTGACCAATATCTACATCGGCCTCAAGGCGGGATGGGCGTTCGGAGTGGCCATCACGGCATGCATCCTCTCCTATACTATCTGGACCGGTATCCACAAGATCGGCTTAGCCAAGACCAGGATGACGATCCTTGAGAACAACTGCATGCAGTCGACGGCGAGTTCAGCCGGCTACTCTACGGGGGGCACTCTTATCTCGGCGTTCGCAGCATACATCATGCTGAACAACTCGACTCTCCCCATGTCGATCATGTTCGGCTGGATCTTTTTCCTTGCCGTCCTCGGCGTGACCATGGCCGTTCCCATGAAGCGGCAGATGATCAACACAGAACAGCTCCGCTTTCCAAGCGGGATTGCCGCTGCCGAAACGCTCCGCGCTCTCCATGCCACCGGCAACAGGGGAGAACGCGCGGCAAAGGCGCTCGGCATCTCCGGCGTGCTTGCCATGATAAGCCAGTTCTGGAGCGACGGTCTGCACCTCATCAGTGCGCGGCTGGAAGCGTTTCAGCTCTCGACCTGGGTAGCCCGTTTTAACGAGATCACCCTCGGTCCCGCCTGGGGAGGGAGAACCGTTCAGTTCATTTGGGATCCGATCTTCATAGCCGCAGGCATGCTGGTCGGGATGCGTGTCGGTCTCAGCATATTCGTCGGATCGGTCGCCTGCTGGATGATTTTCGTTCCGATTCTCCAGAGCCAGGGCATCATCCCACCGGAGGAGACGGGCTTCCGGCAGCTTGTGCAGTGGACGCTTTGGGGGGGCACCGCCTGCATGGTGACCTCGGGAATCCTCTCGGTGTTCCTGCAGTGGAAAAGCGTGGCGCGGGCGTTCAAGAGCCTGGGCTCCATGCTTTCAAAGAAAGACGCGTCGTCGGCCAAAGATCCAATGGCCGGGATCGAGACCCCCATGTCCTGGTTCCTCGCCGGGCAGGGAATTTCGCTGATCGCGCTGGCCGTTCTCGCCCACGCCACCTTTGACATGCCCTACTGGCAGAGTACGCTGGCCGTGGTCCTGACTTATGCGCTGGCCCTGGTCGCCTGCCGGGTGACCGGGGAGACCGACACCACTCCGATCGGGGCCATGGGCAAGATCATGCAGCTCACCTTCGGCGCGGTAAGTCCGGGCAACGTCAATGTCAATCTCATGAGCGCCAACATCACCGCCGCCGCCGCGGCGTCCTCAGCCGACCTCCTCACCGATCTGAAGAGCGGCTATCTTCTCGGCGCGCACCCGCGAAAGCAGTTCATCGCCCAGTTTGCCGGGATTTTCATGGGGACGCTGGTCACGGTTTCGGCGTTCCGGATCCTTGTTCCCGACGCCTCCGTCCTCGGCACCGACCAGTTCCCTGCCCCCGCAGCCCAGACGTGGAAAGGAGTGGCTGAGGCCATGGCCATGGGACTCTCGCATCTTCACCCGGTGAAAGTCTGGTCCATCGTCGTCGGAGGCCTCGTCGGCATCCTCCTGCCCCTGCTCTCCAGGGCTTTCAGGAAGCAGGCGAAGTGGATCCCCTCGGCGGCCGGCGTCGGTTTGGCCTGGATATTCCAGTGGTTTTACGGTTTCCTCTTTCTTCTCGGTGCCATCGTTGCCGTGGCCTGGACGAAGCGGAACAAAACGCAGGCCGAGGAGTTCATTTTCCCGGTTGCTTCCGGCGTAGTCGCGGGCGGGGCTCTGATGGGCGTGGTCCTGGTGTTCTGGGAAAACGGCCGGGAGATGCTGCGGCACCTGCTCGGGATCTGATATCCCGGGGAACCGGGTCGCACAAGGCGCGATCCGCCCTGTTTCCTCCTGTGGGATCCTGCTGCGTTTCTCGCGTGTTTCCCGTTGGAGAAAGAGTGGAACGCATTCAGCCCGGCTTCCTGGCGCGCATTTCTTCCAGCCGAAATATTCATCGGAAACCCGGGTATATGTTTGTGCCCGGAAGGAATGAGGATCAGCAGCCGGTCAGGATTCCCGGACAAGTTTCTTCCGGCTGGGAATGAGCAGGATGAGGGGCATGACGACAAGAAAGAGAAGCCCCAACACCAGCGACGTATCGTTGTAGGCCATCATCCGGGCCTGGCGGTTGAGCATGCCGTCGATCATCATGTTCGTCTGCTGCACGGCAATGACGGGATCGGAACCTTTGTGGAGGAACAGGTTGGCTATCTGATGCTGGAGCGTAAGAAGGGCGGGATCGCCCGGAACGATATGCTCCGCGAGGCGGGCGTGGTGAAACTGGATACGGCTGGCGACCAACGATGCGGCCAGTGCGTATCCGACATTGCCGCCGATGCGGCGCGCGAGCGTATACAGGCTTGATGCCTCGGTCATCGCGCTGCGCGGAACGGTTGACAGCGAGACGGTTGTCAGCGTAACGAAGACAAAAGGCATTCCGACACCCATGATCAGCAGCATCGGCGTAAGCGTCCAGAAGCCGGCGTCGAGTGAAAGGTGCGCCAAAAGGAAATAGGAATAGACGATGGTTGCAAGGCCGAATGCAACCATCAGGCGGATGTTGAGCCGTTTGTAGAGCCAGCCGACAAGAGGCATGAAAAGAAAGAGTGAGAAAGCGCGGGGAAACAGCACTAGGCCGGAGTCGTAGGCTGTATAGCCGAGGAGGTTCTGCGTGAACTGAGGCAGCAGGAAGGTCGTGCCGAAAAGCCCGATACCGAAGATGATGACAATAAGCGAGCCGACGGAAAGCGGCACGTTGCGCAGCAGGCGGACATCCACGACCGGTTCGCGGGTGTGCAGTTCCCGGAACACCAGCGCGATCAGTGCGATTGCGGCGATCACCGTTCCCGCAACGATCCAGTCGGATTCGAACCAGTTTTTTTCCTCGCCGCGTTCGAGTACGATCTGCATCATTGTCAACGTAACGGACAGCAGGGCAATGCCGGTCCAGTCGATTCGACGCAGCCCGCGGCGCAGATACGGCGGATCATGCACGACGATGTTGACGAGAAAGACGCCCAGTACGCCTATGGGGACGTTGATATAGAAAATCCACTCCCAGCCGTATTGATCCGTCAGCCACCCTCCGAGGATCGGCCCAATGGCCGGCGCGAGCACGACCCCCATCCCGTAAACCGCCATGGCCATGCCCTGCTCTTCATCGGGGAAAGCCTCGCGCATGATCGCCTGCGAGACGGGGATCAGGCTGCCGCCGCCGATCCCCTGCACTACCCGGAAAATAAGAATGTGTGTAAAAGTGGTTGCCGTTCCGCAGAGGATGGAGCCGGCGATGAAAAGGATGAACGAGCTTATGAAGAGCCGCTTGCGTCCTAAAAGCGTGCTCGACCAACCGGCCATCGTCGCCATAATTATTTCCGCGATCGAATAGCTCGTGGCGATCCATGTAATGGCCGACTGGCTCTGCCCGAACGCTCCCATCATGTGAGGCAGCGCAACATTGACAACGCTGATGTCCATGACCGCCACGAACGTTCCCAGCATGACCGTCATGGCCACAACCCATTTATTGCTGCCGCCGGTGTATGGTGTGTGGATATCGGTCTGTGAGTTCATAATGATCGGGTGCAGATGGTAAAGCGATTGACGGGTTGCCGGGATTGCCGAACCGGAAATTCTAAATCCAGCATCTTATTCCGTATATATGGTGGCGATGACATTCATGCCAGGGCGAAGGATTAAATCTTCATTATTAAGGTCGACCTCGATCTTCACCGGTATTCTCTGGACGATTTTCACGTAGTTCCCTGTCGCATTTTCGGGCGGCAGCAGGCTCATCCTTGACCCTGTGGCCCCGGCTATTGAAGCGACCCTGCCTTGAACAGTTTCCCCGTACATGTCCACCTTGATTTCCGCCTTCTGGCCCGGACGCACGTTGTCCAGCTGGGTTTCTTTAAAGTTGGCCGTAACCCAGACTTTATTCAGGGGAATAACCGTCAGCAATCCCTGTCCCGGCTGAACGATCTGTCCCGCCTCCACCGTTTTCTTCGTAACGACGCCGTCTTCGGGAGCCCGTATTATCGTATAGCTCAATTGCAGCTCGGCTTCCCTCAAATTTGCCCGGGCCCGGGATACCGCCGCCTCCGCGGAAGCCGCATCGGCCTCGCTGATGTCCGACCGCTTCAGGTTTGCCCTCGATTCCTCCAGTCCCGCCCGGGCCTGCTCCACACGGGCTTCGGCGGCCAACACGGCGGAGTGTTTGATGTTCGTGTCTTTTTCTGCTCTGGCGAGATTTTCCCGGGCAATTTTGAGTTCGCTCTCCGCCACCTGGGCGGCTGCCTTGTAAGCATCGTACTGCTGCCGGGAGATTTCCGCTTTTTCCATAAGCGGCCGCATGCGGGCAAGATCCGCCTGGGCCTTCTGATTGCTGGCGGTTCGGGAGGCGACTTCGGCCTGGGCGGCCGCCAGATCCGACGTGGCGCTCAATTCATAAGACATTTTCGCTCGCTGATATTCCGCCTCGGCGGCCGCCAGGGAGGCTTCCGCATTGGTTGTTCCGCTGCTGGTTGTTTCCCGTGTCAGGGATACTCCCATGCCGGCCGCCTTCGACTGACTTTCCGCCAGGCGCAACGCCGCTTCAGCCTGATCGACTTTAACCTGATAATCCCGGTCGTCGATTCGCAGGATGACGTCCCCGGAGTGCACGGTCTGATTGTCGTCTACCAATACCTCGGAAACCGTGCCGTAAACCTTGGAAGCGACGGGAACGATGTGCCCGTCCACCTGTGCGTCATCCGTTGATACGCGATTGCGGTAATATTCAATCCAGGCGTAGATACCGGCGGCGAGAACGACCAGAAAGGCCAGCGCCAGCAGCCAACGGATTTTACCGCGTATGGGATTCCCTCCGTTTTTCTTTTCGGCCTTTTCGGGTTCCGGATGATCGGTTGCCATCTATTGACTCCTTTACTTGCTGTAGAGTGATTCCATCCTGCCGCCGGCGTGGGCCAGGTCCGCGCGAGCCTGGTTGCAGCGGTACAGAGCATTAATCTGGTTGTCGTTCGCCCGGGCCAGCTCATTCTGAGCGGTAATGACCTCTATGTTGTTTGTCACTCCGGCTTCGAAACGGTCCCGCGCCTGGACGATTTCCTCGCCGGCAAGCTTCAGTCCCAGGTTCGCGACCTCCAGTTCGCTGCGCGCCGAATCGAGAACCGCCCGGGCCACTTTCACTTCCAGAGCGATCCTGTTGCGCAAATCCGTTTTTTCCTGCAGCAATTTATTCATTTGGAGATCGGCCCTGGCGATCTCCGCGCGGGTCCGGCCTCCGGTGAAAAGCGGCAGGGAAAAGCGCACCCGGTATTCATAAACCGGAATGGAATCTCCTGCCGTAAGCCCTTGGTAAGCCCAGAATCCGTCGGCGTAAATGGAGGGGAGCCTGGCTGCTTTCGATGCCTGCTTTTGTCTTTCTGTCGCACGGATCCGGGCATCCAGGGCCCGCATTTCCGGGCGCGCTTCGTATGCCCGCCGCAGGTCTTCGGACTCATCGGTATCAGGCACTTCGAAAAATTCCATGGCATCCTCAAGCTCGATGGTGTTTTGCGGATCAGTATTGAGAAGCTGCGCCAGCGCGTACAGATAAGTCTTTGACCGCGTTTCCGCGGCAATCAGCCGCTGTTTTTCATTCTGGAGCGTGACGCTGGCGCGCAGGGTATCGATTCGCGTGCCGACGCCGTTCGCCTCCAGATCTTCCGCCAGCTGATGCAGCGCCCGCGCAAGATCAACCCGCGATTTAATAGCCATAACATCGGCGTTTTCTTTAAGGCACCCCAGGTATTGGGATACAACCAGAAGAATAATCTGTTCGTGCACGCTTTTAGCCTGCGCGTCCGCGTCGCCGACCGTGTTCCCTGCCGCCTGCCACTTCCGCCAGAGCCTCAGATCGAACACGGGAAACGAAAAAGACCCTCCTCCCTTAAAAACCCCGAAAGGCCCCACCTGTTTAGGGAATCCGGGGATTGTTCTTCCCGTGAACGCTTCGAAATTGCTGCGCTGGTAGGTTTCCGAAACCTCCGCATTAATTTCCGGCAGCAGGGCGGAACGCGCAATGTCTTTGTCCTTTTCGCTCTGCGCCAGGCTGATTCCGGCCATCTGTACCTGGGGATTCTGTTCAAGGGCCAGCCGGACGGCTTCCTGCAGGGTCAGCCTCAAAACCGCTCCCCGGCATGGAGTCGGCGGAACAACCACCAGACCGAACAGAAGTACGAAGAAAAGCCTTGGAATGCCCGGCCGCCGGCGCTTTGCGCCGGAAGAACAATCAGCCCGCAGATGCGGCGAAAGCACTCTGCCGGCATTTTCCAAAGGGACCGTTTCTTTTTCCTTTTGCCTGAAAACTGTTGTAATAAACATCAATGTTGCCTTTCAGAGTGTGGCCCGGGCCCTCAATTCTCAGTGATTTCTCAAGGGATGCGATGTGGATGAAAAGGGCACCCCGAAGCCCCCGATTTGCCGGAAAGTGGAAATTCTGTCGGAAATGAGGGATAAGCGCTGAATGGATCTTCCCCCGGGTTCCGGAACGGACGGGCCGGCCGGAAGCGGTACTCTTTAAAGCCCGGGAGAAGTTCGAATAAAGGAGTAAGACCAGGATTGTCCATACAAACTGTCCTCAACAGCCCGGCAACGGCGGACTTCATCTTAATTATTCGCATCCCGTATCGCAAAGGAAATCCGGGCCGCAGATTTCAATTGTACTCCAGCAGGAAAAACATACAGAGGGGATTACGAAGCAAAAAACACTTGCACCTTGGTAAGCGGGGAATGCTAAACTCGCCCTGTCGGCAACGGAATTAAGTTTGACTTATTTTGAAGACTTAAATTGCAGATGCCGCGAACGGCCTGCAGGACTAGCCATCCTGGTCGGTTCGGTGAGTGATCGGGTGGCTTTGGGTGGCCGGTCGGGTGGCGTCAAAGATCTTAGTTTACTTCTTTTTTTCGTTCGGTGCGGGGAGAACCAAGAGTAAAAATTGAATAATTTGAGGAGGGAAAAGGGATGAAATATGCCAGATTTGCCGTTTTATTGGGCGTATTGGTGTTGACTCTGGCGGCTGTGTGCTTGCCCGCGGTCGCCCAGGCGCAATGGAAAGTGGTAGTACCCCAGACGTTGTTTGCGGATAAGTTGAGAGTAGCCGCATTCTTCAACGAGGACTTCGGCCTGACGGGGGGAGCCGGGGATATCGGCAAGGCGGACTATACCCTGGACGGCGGTAAAACCTGGTCCACGGCTGATACCAGCGGAGGCTGACTGTACTCCTTTGACATCGTGGATGTCCATACGATCTGGCAGTGTGGCATGAACAACGTCAGTGTGAGCACGGACGGCGGTAAAACGTGGAAAGCCGTCGCAGATAAAGCCGGCGGCATGGGTTGTCTCCTGGCTTTTGCAGACGCTGATACGGGGTGGCTCGGCTTTGGGGACAAATTTCAGGTGACTACGGACGGCGGCGCGACCTGGAAAGATCTGGCACTGCCGGAAGGCGTAAGCAAGGTCGCCGCAATTTCACTCCGCACACCGGAGGACGGGTATCTGTTGGATGATGCGGGTATCCTGCACGTCACTCAGGACGGGGGCAAAACCTGGTCGTCCCGACCGTTGGGGCTCGACAATCCGGGTATTTTGGGCTTCGCCAGCGGGGCCTTTGTCAACGAGACTCCACAGGCAGCCGTACGTTTCGTCGATGCCGGTCATGGACTGGTTGTCCTGGGCCTTTCCGGCAATGCCAATCTGGTTGCCTTCCGCACGGCCGACGGAGGCAAGACCTGGAAGAAGGAAAGTCTCCCTGCTGAAGTGGGCAAGCCCTATCTTTCGCGAGACTGCAAATTTTTGACCGTGAATCAATGGGGCAAGTGGACCACCCTGCTCCAATACGAATGAGCGGGCAATACCGGGATTGAACAATTACGGGCGAAGACAAATTTTACTTCGCATGTGTCGATATCATGTCCTTGGCATCCGGGCACCTGCCCGGATGCCAGGATTGGTATTCTCTGGATATGCCCCGGCAATCAGTCTGAAGAGACGAGTCTTTTGCCCATTTCAAAGGCGCGCCTGCAATCTTCCGGAAAAACCTCCGCTTTCCGCTTCGCCTTTTTTTCGGGATCCCACCGGGGTGCAAAAACTTTGCTGTAATCCTCGAACTGGTAGGTGTCGTAGCAGCTGAGAGACTCCGAATTTCCAAAAATCATTTTCAGGATAAACTCATGCATGGCGATGCGGGCGTCAAAGCCGCGCTCCTTTGCCGTCTTCTCGTCCGCTCCCAGGGTAAAAATAAACCCCGTACGGACCCTGCCGGGGAAGATCGATGCCGGAGGATCAGTGTAGGTCAGAAACGGGAATTGCAGGCGCTCCAGAAACGATTGCATCTCGCCTGTAACCGAACCGAAATAAATGGGTGAACCCAATAGGAGAACATCGGATTCCAGGACCTTTTCCAATATCGGCGCCAGGTCGTCTTTGACGGCGCAACGGCCATAGCTTTTCCCTTCCTTGGTTTTGCACCCGAAGCAGCTTATGCAGCCCTTAAAGGCCAGGTCATAAAGATGAATCAATTCTGTCTCGGCGCCCTGGGAAGCGGCGCCTTCCACGGAATTTTTCAGGAGTGTGGCCGTATTCCACGTTTTCCTAGGACTGCCGTTTATCGCCAGTAGTTTCAAAGTTATTCCTCCTTGAATTTGCTCGCAGGGTTATTTTTATGCCCGGGGCGGCTAGCGATGGTAGCCTTCCTCGTTGAGGGCCTGGGCGTGGTAAATTGGGTAGAGATCTTTCCGAAAGGGATAATCCCAGCATCCCTGTCGATGGTACAGATACCCGCCGAACCCCGTCTTGAATCGATAGAGGCCGTGCATGGGATGGGAGACAGACGGTGATGGGGCTACGCCGAACATGTCGTAATACCGAGTTGTCGTCATAACGGTCCGGATCGTCGGCCCAGGGCGATGCCCAGGGCAG
>CAZPHK010000088.1:0-1963 GCA_964586015.1 uncultured Acidobacteriota bacterium | reverse complement strand
CCGAGTTGTCGTCATAACGGTCCGGATCGTCGGCCCAGGGCGATGCCCAGGGCAGGTCGTAGCGGACAAAGAGGCATTCCGGCGGCAAATGTTCGCGAAGCCATTCGGACAGCTCTTCGAGCACAGGCCCCTGGCATTCCTCCCTTGTCTTCAGGGTTGGGCCGTAGGGGACGTAGGCCATCACATACCCGCTGCCTATGGCATGCAGGACGACAAGAAGATCGTCGGAGACTACAGAGCAACCATCGCCGTTGCTTTGGTCGTCTTCCCGGCAGTATTCTGAAGACAGGAACACGTTGTAGGCGCGAACTTCATACCCCTGATATTCCTTGAGATTCCCCCAGAACGGCGTCTGCTGCAGTATCGGTCCGGAAGACAGGTTCCCCTTCTTTTTGGGCGTGACTTTCAAACGGGAACTCCTTTTACTTAATCTGGCCTGAAGTATTTGCCCCTTACATATTCCAAAAACAGGCAGCACCCGTCAAGATTTTACCCGAATTTCACTACAACCGGAGCATCTCGGAAATATCCCAAAATACCTTGAACCGTGCCTGCAGGAAACTCGCCATATCCAACTCGGGCCAATCGAAGCCGAAATAGAGGAAAACCGGGGGAAGAATTTTAGATGTGTGTTTCATGGCGCTGGTATAAAATGTCCCCCATTGAAAATCATAAATGCGACGCTCGCGCGGATAGCTTGCGCAGCTGATTAAAGGAGACGCTTATGGCAGGCATGGATCAACTGAAGAACGTTGTACGGGAACCGAATGTTGTGGAACTGAAACCCTGGAAATCCATTCACGACACCATCAAAGAGCCGATGGTCACCGGACTGGGTCCGATGGACATTCCCAGGTCGGTTATGGCGATGGGATTCGCACGCATTACGAAGCCCGATTTGCTGGGTTATCCGGGGCACAAGCACCCTTTCGACCAGTGGATATACCTTATAGGGGACAGCAAGAATTTCGCGAAGTTCGATGCGGATGTGGAGTTCAGGCTCGGCGATAAGATCGTTAAAATAAATTATCCCTGCTATATCTTCATTCCCAAAAACCTGATGCATGGCCCGCTGGATATAAAACGCGTCGGCAAGCCGTTCCTGTTTATCGATGCCAGGATCACCAAGGAGGCATCCGTCCGTCCTAAAAAAGTAGCGAAGGTCAAGCAGGTCCAATACATAGCGAAAAATAACAGGAAACCCAGGAAAAAGGCTTGAAATTTAGAGAAGTTCCGGATTAGTCCGGATCGGGGCCGGACCAGAGCAAATTGTTGGAAGGTAAGGGGATAGGTGCAATTTCTACAAAAGGGGACGGACCACAGCAAAACACTGATATATAAGTAGATAAGTTTGATTTTGCTCCTGGGAACCCCCTTTACACGCAGAAAACCGGGCCTTTTTCTGCTTTTAAGAAAAACGATTAAATCCCGGAGACTAAACTCCTCCAAGGAACCTTCGCGGATTGTCCACCAGAATGCCTGCGACTTGCTTGTCCGTGATCCCGGCAGTTTTCATCTTGGGGATTAATCGCCTGAACAGGTAATCGGGGCGCCATTCGGCATATTGCGGGGACAGTTTTCCCGGCCGTCCGAGCCACATGAATATGCAGTCATGGGAGAGCATGATTCTGTCCCCGTATCCCTGTGCCACCAGCGAAACAACATTGTCTTCCGAAGCTGCTGACATCAGCGGATTCACCCGGTCGAAACCAAGATAGAAGCCCGGTTTTGCCATTTGGGCCAGGGCATAGGCCACGTCTTCGGAGTTGTTCTGGTGCCCGATCATAATCCTTATGGATCTGCGCCATAACCTAGAAACAGGTCCTGCTGGGCAAGCCCAACGGTCGCACCTTCCGTATGCGTGATGATCGAGACGCCCGTTTCCTTCGCCACCCGCATGGCGGCTTTGAAGACCGTCGCTTCGTAATTGCTGATAACCGGGTCTCCTGTTCCCACCTTGATA
>CAZPHK010000087.1:0-18851 GCA_964586015.1 uncultured Acidobacteriota bacterium | reverse complement strand
ATGTTCCGGGCATCATGGCCAGCCGCGTCCTGGAAAGCGGAAGAGAACGGTTTATCGTCGCGACGCTGATCTCCATAGCCGTTCCCTGCGCCTCCCTGCAGGCTATGATCTTCGGTCTTGTCGGAGCCCGCGGAGGTCGGTATGTCCTGCTCGTTTACGGAGTGCTGTTAATAGTCTGGCTGGTTCTCGGCTTCATCCTGCGGCGGGTGGTTAAAGGATTCAAACCTGAACTGCTGATAGAAATTCCACCCTACAGGCTGCCCTCATGGTCCACCGTAATAAAGAAACTCTCGATAAGAATCCGGGGATTTATCGCTGAAGCCGTTCCTATCGTTCTGGGCGCCGTACTGGTCGTGAACATACTGTATTCTACGGGGACTTTTGACGTAATCGCGGATGCAGTCTCCCCGGTAGTGACAACCCTGCTCGGCCTGCCGAAGGAATCGATTGTAGCCCTGGCCATAGGCTTTTTGCGCAAGGATGTCGCTTTGGGCATGCTGGCTCCTTTGGAATTAACGTCAGGACAGCTGGTGATTGGAAGCGTGGTTCTGGCGATGTTTTTCCCGTGCATCGCCACCGTTATAGTTCTTTTGCGCGAACTCGGATTGTCCGGATTGTTGAAATCCACCGGCATCATGGTGATCGCTACACTACTGACCGGAGGGATCCTTAACCTGATCCTCAATTAATTCCCGGGGGTGTGCGGTTATTTCGCCTGATCCGTCCCCAATTTTGCACAACCCGCACCGATTCCCGCTTCTTGTAATTTACAGCGCCCATCCCGTAGAATGAACTTTCGCTTTTGTTTCTAGCTTTCAACCTTATTACTCTAAAATCGAAACATGTTGAAATGGTTTTAACGTTATACGTTAAAACGCGCAGCCTTCAACGGCGTTATAGTTTTTATGGATCGACAACGCTCTCAATTGCTGGGGATAATCATACTGGCCGCACTCCTCCTGCTGTTTGCCTGCATCCGCTATTACCTCAAACTGGGATAGATCCATGCCGAATCCATACCCGGGAATCGTTATTGTCGGCCCGACGGCCTCCGGCAAGAGCCGCCTGGGAATCTCTTTGGCCATGCGTTTTGACGGAGAGATCATAAGCTGTGACGCCCTGCAGCTGTACCGCCGGATGGATATCGGCACCGCCAAGGTGACGGCAGCCGAACGGGGACAGGTTCCCCATCACATGCTGGATCTTCTGGAGCCGACCCAGGAATTCTCCGCGGGCGCTTTCCAGAATCTCGCGAGAAAATCACTCGAGGAAATCCGCGGACGCGGGCGCATCCCCTTTATCGTCGGAGGAACCGGGTTCTATCTCCGCGCTCTTCTGGAGGGGCTGTTCGACGGTCCTTCAAGGGAGGAAACGCTGCGGGCACGGATGCGGAAAATAATCGAAAGTAAAGGTCCGAAGGCGCTTCACAGGGCACTCAAGCGCATCGATCCCCAGTCGGCCGAAAAGATAGCGGAAGCGGACGGAGAAAGGGTTATCCGCGCCTGTGAAATCTACCTGGTCAGCGGACACCCCATGTCCTGGTGGCAGCGGCAGCCCCGAAATGCGCTCGAAGGTTACCGCTGGCTGCAAATCGGCATCCACATACCGCGGGAGAGACTATACGAGAGGATTAATGCACGGGTTGAAGAAATGTTCCAAAGCGGATTCCTGGAAGAAGTGCAGGCCCTGACGGCCCGGTATCCCAGGAACTCCCCAGCGTTCAAGGCCATCGGATACCGCCAGACAGTTGATTTTATTGATGGTAAATGCTCCCTCGAAGAGGCAGTGGAAAACACGAAAATGGAAAGCCGGCGCTATGCCAAAAGACAAATGACCTGGTTCCGCCGCGATTCAGCCATCCGGTGGATCGAGGATGAGGATGAACCCGAAAAGCTGCGGGCGACAGCGGAAGCAATGGTGGAAGAATTCCTTGGAGAAACAGGCAGTAAGGAGTTGTAGAGGCGAACCTTGTGTTCGATTTCCGGCGCTGATAACTATGCGACTACTTTCTTCTTCAGCTTAGTGACTTCCCGTTCAAGACGAGTAAGGCGGGATTCCGTTTCCTTATCATCCTGCAGTGCCTTAGACAGGAATCGGTTCAAAAGTCTCTGATATGGAATGCCTGTTTCAGCCGCCTTATCCCGCAGAATATCCAGATTCTCCTTGTCAATATTTATTGTGATTTTAACCGCTTTAGTCTTAGCCATACTGCGGCGAATCTGCCGAGTACTCCTTTGATCAATTTCGAGTTCACTTAGCTTTGGTTCTTTCATTGTATAGTCTCCCGAACTTTCGCCATGATGCCGCACCAAAAATTCGGATAATATTCTCACGACGTGTAAACCGCGTTGTTATGACCTTCCCGGTTCGGGATTTGCCTACCCAGAAAAACCTCGTCTCTACAATCGAATGTCCGATGTCCCTCAACTGAAATCCATCGGGATCAGAAAAAGTCTCAATAGCCTCAACAAAATCAATGCCGTGTTTTTGGAGATTTTCTATTTCTTTGGACAAATCCCATTCAAATTCCATATAGTATTTACCATATTTATACGTACATTACCATATCGATAAAGGCGTTCTATAGTTGACAATCTGATATACTGAAACAGGTGGAGCGCTGCCGGGAATCCCGCCCGGACATCTTTTCTCGAATTCTTTTGCCTCAACAGCCGGACTGAATTCCCTGCTGCGCTCTGCTGATCCAATGGCATTTTCCGTGCCAGGAGCTGAGCTCATTTCAAAAAACCTCTTATTTATTGTTATTAAAAGACTTGATTCATCACAGAAATAAGTCCTCCGAAAGTTTGTCCGGGAAAAGTGATCTGGAAGGCTCACTTGTTTTATAGAGCTAATGCATATTATTCCGCATTTCCGTCACAACACCCCCTCTCTATTTTTTCCCAACCGGAAGCCCTGAACGCTGAACCTTGAACGGTATTATTTAAAAATCGCGCATCGCAAATTCTCTTTGGGCCATCTATAATAGGCACATGGAATTTGAACCTGTTATCGGACTGGAAGTACATGCACAGCTGCTGACCCGCAGCAAACTGTTCTGCAACTGCAGCACTCAATTCGGAGCTTCTCCGAATGCGAACACATGCCCTATCTGCCTCGGTCTGCCCGGAGCGCTCCCGATACTGAACCGGGAAGCGGTCAAAATGGCCGTCAAGGCAGCTCTTGCATTAGGCTGCAGAATTAACACTCCATCCATATTCGCCCGTAAAAATTACTTTTATCCGGACCTTCCCAAGGGGTACCAGATTTCCCAGTACGACCTCCCGCTCGGGGAGCAGGGCTGCGTAAAGGTCTATTCCGGAGAAAGAGCCGAAACCGGAAAAATCATTAACCGGGTAGAGAAATCTTTCGGAATCACACGTCTTCATATGGAGGATGACGCGGGGAAATCAATCCATGAAGGGGGAGCGGAGAATGCCGCAAAATCCAGCGTCAATTTGAACCGAAGCGGCGTCCCTCTGGTTGAAATCGTCAGCGAACCCGACTTCCGCAGCAGCCAGGAAGCCTATGATTATCTGATCCACCTTCGAAAAACTCTCATTTACCTCGAAGTCTGCGACGGGAATATGGAGGAAGGCAGCCTGCGCTGCGACGCCAACGTTTCCGTCAGGGAAAAGGGCGCGGCGGAATTCGGAACCAGGGTGGAAATCAAGAACCTCAATTCATTCCGGTTTCTTCAACGGGCACTGGATTATGAAATCGGGCGGCAGGCGCGGATGCTGTCGGAGGGCGAAACCGTCATCCAGGAAACGCGGCTTTGGGATGAATCGGGAGGGCGCACCTTCCCGATGCGGAGCAAAGAGGAAGCGCACGATTACAGGTATTTCCCGGAACCCGACCTGATGCCGCTGAAACTGGATCCCGCCTGGATCGAGCAGCTGAGGGCGGAGCTTCCGGAACTGCCGGGGGCGAAAATGTCGCGAGTGATGCAACAGTACGATATTTCGGCGGATGACGCCCTGTTCCTGACCGGGACGGTCCAGATTGCGGATTTCTTTGAAGGATGCGCCCGGATTTCCCAAAATCCCCGGGCTTCCGCGAACTGGATCATGGGAGACCTTGCGTACAATCTAAAAAATTCCGGGAAGGAAATTGTGGATTGCCCCGTCTCTCCCGAGCAGCTGGCCGACCTGATCCGGACCATAGACTCCGGTGAAATTTCCGGTAAAATCGCCAAAACGGTGTTTGAGGAAATGTTCCGGACCGCGGAAGACCCCGCTCCGATCATCCAGCGCATGGGCCTGGTCCAGGTAAGCGATACGTCCAGCCTGGAACCGATTATCGATAAGGTAGTCGACGCCAATCCCAGGCAGGCGGAGGAATTCCGCTCCGGAAAAACAAAAGTTATCGGTTTCTTCGTCGGCCTGGTCATGAAAGAGACCAGGGGGCAGGCAAATCCTAAAGTCGTCAATGAACTGTTGCAGAGAAAATTAAAGGGCGACTGAGTGTGAACTCGAATGGGAAACTCAGAAACCAGGAGAAAAGCCGCCGCCCTGCGCCGGGAACAGATTCGGGCCAAAATCCCTTCCTCACAGGATTTCGAGAACGAAAGCCCACGCTTTGTTGCGGACGTGATGCTGGGAAGACTGACAAAATGGCTGCGCATCGCCGGTTTCGACGTTCTTTATTCCAACAGGTTCTCCGACAACGAATTAATTTCAATATCCAACGGTGAAGGCCGGATACTGCTGTCCCTTGATTCCCGTCTGCTGGTTCGGAAATCGGTTAAGAACTTTATATTCATGGAGAGCTGCGATCTCCGGGATCAGATCAGGCAGATTCTGGACGCCACGCATACCGGGGAATTCCCTTCTCCTCTTTCCCGCTGCCTGTCGTGCAACGAAGCCCTCACGGAGGTCTCCCGTGAATCGGTACGCAACAAGGTTCCGGCTTATGTGTTTAAAACTCAATCGCATTTCAAACTGTGCCCGCGATGTCATAGGATTTTCTGGTCGGGGACTCATCGGAAATCGGCGCTGAAGGCATTGGAAAGTCTTTTGTCGGAGAGCCTGAAAAAAAGGCGGCCGGCTGCGGACACATCGAAAAGACGGACTATGAAACAGGAATAAGCAACAGCATGAATACCTTTATCACAGGACCATGATTCCCCGGAGGAAATCTCATTGAAACAGATTCAGTCATACATTTGTATTACGCTGATTTTCATTCTGACCGCATACCCGCCCCTTGCTTCGGCACAAACGCCGGGGTCGTCCCCGTCCTCCCCCGTGCCGGCAGGTTCAACGCTCGATACGATTATCGAGTGCGGAGAGGGATACACATCGCACGAATCGTATGATGCCCGCATTACCCTGGTTGAAGTCATTCGGGGGGAAGAAGCATGGAAACGCATTCAGGCGGCGGACGCGAATAATCCGCCCGCCGGGGATGGTTACGAATACGTTCTCGTACGGGTAAAATTCGAGTACCAGGCCAGAGGACTTCCGGGAACATGCATCCATACCCTGAGGCCGGAATATTTCACCGCT
Organism: uncultured Acidobacteriota bacterium; assembly: GCA_964586015.1. Taxonomy (GTDB): domain Bacteria; phylum Acidobacteriota; class UBA6911; order UBA6911; family UBA6911; genus UBA6911. The sequence continues at coordinate 13,341 of CAZPHK010000087.1, read as the reverse complement.
TATTCGGCCACGGGAGAAGGATACGGCAAAGCTGAGGTCCTTCCACCCAAACCGAAACTTTACAAACAGCTGAAATCAGGGGAGTCTTTCGAAGGGTGGCTCGTGTTTAAAGTCGCGCGCCGGGACAAAGCGCCGCTGATTTATTATTCGATCGACGAAGGAGGCGGAACACAGCACGGCGGAGGCAGGTGGTTCGTTTTAAAATAAATATGCTTACGCGATCTCAAAAAGACAAAACCCTCAAATACATCCAATCGCTGAAGGCCTCCGGGTTCACCTTCCGGGATGTCGTGCGATTTCTGGACCTGGACAGTGACGACCGCAGAAGCCTGCAGCGCTACCTGGACGAACTGGACCGGGAAAAAATCATCCGCAGGATCAAACGGGGACGGTACGCCCTGCCGGCACGGGAAAATCTGGTTGCCGGCGTTCTCCAGTGTCATCGGGACGGTTATGGATTTTTGGTCCCCGAAGACCGATCCCGATACAAGGAAGACATTTTCATTGCAGGCCGCAATATGGAAGGGGCTCTTCACGGGGACCGGGTACTGGGGAAAATAGAACGGAAAAAAATTCCCGCCCGGCGGGGACGGAGCGGGAACCGCGCTGTGCCGGAAAAGCAGAGGCTTGAAGGCATTGTTGTCCGGATTATCGAGAGGAAGCATTCCCTCATCGTCGGCCGTTACTGCGAACATCCACGCTTCCCTTTTGTTATCCCGCTGGACACAAGGATGTTCCACGCCATTCGAATTCCCTTCCAGCATAACAAAGGAGCCGGGGAAGGACAGATCGTCGCGGTCGACATAACCCTGCCCGCGGGTAGAAACCGGACTCCTCAAGGAAAAGTAAGCGCCATCCTGGGAAATCCCGGCGATCCGGGGATCGAATATGAGATTGTAAAACACAAATATGGATTGCCGACGGAGTTCAGCAATGATGCCGTCCGGGAAGCGGAGTCTCTCCCCAACCATGTTCTGAAAAAAGAATACGAGGGACGGGAGGACTTCTGCAGAGAGACCGCCGTAACGATTGACGGCGAAACCGCGCGCGATTTCGATGACGCCGTCAGCCTTAAGAAACTTGCCTCGGGCAACTATCTTCTGGGAGTCCACATCGCCGATGTGTCCCATTACATTCGCAGCAACAGTGCTCTCGACATGGATGCCTACGTGCGGGGAACATCCGTATATTTCCCCGACCGGTCCATCCCCATGCTGCCGCCGAAGCTTTCCGGCCGGCTGTGCAGCCTCCGCCCCGATGTCGACCGTCTGGTGCTTTCCGCGCTGATGGAAATCAACGGCAGGGGAAAAGTCGTTCACAGCCGCTTCACCAGAGGCATACTGCGCAGCCGGGCAAGGATGACCTACACATCCCTGGCCGGGATTCTCCTGGACCGCAGTATCGAGGACAAAAAACGCTATGCGGATCTGGTGCCGATGTTTCAAACCATGCGGGAACTCTGTGAAATCCTGACGGAAAAACGGTATCGCCGCGGAGCTGTGGATTTTGACCTTCCGGAAGCGGACATACGGATCGATAAAACAGGAAAAGTCGTTGGAGTCGTTGCCGCCGAGCGCACCATCGCCCACCGCATCATCGAAGAATTCATGCTTCTGGCCAACGAACGTGCAGCCGAAATTCTCCAGTCTTCGGGCAAGCCGGCTCTCTACCGCGTCCATGAAAAACCGGACCGTGAGAAAGTCGACGAATTTGCAGAACTGGTCAAGTCGCTGGGGTACCGTCTGGAAAAATATAAAGGCGAATACCGGCCGAAAGACTTCCAGGTTTTCGTCCGGCATATGGAAGGAAAACCGGAGCAGAAATATCTTCTGTATCTTATGCTGCGTTCGTTCATGCAGGCGCACTATTCGGAAAAAAACGTCGGGCATTTCGCACTGGCGGCGCCGGCCTACACGCACTTTACGTCTCCTATCCGACGCTACCCGGATCTTGTCGTCCACCGCCTCCTGAAAGCCGTCATCGACGGGGAATCCTCCGCGGGGACTCAGGAAGGAATCATGGACCGACTGCCTGAAATTGCTGCCCACACTTCGTCCCGCGAGCGGAATGCCGATGAAGCGGAAAGAGAGATCGAGAAAATAAAGAAGGCGCAATTCATGGCCGACAAAGTCGGGCAAAGATTCGAAGGGACTATTATTTCCGTGACCGGGCGGGGATTCTTCGTGGAACTGACCGATCACTACGTCGAAGGTTTCGTTCCCTTCACGACACTGATCGACGACAGCTACCGCTTCAGCGAGAGATCCCATTCCATCGTCGGATCCCGCGGACAGAAGCGCTATCACCCGGGGGCCCGAATCTCGCTGCTGCTGGACAATGTCGACATGGAAAACGCGCGCCTATTGTTCTCAGTCGTGCATTAAAAATATTAATTCCTTCAATAATATGCACGATACGAACATTTAGGAGGATAGTAGGCGTGAAGCGCATTGTAGTCTTTATTTCAATACTCGTCGGATGGATCCTGCTCATGGGGCTGTCCTACGTATTCGAACGCGCCGGTATCACGGGCACCGGGATCTGGAGCGGGGTACGGGAATGGTGGGAGTCCGGCAAAGTGGAGCAGGAACAGCCGCCGCCTGTCCGGCCGGAATTTACCCGGGAAGAGCACTGGTATCAGGATATCGATTACCTGTCTCATAATCTGCCGCTGCTGCACGCCAACGCCCGGGAGAGCCAATCCGGCGACTCGTTCGCGGAAAAGATCGAAGCCCTCAAAATGCGCGTGCCGGATCTGCAGGATCATGAGGTGGTCGCCGGCATCATGCGCATTGTCGCAAGCCTGCAGGACCCGCACACATCCTGCTGGCGTCCCCTGCTCGGCATGAAGCGGTTTCCGCTGCAACTCCGCTGGTTCGACAACGAACTGTACGTCGTCGGCGCGGATGCGACTGCAGCCCGCGCTCTGGGATCGCGCCTGGTTTCGTTAGGGAACACGGAAGTAAACGAAGCAGCCGAGATGGTAAGCTCCTACCTTCCCTATGGAAATCGCTGGGACAAGCTGGAACACGAAGCGGCTTTACTGGTGGTTTCCGATCTGTTGCATGCATCGGGAATCCTGAATGCCAGGGATAAAGGCAGATTCACTTTTATGAAGAGCGACGGCGGGACATTCACCCTGAACCTCACTCCCTCCCTCTGGACCCCCCAATGGGTGTCCGACGCGCCGACACCCCTGTATCGTGAAAAGCCGGATGAATATTTCTGGATGAAGCATCCGGAGGACACCGGAATTTTATGGATCAAGATCAACATCTGTACGGATCTTGAGGGTTTTGAAGGGTTTACGAAGGATGCAATGTCCCTTATCGATTACGGCCTGATCGACACGATCGTGATAGACTGGCGCGGCAACAGCGGCGGCAATTCCCTTGTATTCCGGCCGATGCAGGAAGGATTGAGAAAACGCGCGGAAGAAAAGCGGCTTCGACTTTACGGCATCATCGATCACGGCACTTATTCCAGCGCTTTGATAAATGCTCTGCAGTTCAAGCGAGAACTCCCGGCAACCCTGCTGGGCGAACCTACAGGAGACAATCCGGGCAACCAGAGCGAGGTGCAATCCTTCGTCCTGCCCAACTCCAAATTGACGGTGCAGTATTCCACCCGATTCTTCGATCTCAACGAAGGGGAAAAAGAAGCGCTGATGCCGGATATTCTGCTCAGCCCCAGTCTTGAGGACTGTTTGTCGGGAATCGATCCCGTTTACGAAGCGATTGTCTCAGGAAAACTCTAATTCCACCGACTACAGACTGCCGACTGCCGACTGTTGACTGCCGACTGCTTTTTTTATTCCTTCGATGAGTATTTTCTCCTGATCCGGAAAAACCGTGCGCAAATCGACCAGCACCCTGTCCTCCTCCACCCGGACAACGATCGTCGGGTCCTGCAGACGCAGCCTGGACTCAATCGTGTTGGAACTGAGGGAATCGGACACAAGCGCGATTAAAGCAGTCGGGAGATGGCAATCGGGGCAGGAACCGCCCCCGACAACAGAATGTCCATCCGATATATCGGCCCTTGTCCCTTCGGGAAGTCCGGGCCGCAGTCTGCGCAAAAACCTGCGGCTTCGCTCCCTGATTTCCCCGGATTTCATGGCGATCATACGCACGACAGGAATCTCGGAACCGGCCCTCCCGCTCCGGTAACTGCCAAGCGTGGCCTCCAGAGCTCCATATATGAGCTTGTCAACCCGGTACGTCCTCATAAGCGGATTGCGGCGAATGAGGTCTATATATTTACGATAGCCGGCGATGATTCCCGCCTGGGGTCCGCCCAAAAGCTTATCTCCACTGAAGCTGACAAGATCCACGCCGCCTGTCAGACTGTCGTAAACCGCCGGTTCATCCGGGATGCCATAAGGTCGAAGGTCGTGCAGGCAGCCGCTTCCGATATCCTCAACCAGAGGAAACCCCGCATTGTGCGCCAGATCGGCGATTTCTTCCAATTCAGGCCTTTCGGTAAAACCGCGCATTCTGAAATTGCTCGGATGGACCCGGAGCAGCATTGCCGTGTCCGGTCCGATAGCATCCTTGTAATCCTGCAACCGGGTTTTGTTTGTCGTACCGACCTCCCGAAGGATTGCTCCGCTCCGGGACATTATATCCGGTATCCGGAAGGATCCCCCGATCTCGACCAGTTCCCCTCGGGATACGATCACTTCCCTCCCCGCAGCCAGGGTGTTGAGCATCATGAAAACAGCGGCGGCATTGTTGTTTAAAACCGTAGCGGCCTCGCACCCCAGGACTTCCTGCAATACCGGTTCAATCAGCTTATCCCGATGAGACCTTTTGCCCGCGTCGATGTCGTACTCCAGATTAGTGTAATGAGCCGAATATGCCGATAAGCTATCTTGGGCCTGTTTCGAAAGAGGCGCTCGACCCAGGTTTGTATGAAGAATGACCCCGGTTGCATTGACGACGGTGCGCAACCTGGGACGCAGGCGGATTTTAATGTTTTCGATTATGGCGGATTCCAGATACTCCGGCCGAAGGTCGATATCGTCTCCAGGATCCGCGGACCGGATTCTGTCGCGCACTCGGTCAAGCAGCTTCTGGACCTCGGAAACGACAAATTCACGGCTGGTGCATTGAATCCATGAGGCGACAGCTTCCCGCTGCAACAACTGATCGACGGCAGGGATTTGCCTGTATGCATTATTAGAATTTGAAGCGTTCATTCCTGCATTTCAGCATAGCCGGATGAATGCTGTCAATCGGCGAATGAAAGATGGCCAATCTGGAAGAAGAACTTAAGAACATGGAAGAAGGGCTCCGCCGCCTTAAAATCGAATACCATATTTTTTTTAACGGAAATCGCAAGAAACCGCCCGAGGATCTGAGATTCAGTCTGGAACGGCTGGCGAAACAGCTTTCAGAGCGTGCCGGCATGACACCGGCGCAACGCTTTCGCTATACCACACTGTTGACGCGCTATTATACCTATCGAAACCTTTGGCGACGCATGCTTCAGGAGCGGGAAAAGGGGAAGGAATCCAGGAGCGATAAAGCAACCCAGCCCGCTGCCCCGCCTCCAGGCACCCGCAGGTCGCTCGAAAAGTTCCGGATCTCCATAACAGATGCCGGGGCCGAAGAGGATAAGGTAAAAAGCCTGTATGACGCATTAACGCGTCTGAAAAAAGAGGGAAATTCTAAAGAATCGCCGGTTCCGTTTCCGCAATTTGCAAAATACATCGCGGCGCAGACACACGACATCCGCAACAAGTACGGATGTGCCAGCGTTGCCTATATTATTGCAATGGAGGAGGGTACTATCCGCTTTACAGCCGCCGCAGAAAAACCTTAGCCCGCAACCTGGGGTTGCGACTCGAGCCTTACAACATGTTCGGCCTGAGGACCGCGCGGCCCCAACTTGACATCGAACTCAACCTGTTCGCCTTCACGAAGCGTTCTATAGCCTTTTTCCTGTATCGAGCTATAGTGCACAAAAACATCCGCTCCCGTCGGCTGAGAAATGAATCCGTATCCCTTTGTATTGTTAAACCACTTTACTGTACCCGTAATTCTACTCATGTACTGTCCTTTAAAAACCTGATATTACCCCTAGGTGCGCCGACTACGAACCGGACCTGCCGGATCGGGGTCCGCGCAAACCATTACCGTGTAAAAATACTAGAAATTTTGTAAACGAGCGTAGACGAGTAGATTCGTAGTTGTCAAGGATAAAATGCGTTTTATTAAGCATTTCGATCATAAAAAGAATTCTGATATTGTATTATTTCATTCGTTACAGCCCCCGGGTTTAACAGGAACATTTTTCTCTGGAGGAGTATATGATCCGCATTCATCGAGCATTGATAAGCGTCTCCAACAAAACGGGATTGGCTGAATTGGCCCGTTATCTTCAGGAAATGAACGTGGAATTATTGTCAACCGGAGGCACGGCGCTCTTCCTGAGGGGAAAAAACATTCCTGTCGTCGATGTTTCAGAATTCACCGGATTTCCGGAAATACTGGACGGAAGGGTAAAAACCCTCCATCCGGCAGTCCACGGCGGCCTGCTGGCGATGAGGGACAAGCCCTCGCATCTGAACCAGATGAAGGAACAGAAAATTAAACCGATCGATATGGTCGTCGTAAACCTCTATCCTTTCCGGGAAACGGCCGCGCGGGAAGAAGCCACCTACCCGGAGGTCATCGAACAGATCGATATCGGGGGGCCCAGCATGATCCGCTCGGCGGCGAAGAACCACGCCGGTGTCGCGGTTGTTACCGATCCGTCGGATTATGGATGGATTCTGGATGAATTAAAGGCCCACGACTGCGCCCTGAGCCAATCCACGCGGTTCACCCTCGCGCAGAAGGCATTTGCATCCACAGCGTCCTATGACAGCGCTATTGCTTCCTATTTTGCGGAACGTGTATGGTCTGCGGATGGAGTAAGAAAGGAATCGGGCCGATTGCCCGAACTGAAATCCCTGATCCTGAAAAAGTGCAGCGACCTGCGCTACGGTGAAAATCCGCATCAACGAAGCGCCCTGTACCGCGGGATCGACGAAACGGCCTCCGGTATCGCCGCCGCGGACGTGCTGCATGGGAAGGAACTCAGTTACAACAACCTGCTGGATTCGGACAGCGCCTGGAACCTCATACTTGAATTCGACAAACCCGCCGCAGCGGTCATCAAGCACACCAACCCATGCGGTGTCGCTCAATCCGATGCGCTCAAGACCGCTTATACCCTGGCGCGCGACAGCGATCCGACCTCCGCATTCGGATCGGTCGTGGCACTGAACCGTCCCGTCGATCCCGATACGGCCGAAGAAATCAACAAAACCTTTGTGGAGGTAGTCCTTGCCCCCGAATTCGCGGCCGATGCCCTGGAAATCCTGACACAGAAAAAAAATATCCGCCTTTTGAAGGTCGTATCCGACACTAATCCTACGGTACAACTGCGCCAGATAGGCGGTGGATATCTCGTCCAGGACAAGGATACCTACTACATCAAGCCCGAAGATTTAAAGATCGTGACAAAACGGGAACCGACGCCGGAGGAAATGGAAGCCCTTATGTTCGGATGGCGGGTTGTGAAACATGTGAAGTCCAACGCCGTCGTTTTCACAAATTCTTCCCGTATGCTGGGCATAGGAGCCGGGCAGACAAGCCGCGTGGACGCGGTAAAATGGGGAGCCATGAAAGCAATCCTGCCGCTGGAAGGAGCCGTGATGGCATCGGACGCATTCTTCCCTTTTCCGGACGGACTGCTGGCTGCGGCGGAATACGGCATACGGGCGGTTATCCAGCCCGGAGGATCCATGCGGGACTCCGAAGTCATCGATGCCGCCAACGAGAAGGATATAGCCATGGTCTTTACCGGCATCCGCCACTTCAAACACTAAAGAACCGGTATTAGTCAGACAGTAAACGACGCCATAGCCCCGGAGGGGCGCTCAGAAACTAGCCGGGGGCGTAAGCCCCTGGAGGCCGATCCTGGCCATGGGAAAGTAACGTATAATCCCCAGAGCAATGAACTACTACAACTATTTCACCGAGGTCGAAGAACATTTTGTTAAAAGGCGCGGCAAGCACCTGCTCGTTTCGCCGATGGACTGGGGCCTGATCGCTGCATGGAGAGACGCCGGCGTCCCGCTCCAGGTGGCGATTCGCGGCATAGACATCGCCATGGACGCTTTTTTCTCAAGGCAGCGGCGCGGAAGCTCGAAAATAAACAGTCTTTGCTATTGCCACGACAGCGTAATGGAGGAATTCGAACGACACCGGGAGTCACGGATCGGCGAATCCGCCACTGCGGTCCGGGCACAGGCCGGACTACCGGAAGATGAAAGTTCCCCCGATTCACGGGACGAATCCGAGGTCGAGGAAGCCGCCGAATATCTGGCTGCAATAATCCGTGAAATAGAAACTCTTTCCGCAAAACAGAATTTAAGCGGGTTCGCGCTTGAAGGCATCCGCCGCGTTCAGGAAAGACTGGAAGAAATGCTGCAGTCTCTCCGGAGCGGGACAGAAACCGATCTTGAAGCCCTGGAACGCGACCTGGCCATCGTGGACGGAATCCTGATTGAGGCATTATGTTCCGTCACTCCGGCCGAACAAACAGCTGAATGGGACAAGGAGGCCAAAGCGGAACTGAAGGTTTACCGGAAGAAGCTGCCGAAAGAGTTTTATAAGAAAATACACGACAACTTCATTCGGAGTAAAGTTCACCGGAAATTCAATATCCGGGAATTCAGTCTTTTCCGGCTGTAATCAGGGATATTCCGTTATTGAGTTCCTCATGATAGTGTCTACAAAATATTTTGTTTTTTAATCTTCAATTTTCTATCTTTAATCAACCCGGATGAAACGATCGAACAATTCGGCTTCTCTTTTTGAAATCGAGATTGAAAAACTTGTCCACGGCGGTTCCGGATTAGGGCGATTCCGGGGGAAAGTGGTTTTCGTACCCTATTCGGCTCCCGGAGACCGCCTGCTGGTCCGACCCGTACGGCAAAAGAAAGATTATATCCGGGCGGAAATCGCAAATATCCTCGTTCCCGGCCGCGGTCGGGCCGAACCGGAATGCCCGCACTTCGGAAGGTGCGGAGGATGCCACTGGCAGCACCTCGAATACCCGTGTCAGGTAGAGGCAAAGCTGCGTATTCTCGAAGAAATTTGTCGTCACCGCTTCCCCGGGACACGCAATCTTGCCGTCGGCATGAAAGCTTGCCCTCAACCGACAGGTTACAGGTCCCGGGCCCGCTTACAGGTCAGGCACGAGGAGGGATTCGGGAAATCCGTGGGATTCTATCGAACGGGATCCCACTCCGTTGAATCGATTGAACGCTGTCCGCTGCTGCGCCCTCCGCTGGATCGGGCGCTCGATTCACTTCGGGAAATCAATTCCGGCACGGACCTTGGAACGGATATACGCGAAATCGATATCGCAGGCTCCTTTGAGGAAAACTCGTGGACGGCGTCCCCTGTCGGAAACGAAAGCGCTTCTGAGAACGCTTATCCCGGCAAGGAAGAGGGCACGGGGGCGACAGAAAACCGCCTGAAGCGGAAGGTGGGGAAATTCATTTACTCGGTTTCTGCTTCGGTTTTTTTCCAGGCCAACGACTTCATGATTTCCGATCTTGTTCAACTTGTACGGGGACTGGCGAGTGATTCGCCCCAAAACGCCGCAGTAGATCTATTTGCCGGAGTCGGCCTTTTCTCGCTTCCACTGGCGTTTCATTTTAAGACCGTGTCCGCGGTTGAAAATTCCCCGGCGGCATCCAGGCTCTGCTCCGAAAACGCCCGGGCGGCGGGAGCGGATTCCCTGCGAACCGTCTGCGCGGACGTGGAACGCTGGTTGGAATCCGCGCTTTCCAGCGACATGCCCGACATCGATCTCATTCTGCTTGACCCTCCACGCACCGGAGCAGGTGCCGGCGTGATGGAAAAAATTCGCGCGTTGTCGCCCGGGACAATCCTTTACGTTTCATGCGATCCGCAGACCCTGTGCCGCGATCTATCCTGTATTTCACCCGAAGAATACCGGATCGACCGGATTGAGGGCCTGGACATGTTCCCCCAAACTTACCATTTCGAGACTGTGGTGCGCCTGAAACGCCGGTAAGACCCGAACAAAATGCGGGTCCAGATCCATTACCGAACACCCTTCATTAACCTTCGACACGATGCCTTGGACCTTAGATCTTTGACTTTCGACTTTTATAAATGAGAAATACCGGAGGCAGCTTTGAAACATACATGCCATGAGAGAGCCGCGTTCAGTATCCCTGCTTCGCCTTCAATCGGTCAGGCCCGTTGTTCCGGTAACGATATCCTTTGCAGCGGGCATCGGCCTCTCATCGCTCTGCGGGCCTTATGCATTCGGCGGTTTCGCCGCGGCAGCCGCAATCCTGATTGCAATATCCTTTCTTTCATACCTCAGAAACAGGGCGCTCCTGACTTTCATTCTCGCTCAAGGAGCCATTTTATCCGTGGGGCTTCTCATGGGGCTTGCGCATCGCGACGGGTACGGCGCACAGGATCTGCGCCGCCTTCTGTCCCGTCAGGATTTTCCTCTGAACGAGCCGGTTCTTTTTGAGGGACGCATACTCGAAGGCAGCCCCCTGTTCGGCGAAGAAATTGAAGTCGTCGTAAAGCTTCTCCGCTTCCGGAAAAACAACACATGGATCTCCGCAGAAGGCCGAGGCATTCTCAGAGTCGCGATCCCGGATTCCTTCGATCAAAGGCAACTGCGCTATTCGTTAGTTCCGGGAACTGCAATAAGATCCTGGGCAGTGTGGAAGCTCCCGGGGAATTTTGAAAATCCGGGTTCCACCGACAGAGTCCTGTCCCTTGCCCGACGCGGCATATTCCTGTCGGGCAGGATCAAGTCGCCGAGATTGATGGAATCCGTATCGCCGGATTCGTCCAACCCGCTGATTCCGTTTGTGAATGCGGTTCGCAGGCAGGTGCGCGAAACTCTGGAGCCGGTTCGCAACGGCGGGAACAGGCGGGCGGCGGCGATTCTGGCCTGCCTGCTGGTCGGAGACTATTCGGCGCTGGACAATGAAACGCGGGAAATGTTTCAGAATGCAGGAGCTTTTCACATCCTGGTGGTTTCCGGGCTCCACGTCGCATGGATCGCGGGGGTATGGCTCATGCTGGCCGAATCCTTACGGATGCCGGAAAGATTCCGCTACCTGTCCGCGGCCGGAATCATCCTTTTCTATGCGGAGATTGTCGGATTTCAGGCCGGAATCATCCGCTGCCTGTGGATGTTTCTCCTGTATCTGGCCGGCCGGCTGATTCTGCGTACGGCCGATGCCGCGAACATAATTTTTTCCGCAGCTCTGATACTGCTGGCGGCACATCCGGACAGGCTGCACCAAACAGGCTTTCAGCTTTCCTTTCTCTCCGTATCGGCGATCGTTCTGACTGCCCTTCCGGCAATCAACCGCTGGGTGAAACCCGCGCTGGCCCCCCTGAAAAACGCGGGGAATCCGGACCGGCTGTTTCTGGAACCGACTCCAGTCTACAGATGGGGCCGAAGGCTGCGGACAGGATTCGAACTATTCGCCGAATGGGCAAGCGACGCTCTTCCCTTCCGGGTTTCCGGAATGTTTTTCGTCGTGTCGCGCATTGCAGCATATACAGGAATCGCCGTCGGCAGCATGATTCTGCTGTCGATTTCGGTGCAGATATGGATCGCGCCCCTGATCGCATATTATTTCAACCGTATAAGCTGGATCGCTCCGCTGTCGAATCCGATAATCGTCCCCTTCGCTTCCCTTACCCTTGCATCGGGCATACTGGCCGCCACCGCATCCGATATAGCCTTCTGCGGTTCGACGCCGGTAAATCTTGCCGCAATATCCGCTTCTTTTCTCCTCAAATTGACAGGGCATATCAATAGTATTCCGGGTTCATGGCAGCGATGTCCGACCCCTCCGGCCCCGGTAATCCTGGCCGGAATCCTTTTGCTGTTCTTATGGAAATTTTTCAGATGGAAACGGTTCTGGATTCCCTGCGGTTTCAGTTTCGTCCTGCTTGCCGTTACGGCGTTCGGATCTTCCACTATCTATAAAACCTTACGCCATGAGATCAGAGACATAATACCAGCCGCAATAACAGGACGGGGACTAACGAGAAATTCCTGCCTGTCTCTGACATTCCTGGATGTCGGTGAAGGCGATTCCATCGTCATCCGTTTTCCGAACGAACGTTTATGGATCCTCGACGCCGGAGGGCTCAGGCGGGCCCCCTCCGGCGAAGACTCCCGCGGCGGCCTGGATACAGGCGAGGCTGTTGTCAGCCGATATCTATGGCACAAGTGGGCCGGAAATCCGGACCGCGTCATACTGTCGCACACCGACATCGACCATGCGGGCGGAATTCCTGCCCTGCTCAAAAACTTCAAAGTCGCGCGTCTCGATTATCCGCAATGCACGCCGGACCCGATTCTGTCGAACATCCTGCGGATCGCACGGCAACGGAAGGTGGGGTCAACTTCCGTAAATGCAGGCATGGAAGAAAAAGTGGGGGCCGTCACCGTTCGCGTCCTCCACCCCCAATCCTACCCGGTGAAACCTTCCACGAATGACAGTTCCATGGTCCTCTCCCTTTCGTACAGGCATTTCACAGCCCTTCTGACGGGAGACCTGGAAAAACGGGGAGAAACGGAGTTGCTGGCTCATCCGGCGAATCTCGGCTGCCTTTTATTGAAGATCGCCCACCACGGCAGCCGTTCCGCAACCTCGTCCGCCTTCCTCGATGCCAGCCGACCCCGATGGGCCGTCGTCTCCGCGGGACGCAACAATCCTTTCGGCCACCCTTCTCCCGATGTCCTGCATCGTTTGCTGAAGCATGGCGTGCGGGTCTATCAAACGCCGAATCAAGGGGCGATCACCTTCACTACCGACGGCGCAGGATATGAGATACGGAGCTACATAAACGGACTGCTCGAAAGAGGAAGATTGGAATAAAATCGTGTGGGCGTTTTACGTTGCACGTTGAACGTTACACGTTGCAGGTAAAAACATAAAGCCGTTGCAAGTTACACGTTGAACGTTAAAACATAAAACCGTTGCAGGTTTCAGATCTAAGAGGTTATCGAGTTGTATGGGAACCTAGTCCTGACAATCACGGCCCGCTCCCATCCCGTTCTTTTCAGAAAAACATGGTGATTTGTATTCGGGATTTAATCTTATTTCTTAGAAGTAGAAAAAAGGTCTGTTTTCTGCGTGTAATGCGTGTTTTTGAAGGTGAAAATGAGACTATCTCATTTCATATCAGTGCATTGTCCTGGTCCGTCCCAATGCTGTTAACTTAACTGTAAGCTTAATTCTTTAAGTAATTTATACGTATT